>USCB01000017.1 GCA_900553125.1 uncultured Clostridium sp. | reverse complement strand
TAATGAAGAAGAAAAAATTAGAAATACAATTATTAACACTAGCGAATTTGAAAGAAAAGTTTTAGTTGAAGATGATGGCTTTTTATGGAATAAAGTATATAAATTAAAACTAATAAAAGATAAAGAAATATTTTTTAATAAAGAAATTTCTGTATGTGAAGATTTATTATTCAATATGGAATATTCAAAATATATTAATAATATTAAAAAATGTGAATACATAGGATATGCATATTTTCAAAGTACATCAAGTTCTTTTAATAAAAAAAATAATCTAAAGTGGTTCTCAATATTAGAGGCATATCAAATATTGGAAAGTATTTGCATTAAAACTGATATAAGAAATTTTATTGAATACAATGCTCTATACTATCAGTGTGAGGGGTACGCAAGAAACAAATATAATACAATAAAATTCAGTAAAAATATTTCTAGAGTAAAAATATATGATAAAAAAAGCTTAAAAATACTTTTTTCTAAAAATATAAGTATTAAAAAAAGAATGAAATTAGCATTGTTTATATTTTTTCCCAATTTAGTTTTTAGAATAAAACAAAGGAATATAAAAAACAAAAAATATTAGAATTACTATTGATAGAAAGGAATAATTAATAATGAAAAAAATTGGTATATTAACATTTCATAATGTAATAAATTATGGAGGAGTATTACAATGTATGGCATTGCAAGATTTTTTGAAGGCTTATAATTATGAAGTAGAAGTAATAAACTATAAAAGTAAACATATAGGTAAAAATAATAAATTAATTAAATTTTCATCTATGTCAAATTTAATTAAGTCAGTTTTAACATTACCTTTTAATTATATAAGAAAAAAGAGATATAATAATTTTATTAAAAATAATCTTATTTTGACAAATGATGTAAAAAGCTATGATGAGTTAAAAAAACTATGTGAAGAAAAATATGATTATGTAATAATTGGTAGTGATCAAGTATGGAACTCTGAAATAACAGAAAATGAAGCAGATGTATATTTTTTAGAGAACATTAATGTAAAAAAAATATCTTATGCAGCAAGTACTGGAGATGATAAAATAAATGATATAAATAGAATAATCAAAAATAGTAGTGATTTTGAAGCTATTTCTGTAAGAGAAGAAACCACTTATAATAAATTACTTTCCAATAATATTAAGGCAGAATTAAATGTCGATCCTACATTACTTTTAAGAACTGAATATTGGAATACCAAAACGACTGTAATAAATAATCAAAATTGTTTACTTTTGTATATTCTTGGAAAGAATGATAAAATTGCTCAATTGAGCAATTTTATCAGAAAAGAAAAAAAATTAGAAAAAATATATACATTTTCTAAACAAAAATTTGGCATAGATAGTATTAAAAGTATTGCGACCTCAGGACCATTGGAATTTTTAAACTATTTTAAATCTTCCAAATATATATTAACAAATTCTTTTCATGGTACAGTATTTTCTATAATTTACAAAAAAGAATTTTTTGTGATGTTACCATCCAAACGTCCTGAAAGAATAATTAGTTTGCTAAATAAATTAGGACTAGAAAACAGAATAATTTATGATGTCGAAAATTTAAAAGAAATCATAAAAGATAAAATAGATTATAAAAATATAGAAAAAAAACTTGAGGATGAAAGAAACAAATCACTTAAATATATTACAAAAGTTATTGGAGGAAAAATTAAATGAAAATTACTATAGATAAAATATTTGAATTCTTGTTTTTCATTATTTTGTTTATTTCATATAATGTGACTTTATATGGTTATTTTATACCTAATTATATAGTGATTTCAATAGCAATATTAGTTATGGGACTAATATTTGTTATGCAATTGAAAAATAATAATTATACAAAAAAAAATATGATGTATATATTTTCAGTATTTTTAATATTTATAATTTATATATTTAGAAATAAGCAATTAATTGATAATTTTTTATCATGTACATTGTATTTGCTAGTGTTTTTTTTGATGGTAATATTGCAAAACTCGGATAGATGGATAAAGATACCATATAAAATGGTAAGTTATTTTACATTAGAACATGTAATCGGAACATACTTTGTTTTTTTATTTCCAAGTTTGTATGAAAAATTATTTTTACCAATATTCAGAAATTCATCTGGATATGCTGATTTAATTAATCAAATTCATGGCAATATGAATGCAGGATTTACAGGAAATTATGGTTCAAATTCTAATTATTTAACATTAGGATTTATAGTTTTGTTTTCAAAATGTATTGCAAAAAAAAGATTTAAAAAAACGGACTTAATTATGTTGCTTGTAATTTTATTGGCAATTTTTATGACTGGTAAAAGAGGTCCTCTAGTCTTTGGAATTATAACGGTTATTGTTGAGTATTTGTTTGCAAATAAATCTAAAATTCCAAACAAGATATTTAAATTATCATTGGGAGGTATTATTACAGGAACTGTACTTATAATTGTATCAAATTTTATTCCGAGTGTTGCATTAGTATGTGATAGATTATTTAATTCAACAGATGTTCTGAATGGTAGAGAACAATTATATAATTATGCATTAAAATTATTTAATGAACACACTTTCTTTGGAATTGGATGGGGAAACTTTAAGTATTATTATAGTACGTATTATAATTCTGCACAATTATTAAATGTACATAATACATATTTACAACTTTTATGTGAAACTGGAATAGTAGGTACAATTATTATATTATTTTATATGATTAAGTCTGCATTAAAATCGTATAAAATGCAGAAACAAGAATTTTATAGCAATTATAGAGAAGAATTAATTATTTCATTTGCTATACAACTATTTGTAATATTAATTGGAGTAAGCAGTACCCCATTATATGGAATTGAGTTGTTATATATATATATAATTTCGTGTATAGTTCCTTTTGCAATTAGTTTGAATAAAAAAGGAGAATAAAATGAAAAAGTCAAAAATTAACAAAATATTATATTTTATAAAGGGAATTGGCCTTGACTATGCATTATATGGGATGAAATATAAATTTCAAGATACCACGACGGACTTTGCTAGATTGAAATATGGAAAAGAAAAGTTTCTAAAAAATAAGTTAAAACGAATTATTAAAAAATATAAAAATAATTCAAAAAAAATATCACTATTTAAAGAAAATAAAGCGCATTTTGATAAATTTCCAATTTGGTTTTGTTGGTTTCAAGGTATTGAGAATGCTCCAGAAATTGTAAAATGCTGTTATAATTCTTTGAAAAGAAATATAGGAGCGAATCAAGAAATTAGAGTTATAACACTGGATAATATTGAAAAATATATTTCCATTCCTGAACATATAAAAAATAAATTTGAACAAAATAAAATATCGATGGCATTATATTCTGATTTTATAAGAATTGCTCTTTTGTCGCAGTATGGTGGATTTTGGATTGATTCAACAGTTCTTGTTACAGAAAATATAGAAAATATTTGCGGTAATTACAATTTTTATACTAAAAAATCTGACATGGCAGAATTACATTTTGGAAATTATTTGTTACAAGGTAGATTTGCTATTCATTTAGTTAAAGCAGATAACGATAATTTCTTAATTAATTTTTTATATGATGCATTATCATATTATCATAAAAAGTTTAATGCTCCGGTAGATTATTATTTAACTAATTTGTTGGTTGATATGGCATATAAGGAATTTCCAAATGTAAAAAGAATGTTTGATGAGTTACCTGTAAATGATCATGGTTTTGAATCTAAATTAAATGAGAGAATTGACGACTATTTTGACGAAAATTTATATAATATATATTTAAAGAATATGCCTTTTCAAAAGTTATCATATAAGTCTCACAAATTTTTGAAAACATTGAATAATAAGGAAACCTTCTATGGATATATATATAATGAGTATGGAGAGGAAAGTATTAATGAATAGAAATAAAGAGTTAATAAAAAATACGTTTATTATTTTAATAGGAAAAGTAAGTACGCAACTTATAACATTTCTTTTATTACCAATTTATACTATTTTTTTAAGTACAACTGAATATGGCAAAGTGGATTTGATTATTACATATATTAATCTATTTGCTCCTTTAATATCATTGCAATTAGAGTATGCGGCTTTTAGATATTTATTAGAAGCAAGAAAAAAAGAAGAAGAACAAGGTGAAATTATTTGTAATACATTACTAATATTATCTATTATATCTATTATATGTATAATTATTTTTATACCATTATATTTTATTATAAATTATAGATATGCTGTCCATTTGATAATTATATTAATTATTACGATGTTTGCGAATATGTTATTACAATTTGCTCGTGGTTTGGGAGATAATCTTAATTATTCAATAGCAAGTTTTATAGCAGGTGTATCAAATGCTTTAATTAGTATACTTTTAGTTGTTTTTTTAAAAAAGGGCATTGCTGGTATTTTGTTAGCAATGATTATATCAAATATGTTATGTGTTATTTATTTGTCTTTTAAACTTAAATTATATAGGATTGTTTTTAAGTATGAATATGATAAAACATTATTAAAAATACTATTGAAATATTCAATCCCTATGATACCTAATAGTATTTGTTGGTGGATTATTAGTGTTTCTGATAGAAGCGTAATAACATGGATTTTGGGTGCTGCAGCAAATGGAATATACTCTGTTGCTGCAAAATTTTCTGGAGTAATAGTTACTTTATACAATATTTTTAATTTATCTTGGACGGAGGCAGTTTCTTTACATATAAATGACTCCGATGCCAATGAATATTTATCAAATACATTTAATAACATCATATGTTTTTTTGCATGTGGCTGTATAGCTATAATTTGTGTTATGCCTTTTGTGTTTAATATATTAATTGGTGAGAACTACATTGATGCATATAAATATATACCTTTTCTTATATTAGGATCTTTTTTTAATATTATAATGGGAATGTTAAGTGCAATTTACATAGGAAAGAAGAAATCATCTGAAATGGCAAAAACATCTGCTTGGGCAGCTATATTAAATATCTTTATTAATTTAATCTTTATAAAGATAATTGGCATTTGGGCTGCAGTTATATCCACAGTAGTATCATATTTAATTGTTTCAGTATACAGATTATATGATGTAAAAAAATACGTAGATTTAAAAGTTAATATAAAAAATATATTAATATTATTTTTATTATTTATATTTACAACATGTTTGTATTTTGTGAATTATTTATATAGTAACATTCTTTCTTTATTAATAATGTCAATAATTTCATATTTGCTTAATAAAGATATAATTGAAAATATATATTTTAAAGTAAAAAATAAAATAAAATTGATGAAAGGATAGTTTTATGGAACGAAACAAAACTTATGATGTACTAAAAGGATTATTAATTATTTTAATGGTAATGGGTCATACTCAATTTTTTGGACATGATTTTGTATTTTTATTTCATATGGGATGCTTTTTTATAATATCAGGATATTTTTTTGATTTCAAAAAGGTTGAAAGTAAGAAAGAACTTATTAATTATATTAAGAGAAAAATTAAAGGATTATATGTTCCTTTTGTTTTGTATAATATATTTTTTATAATATGCAATAATTTCTTGTTTAGAATTAATTTTACAAGTAATTATTTTTCGCTATTTACAATGATAAAAAAAATTGCTTTGACATTAGTTTTTTATGGCAGAACAGACCTTACAGATTCGACTTGGTTTTTGCAATCATTATTTTTCATTTCGGTTGTATATGGAATCGTGGGTTATTTATTAAGAAATAAAGAAAATAAAATTGCCATATTAGGAATCATTTCTGTTTTGCTTTCATTAATTGGATTTATTTTAAATAAAATTGATTTTAATATTTATCAAATTGGTACAATATGCAGTTCATTTATTTTATTCTATGTTGGACATATAGGGAACTATATAAGACTGAATAAATTTAATAAAGAACAATCAAAATTAGTTTTATTTGGTTTTTGCATAGGATATTTATTAGTTTTAAATAATATTTTGGGAGAATATGTTATACGCGTTATGCAAAATCAAATATATAATCCATTAATATATATTTCTGCTTCAATATTTGGCTTTATTATGATGTACTTATTAGCAAATCTAATTAGTAAAATAAAAAAAATAGCAATGTATCTTTCTTTTGTGGGAAGGAATACTATACCAATATTGTGTTTGCATATAACTTCATTTAAATTAGTTACTTTAATAGAAATATTATGTAACAATGTTGAAATAGAAAAATTATCTATTGTTCCAGTATACGATAACAAGTATTGGATTTTACTTACAATTGCTGGAACTGTAGTCCCATTAGCAATAAATACATTGTTAAAAGCGACAATAAATATCAATAGGAAATAATTAAAAAAGAATAGCTTTTCTAATTTGACAGGTTGGAGCAATTTATTTTGCAGTACTTGCACTAGTTAAAGATGAATTGATATTAGAGGGAATAAATATAATAAAAAATAAAATAAGCTAATATTACAACAATATTACAAAAATAATACAATTATGTAACATTTTACACTCAATATTGAAAACAAGAAGATATTATGCTATATTAAAATTAGAGAAAAAGTAAACGAAAGAAGTGAAAGAAATGTCAAAAAATAAAAAAAGTATATCATTTAACATATCACACTTAGTGATTTTAATAAGCATAATAATCATAATAATTTTAAAACAAACAGGAACAACTGAAATAATAGTACAGCAGATACAAGAAATGGCACAAAGCAAAGCTGAGGGAACAACTACAACTTATTCAGTAGGAGCAACAACAGCAGACAATGTAACAGCAGAATTTGACTCAGAAACAGGAACATTAACAATAAGTGGTAATGGAAAAATGAAAGATTTTGACACAGAGGAAGCACCATGGCAAAAAGAAAATATAGAGAAAAATCTTAATTACATTATTTTTGAAAATGGGGTAACAAATGTTGGTAACAAAGCCTTTTGGCTAAACGTTAATATTGAAAGTGTAAAATTATCAAACAGTATAACAACAATAGGAAATGCAGCTTTTCAGCAATGTCATTCATTAAAAAATATAATTATTCCTGGAACAGTCAGGAAAATTGGCGATGATGCTTTTTCAGGTTGTTTAAATTTAAATGTTTTAAATTTTCCAACAGATGGTGTAGAAATAGGAGAGAATGCATTTAATCTTTCAAGTACAAATATTGCAGTACAGACAAATTCAGATGAAAATGCAGAAATGCCAAGGTTTTTAAAAAGAATACTTAATATAAATGATGCATTCTATGCAAGTGATATTGAACTTACAGGTTGTGAAATTGATTTACAAAATAGCAAAATAACAGTTGATTTCAGTGAAAATGTAGAACATAAAGTGAAAATAGAAACAGGAAAGCTACAGGGAATGACAATTAATATAATAGAGTCAGGAACAATATCATATGCAACAATAAATAAAACGAAAGTAGCAGTATTAAACATAGCAGATTCAGAAAACGTAACAAATAATAATGGAAGTAATGTTTACACATTTAAAAATGAAAATGCATTTGTGTTTGAATACCAAACAGAAGATGGAAAACAAAAAATAGCTATAGCTATTAATTCAGATACAGACTCAGGAGAATGGGACATATCACAAGATGAAAATGATAGTGTTAAGGCTACAATTTCATCTAGTGGAATTTTAAGAATATGTGGTAATGGAAAAATGAAGAATTTTACAACTGAGAATCCAGCACCATGGCAAGGTATAGAAAAATATATAAAACAAGTAGTTATATATGACGGGATAAAAAATATAGGTGATGAAGCATTTAAAAATTGTACAAATTTAACAAATATAAAAATACCTAAAACAGTAAAAACATTTGGCAAGGATATATTTAAAAATTGTACATTAAACAAAATAAATATATATACATATAAAGACGCAAACACTGTAATAGAATACGCAAAGGAAAACGAAATATCATATTTCTTAATGGACGATATTTCTTTAGAGGTAAGCTATTCAGATACTACCCCAACAAATAGGGATGTTATAGTTAAAATAACAGCTTTAAACGGAACATTAGAAAAAAATGAAGATGAAAAATGGGTGTTGGCTGTTAATAAAAAAACATTAACAAAAACATATACAGAAAATACTACAGAAAAAGTAACTGTACAAGATTCGATTGGAAATATAAAAGAAGTAGAGGTAAATGTAAATAATATCGACAAGATTGCACCACATGTAACAACATCAAAAAGATTATCTTCAGATGAGAAAAGTAATACTGTAACAATAGTAGCTGATGAACAAATAAAAAAGGTATCAGGATGGGATTTGTCTGAAGATGGAACAACACTTACAAAAACATATACAGAAAATACTAAAGATGAGGGCGAAAATGTAATAGTAATGGATTTAGCAGGAAATGTAACACCAGTTAATATAAAAGTGACAGATATAGCAACAATTGAGCCATTACAAACTCAAGTAAATTATGTAAATGTAGATAATGGGGTTAGAGTTACAATAACAGCAAATAATGAACTTCAAAAGCTTACAGGTTGGACATTATCAGATGATAAATTATCATTAACCAAAATATATACATCAAATCAAACTGAAAGTATACAAATAAAAGATGTGAATGGACAAAAAATGACATTAAATATAAAAGTAAAAAGTATATCAAATAAAAATGATTATAACGATAGCAACAATAGTGAAGATGATGGCAACAATAATAGCAACAATAATAGTAATGTAAATAATAACAAAAATAACAATGACGTTGATGATTCAAACTATGATTCAGGTTCTGATTTCAATAATGATAATAGTGGTGATGACGATGACGAAGATGACCAATATGATGATTATAGCTCAGATAATGATGACGATGACATAGACTATGATACAGATGAAGAAGATGATGACTTAACCCTTGCAGGGAACGAATTAAATAACGCATTAGCATCAGAAATATTACCTAAAACAGGGTTACAAAGAGCAATAGTATTAGTAATAATTATAACAATAATATTAGGAACAATTTTATTAATAAAGAATCAAAAATTTAAAGAAATAAAATGAAAAATATTATAAAAAACTATTGCACAAATAAAATCTAAATGTTATAATTAACTCATAATAAAAAAAGGAGGATTTAAAATGAAAAAACTATTAACAATTTCAATTTTAGCGGTAATGTTAGTATTAATGACAGTAACAGGAGTACACGCAGCAACAAAGGATAATTTAGCTGAAACTCTATATAATATGGGAGCAAAATATGGAATGACAAAAGCTGATAAAGTTAAAATCGAAAGATATTTAGCAGACAATAAAGTTACTGATTCAGAAGCTGATGCAATAGTAGCAAAAGCAAAAGAAGCTATTAAGGTAATGGAAGATGCAGGAGTTACAGACTACACAAAATTATCAGCTGACAAAAAAGCTGAATTAAAAACAATAGCTAACCAAGCTGCAAGCATAGTTGATGTTACATTAGTTTTCAAAGCTAATTCAGTTAAATTATACAAAGATGGGAAACTAATCGAAACTGTTAGCAATAACAGTGGAAAACTTGCTTACACAGGAAATAATAATACAGTTTTAGTTGTTTCTTCAATAGCAGTTATAGCCCTAGTTTCAATAGCAGTTGCTAGAAAGAAATTAGCTAATGCATAATTTAGTAAGAAATGCAATAAAAGCAACTATTATACAATTAATAGTTGCTTTATTTATTACTGCTATTTTAATAGGCTTAGGTTATTTTCTATTTGGGGCTAGAGTAGAAGAAACAATGTCATTAATAAGCAAAGTATCAATTGGTGTAAGCAATGGCAAAGAAGTTGTTGAAACAGTAGTAGATGAAAACAATAAAATAAAAAACTATCCAGAATATGGAACAAAATATGCAACTATAAAAATACCCAAAATTGATGTGGATCTTCCTGTATATTATGGAGATAGCTTAGATATCCTAAAAAAAGGAGTAGGACATTCAAGTGGTAGCTATTTTCCTGGAGAAGGTGGCTCAATAATATATATGGGGCATAATTCAAAAAAAATGTTTAGAAGATTTTCAGAATTACAAAAGGGAAATGAAATAGAAGTTACAACTACATATGGAAATTATAAATATAAAATATATGATATGCAATTAATAAATGAAACAGATGTAGACAAACTTCCTATTCAAAAAGATAAAGAAATTTTAATGGTATACACATGTTATCCATTTAACAATATTGGATATGCAACACAAAGATATGTAGTATATGCAGAATTAGAAAGTTAGGAGGAAAGAAAAGTGATAAAAAAAATAATACAATACATAATAGTTACAATTTTAGCATTAGCAATACTTGCATTAGTAATAATAAATATACTTTCTTCTTCTATACTAAAAAAAGAATATATTTTGTCAAAATTACAACAGCAAGATTATTATGAAAAAATATATGAAGAAACAAAGTCTAATTTTGAAAATTACATACATCAATCAGGACTTGATGAAGAAGTTCTTGAACATATAGTAACAAAAGAAAAAATAGAAAAAGATACCAGAAAAATTATAAATAATATATATAATGGTATGGATGAAAAGGTAGATACAGAAGAAATAAAAAATAAATTAAATGAAAATATAAATAATTCTTTAAATGGAAAAATTTCCAGTACACAGCGAAAATCAATAGATGCATTTGTTGATACAATTTGTAAAGAATATGAAACAACAATTTCACATACCAACTATGAAAAAAAGATAAATAATATGTTAAATCAAATAAATAAATATACGGATTTAGCAAAAAAAGCAATATTAGTAATTATTGGTGTTTCAATAATTCTATTAGTATTATTGACAATAAAAAGGATATACAGAATTACTGCACAAATAGGTACAGCATTTATAATAGATGGATTAATTTTGACATTAGCAAAAAAATATATAAGCTCTAAAATTAAAATTGATACAATAATGTTATTAAATAATGGCGTATCTGATGTGCTAAAAAATATTTTAAATGAAATATTAACAAATATATTAAAAAATGGAAGTATATTGTTCGGTTTAGGAATTATATTAATAATAATTTATGGTACCATAAAAAATATTCGCAAAGCCAAAAGAGAAAAAGATCAATATACACCAGAAAACTAGTTAGGGGAGAATTTAATGGAGGAATTAGATTTAAAAGAATTATTAAGCTTATTTTGGAGCAAAATTTTTCAAATAATAGTAATAGTATTAATAACAGCAGGGGTTGGAATAATTTATACATATGGTTTTACAACTCCTAAATATAGTTCAGCAACAACACTTGTACTTACAGGTTCAGAACAATCAACAGGTAAAGATAATAGTAATTCAATAACAACAACAGACGTAACTTTGAACTCAAAACTTGTGTCAACATATAGTGAATTGGTAAGAAGTAGTAAGGTATTAAGACAAGTTATATCAAATTTAAATATAGATGTAAATGAAGAAGAATTAAGAAAAAATATAACTGTAAAATCGGTAGAAGATACAGAAGTAATAAGAATAACAGTAACTAACGAAAATGCAGCATATTCAGCTAAGATAGCAAATGAAATAGCAAAAATATTTTCAAATATGGTTTCTGAAATATATAATATAAATAATATTTATATAGTTGATGAGGCAGAAGTTTCAGATGAACCATCCAATATTCATCATAGCAAAGATATAGTAATATTTGCTTTTATTGGTATGGTAATAGCAGTTATGTATGTATTAATTGCAAATATGTTAGATACAACAATAAAAACACCAGAGGATGTAGAAAAAGGTGTTGGATTACCAGTACTTGTAACTATCCCATATATAGAAAATTTTGGAATTGAAAAAGGAGGAAAGAAAAAATGAAAAAAGAAGTAATAGCACATAAGAACCCAAAATCTCCTATTTCAGAAGTTTTTAGAACATTAAGAACCAACATACAATTTATGGATGTAAATAAAAAAATGAGGGTTTTATTAGTAACATCTACATTTCCAAGTGAAGGAAAAAGCTGGGTTGCATCAAATTTAGCTGTAACGTTTGCACAGGCTGGTAAAAAAGTTGTATTAATAGATGCTGATATGAGAAAAGGAAGACAATACGCAATATTTGGATTATCTCCAAAACCTGGGTTATCAAACTTTTTATCACAGGTTGAGATAGATGATAAAGGAAGGTTATCAGAAGATGTAAGAAACTATATTCAAGCAACAGAAGTTGAAAATTTATATGTAATTACTGCTGGAAATGTACCACCAAACCCATCAGAACTTTTAGTATCTCCACAAATGATAGGATTATTAGATGCTTTAAAAAGTTCATGTGATATGATAATAATAGATGGAACACCAAGTGAATTGGTTACAGACTCTGTTATATTATCAAGAATTGCAGATTCAACAGTTATAGTAACAGCACATAAAATAACTAAAAAAGATGCACTTGAAAGAGTTGTAAAAAACATACAAAATGTTGGTGGAAAAATAGCAGGTGTTGTAATAAATAAAGTTCCTATATCTGCTAAACGTTATGGAGAAAAATATTATTATTATGGCGAAGATAAAATTTTATCAGGAAAATCAAAAAAAGGTGCTAACACAGGTAAGCAAAAAATTCAAAAAGAGAGAGAAATATTTAAAAATGATTTTGGTGCAGAAGATGAGAGTACATTTAATGAAAAAGATTTTCTAAGAGAAGATGATGAACCTTTATTTGAACCTCAACAACCTAAAGTGCCTGTAAAAAAGGAAAGCGTTCCATTAGATAAAACAAATGATATTTTAAAACAAATAAATGAATATTTAGATAACGAAAAAAAGAAATTATAAAAACACATTAAAGGAGAAAGATGAAAATGATAGATTTTCATTCACATATACTTCCAAATGTTGATGATGGTTCTAAAAGTGTAGAAGAAACTTTTGAATTATTGAAAGAGGCAAAAAATGCAGGGTTTGAAGGAATAATTTCAACTTCGCATTATATGGAAGAATATTATGAAGTAAATGTAGCAGAAAGAAAAGTATGGATAAATGCACTATCAGAAAATTTATACAAAAAAAATATAGATTTAAAATTATATCTTGGAAATGAGATTTATATAACAGAAAATATAATAAACTTACTAGAAACTAGAAAAGCAACAAGTATAAATAATTCTAATTATGTACTTTTTGAATTTCCATTAAACTCTAAGCCTATGAATATGTATGATATTATATATGATATGTTAGAATATAAACTTATTCCAGTTTTAGCACATCCAGAAAGATATTCTTTTGTTCAGAAAGAACCTGAATTAATATATGATTTAATTCAAAAAGGAGTGCTTATGCAATCAAATTTTGGTAGTATTTTAGGTAGATATGGTGAAAAAGCACAGCTTATTGTTAGAAAATTACTTGAAAATAATATGGTTCATTTTTTAGGAAGTGATGTTCACAAGCCAAATACAGTCTACCCACAAATAAATGATGCCTTAAGTGAAATTAGGGCTATTATTGGAAAAAATAAATTAGAAGAGATTACATCTATTAATCCAAAATTTGTTTTAGACAATAGAAGAATTGATATAGATGAACCTAGAGAATTTAAGTTATCTTTAAAAGAAAAAATGATTGTTAATTTGAAAAAATAGGAGGGATAAGATATGGCAATTTTATTACCAGGAGGGGCTGGATATATAGGAAGTCACACAGCTGTTGAATTATTAAATAAAGGGAGAGAAATAGTAATAATAGATAATTTTTCAAATAGTAATCCAACTATTTTGGAAAAGATAAAAAAAATTACAGGAAAAGATTTCAAATTTTATGAAATGGATTACCTAAACAAGGCAGAATTAGAAAAGGTTTTTGAAGAAAATAAAATAGATGCAGTTATGAACTTTGCGGGATTTAAAGCAGTAGGAGAATCAGTAAAAAAACCATTAGAATATTATAAAAATAATATATCAGGAGCACTGGTTTTATTAGAAACAATGAGAAAATATAACTGCAAAAAATTCATATTTAGCTCATCAGCAACAGTATATGGTGAACCTGAGAGAATACCATTAACAGAAGATTGTAAAACAGGTGGAACAACTAATCCTTATGGAACAACAAAATTATTTATAGAGCAAATATTAAAAGACCTATATGTTTCTGATAATTCTTGGAATATATGCATATTAAGATACTTTAACCCAGTAGGAGCACATGAGAGTGGTTTAATTGGAGAAGAACCACAAGGAATTCCAAATAATCTTATGCCATATGTGGTAAGAGTTGCAGCAGGAAAACTTGAGCAATTATCGGTTTTTGGAAATGATTACGAAACACATGATGGAACAGGAGTTAGAGATTATATACATGTTGTGGATTTAGCTAAAGGTCATATTAAGGCTTTAGAAAAATTAGAAAAAGAAAAAGAAGGACTATTTATTTATAATTTGGGTACTGGAGTTGGATATAGTGTATTAGATATGGTAAAGGCATTTGAAGAGGCTACAGGAAAAAAAGTGAATTATAAAATTGTAGATAGACGTCCAGGAGATATTGCAACTTGTTATGCAGACCCTAAAAAGGCAGAAGAAGAGCTTGGTTGGAAGGCTGAGAAAAATTTGAAAGATATGTGTATGGATTCGTGGAGATATATTGAAAATAATATATAAGAAAAAAGTAAGAAAATAAAAACTATTTTGTGAAGATTTTTATAAAAAATAAAGGGGAAATAATGTAGAATTCTCTTTTATTTTTTTGTTTAAAAACTTGAATATTTAGGTATAAATGTGATAAAATTAGCAAGGAATATAAAAGAGCATATACATATAAAAATTTTAGTGAAAGCACGATATACACTTCCATATGTAATAATGCTTATTTCTGTCTCATCTATTGGAATACAAAGTATTATAAATAAAATGCAAGATAATAAGATAAAAAAATAAATAAGGAAAAATATAATAAAAAATAAAGAACAAGAAAGGATTCAATATATGAATAAGAAAATATCTATAATAATTCCTACATACAATGAACAGGAATCTTTACCATTTTTGTATGAAAAATTAAATGAAATCATGGCTCAAATGCAAAACTATGATTTTGAAATATTATTTATAAATGATGGAAGTAAAGATAAGTCATTGGAAATCATAAAAAGTTTTAGAGAAAAAGACGAAAGATACAATTATGTTGATTTTTCGAGAAATTTTGGACAAGAAATTGCAATGGCAGCAGGATTAGATTATGTAACAGGAGATTGTGCAATATTTATGGATGCAGATTTACAAGATCCACCAGAGCTAATTCCTGAACTTGTTAAACATTGGGAAGAAGGATATGATGATGTATATGCAAGAAGAAAGAGAAGAACTGGTGAAAGTTTATTAAAGAAATTTACATCAAAAATGTATTATAAAGTCTTACAAAAAATGACAAATGTTGAAATACAAAGAGATACTGGAAATTATAGATTAATAGATAGAAGATGTATAAATGCATTAAAGGAAATGAAAGAATCTGAAAGATGCTTAAAAAGTATGTTTAGTTGGATTGGCTATAATAAAAAAGAAGTTTTATTTGAAAGACCACCAAGAATTGCGGGAAAAACAAAATGGAATTATCTAAAATTAATAGATTTAGCAATAAATGGAATAACATCATTTACAACATCTCCATTAAAATTTGCAACATATTTTGCTATTCCGACATTTATGATGCTTGTAATATATACAGGGTATGTAATTGCTAAATGTTTTGTAACACATACTGTAGTACAAGCTTTTCAAGCTATAATTTTATTAATATTATTCTTCTCTGGAATTCAAATACTACTATTTGGAATAATTGGAGAATACTTGGGAAGGATATTTAAAGAAACTAAGAATAGACCATTGTATTTTGTTAATGAATATAATGGCAAAAAGGAAATGAATGAAAAATAATATTACTAATATATTTGAATATAAAAAGATGTGTAGGTGGTAAAATGAAAAATATTTTATTATGTAATGATTTAATGGGGATAGGCGGGGTAGAAACAGCTATATTAAATCAAATATCAGCCTTTGTTGGAAAAGGACATAATGTTTATGTAATTGCAAAAAAAGGTGAATATAGTAAAAGGGTTGAGGAACTTGGAGGAGTTTTTATAGAGTGTGAGTATCTGGAAGAAAATAAAATAGACTTTGAAAAGGTAAATAAAATTGTTAATATTATAAGAAAAAATAACATTTCAGAAATTCATATACATAAATATCAATGTGTACCTAATACAATGTTAGCTGCTTTTATAACTAATGTGCCATATTTAGCATATGAACATACTGTTTGGGATACAAAGGAGTACTATAAATGGAAGTATCCAATTTATAAAGTATTATTCCCGATTTATTTCAATAATGCATATAAAATAATTTGTATTACGCCAAAAACAATAGAACTAACCAAGAATGAATATGATATAGAAGAAGAAAAATATCTAGTAGTTCATAATGGAATAGATTTTAATGAATATATAAATACAGAAATTAGAGGGAATAATAAAAATAGGGAAATATATATAATTTCAAGATTTAGTGAAGAAAAGAAAAATTCTATAATAGAGGGAATTGAGATTTTTCAGGAAATTTTCAAAAATGATAATAATGCTAAATTATATATAATAGGAGATGGAGAAAAAAAAGAGGATATTATTCAATATTTAGAACAGAATAATTTAAAATATAGTGATTCATTAGATGAATTTTCAATTATTTTTTTAGGAAAGAAAACCAATATTAAAGATTACTTAAAAAAAGCAGATTTAGTATTAGGAGTCGATAGGTGTATATTAGAAGCTATTGCTATGAAGGTACCAGCTATTATTACAGGATATGATGGAATAAAGGGTTTAGTAAATAAAGAAAACATAAATATGGCTTTAGATGAGAATTTTTCAGGGAATAACATGAAGTCTATTACAAAAGAAGAATGTATGAAACAATTATTAAAATTAGAAGAAAATAAGGAAAGTATAGTTAACGATAATTATAATGTTGCAATAGAAAAATTAGATTGCTATAAGAATTATATAAATATTCCTGATGGTGCAAAAATTAACTTTAATTGGGTAAATTTATTTTCTATAATAGAAGGACAAGTTGATTTAATAGAACAGCAATATGTGGATATAAAAGGAAAATATGATTGGATACAAAATATTGAAAAAGAAAATGAAAAAATAAAAATTGAGAAAAAACAATTATATAAAGAAAATGAAGAATTGATAGCAAAAAGTAAAATAGAAAAAGAAGAGTTGGAAGAAAAACAAAAGAATATTATAGAGGAAAAAAATCAAATAAAAAAAGAATTAGAAGAAGTTTATAATAGCAAAAGATGGAGGATAGTTGAGAGAATTAATAAGATTTTTAGAGAAAAAAAATAAGTTTAATAAACTTGACATATAGATAAATTAAATGTAAGATGTGAAACAATGTGAAAGGAGTGCAAAATGAAACAAAATTCAAAAAAATTATCTATAATTGTACCTGTATATAATGCAGAAAAATATATGGAGAAATGTTTAGATAGATTATTAGAGCAAGCATACTCAAATATAGAAGTAATAATAGTAAATGATTGCTCAGAGGGAAATTGTGAAGAAATTGCGGAAAAATATAAAAAACAAGATAATAGAATAAAATATATAAAACATGATAAAAATAAAGGATTATTTCAAGCAAGAATTACCGGAGCAAGTATTGCAACTGGAGAATATATTGCATTTTTAGATAGTGATGATTATGTATCAATTGATTATTATAGAACATTAATGGAAAATATTCAAGAAAATGATTCAGATATAGCCATGGGAAATATGGTATTGGAATATGATGATGGAAGAAGAGAAATATACAATCTTTTTGATGCTAAACATCTTAATTTAGTGGGAGAAAATTGTTTGGATGAATATTTTAAACAAGAAGGATTGTCCTTTGATTGGCATATAATATGGAATAAAATATATAAAAAGGAAATATGGGATAAAGCACAAAAACATTATAAAAAAATAAACACACATTTACTAATGACAGAAGATTTTGCTTTTTCAACAGTACTATTTTATTATGCAAAAAAACTTACTATGACAGAAAATGATTGTATATTTTACTGTAAACATGAAAAAACCTCAACATCAGTAAATGATTTGAAATTTAGTAAATTTAATAAAAATATAACAGATTTAACAACTTCATTTGGATTTGTAGAAGACTTTTTGAAAGAAGAGAAAGTCTATGAAAAATATAAAGTTAAATTTAATAAATGGAAATGTTTATATGCAAATCAACAAAAATCATATGTGAAAAGCTCTAAAATGTCAGAGCAAGAGAAAGAAGAAGCAAATAAAAAAATAGAAAAATTTTGTCCAAATGCTAAAAAAATAAACAATTCAGAATATTTTTATAGTGTTGTTACAAAATGGGATGATAGTTTAGAAAAAATAAAATTAGCAATATGTGATAAAAACATTAAATGTGTGAGTTTTGATATATTTGATACTATAATAAAAAGACCTTTTTATATTCCAAAAGATTTATTTATATTATTAAATAAGTATTTTAGAGAATATACCAATGGTATATCTGGAATGGACTTTTCTAAAATAAGAGTATATTGTGAAAATTTAACAAGAGAACAAATACAAAATGAAAAGTGTCAAGAAATAACAATTGATGAAATATATAATACAATAGAAAAAGAATATGCAATAGATAAGAATATTCTTGAAAAGTTAAAAAACAAAGAAATAGAATATGAAATAAGATTTTGTGAAAGAAGAAATATAGGCTATGAGTTATACTCTTTGGCACTTGCTATGGGGAAAAAGGTAATATTTACATCTGACATGTATTTGGGAAATGATGTAATAAAAAAAATATTGAAAAAAAATGGATATACAGATAATAATAAATTATATTTATCATCAGAATATAGACTTACAAAATCTACTGGCAAATTATTCAAATATATTTTAGATGAGCTAAAAATAAGACCAGAAGAAATGATACATATAGGAGATAACTACTTGTCAGATGTAGAAAATCCTAAAAAAATGGGAATAAATGCAATACATCTTCCAAAAGCAACAGATGTAGCACTTAATGAGGGAAAAGTAAACTATTTAGCAAAAATGTTTGTACAAAATATGCCATTTTGGAGAGATAATGCAGCATCTATGAACTTTATGGGAATAAGAACAATGTTTGCTATGGCAATGAATAAATATTTTGATAATCCATATAGAGCTTTTAATAAATATTCTGATTTTAATGCAGATCCATATCTAATAGGATATTATGTACTTGGAATGTACACTTTTGCGATATCGAAATGGTTGTTGGATAAAACAAATAAAAAAGGTTACAAAAGTCTAGTATTTATGGCAAGAGATGGATACTTACCAATGGAAGCATATAAGATAATGAAAAAATTTTATAAGGATGTACCAAATGAAAAATATTTGTATGTATCAAGAAAAGCATTAGTGCCAATAACTATAATAAATAAACTAGATTTTTATAAATTACCAGAATGTATAAATGTAATGAATCATACACCAAATGAAATTTTGGAGTATTTGAAAGATTGTATAAAAGATAATGTAGATGTAAGGGAAATCTTAAGTAGGAATAACATAGAATTTGATGAAAAGTGTGAAAATATAATGAATTTTAATAAATTTATTAAAGTAGTAATTGATAATTTATATGATGAGCAAAAACATATGAAAAATCTCCAAGAACTAAAAACATATTTTGAAAAATACTATGAAGGAAAGTCAGCTACTTTTGATGTTGGGTATAGTGCAAGGCCAGAGTTATTTTTATCATCATTATGCCAAAAGCCAATTGATACATATTTTTTAAATGTAAATCAAGATGAAGCATATAAACATGCTGATATGGCTGGATTTAATATAGAAACATTTTTCTCTGGAAAGCCATCTGTTACAGGATTCACATATGAATCTATGTTATCTGCTTTAGCGCCATCATGTATAGGATATGATATAAAAGAAAATAAAGTAGAACCGGTATTTGAAAAATATAATAAAACATATCAAGAGGAATTCATAATTAGTATTATGCAAAAAGCAGCAATTGAATTTATAAATGATGTGGTAAATACTTTTGGTTTAGAAATAAATGAACTATATTATGAAAAATATTATGTTTCATTGCCTGTTATGGCATATATAAATTCTGCAAAAGATCTAGACAAATCAATATTTAATGCAATTTATTTTGAAGATGATATAAGAATAAAAGAACCGGTAAGAATGACTAAAGAATGGAATCAGGAATTAAAAAATAAAAATCAACGTTCTATGTGTGAATTAATAAATATACATGAAAATAATAACAACCAAAAAGATTATGGATACTTAAATTATAATAAAAATCCGGACTTAGAACATCACAGCAAACCTGTAAGATTTATATATTATCTTCTTTATGATAGACAAACATTTAAAAGAAGGATGAGAGAAAGTTTTAAATCTAATAAAATATTACTTTTTATTGGAAAAATAATTTACAAAATAGGTGCAAAATTTAAGAATATAATATATAATATAATTCACATTGCAAAAGGAGGAAAAAAATAGTGAAAGAAGAAGAATACGCTATAGAGGTACAAGATGTATATAAAACATTTAATGTATATTTAGATAAAGCAAATAGTTTAAAAGAAAAAATGTTATTTTGGAAAAGAAATAGAAAAGAAGTAAGAGAAGTATTAAAAGGCATTAATTTAAATATCAAAAAAGGTGAAGCTGTTGCCCTAATTGGTGTAAATGGAAGTGGAAAATCAACATTACTTAAATTAATGACAAAAATTATTTATCCAAATAAAGGACAAATTGTCACAAATGGGAAATTAACATCATTACTAGAATTAGGAGCAGGTTTTCACCCAGACTTTTCTGGTAGAGAAAATATATATTTCAATGCTTCAATATTTGGATTAACAAAAAAACAAATAGATGATAGATTACAACAAATAATTGATTTTTCCGAATTGAAAGACTATATAGATAATCCAGTTAGGACATATTCTTCTGGAATGTATATGAGGCTTGCATTTGCCGTTGCAATAAATGTAGATGCAGACATTTTATTAGTAGATGAAATTTTATCTGTTGGAGACCAACATTTTCAAGAAAAATGTATAAATAAAATGAAAGAACTTAAAAAAGAAGGAAAAACAATGGTTTTTGTAACACATGGTTTAGAGTCAGCAAAAGAATTATGTGACAGAGCAGTATGGATTAATAAAGGTGTTATAAGACTAGATGGAAACACAGATGAAGTAATAAAAAAATATATAGAAGAAACAGCATAGGAAAGGAGAAACAGATGAAATTTTTTAAAGCATTATATGATTATAGAGAATTATTAAAAACAAGTATAAGTAAAGATGTAAGAGGGAAATATAAAAATTCGGTATTAGGAATAGTGTGGTCATTTTTAAATCCATTATTGCAAATTGCAGTATATGCACTAGTATTTCCATTAATTATGAAAAGCAGTATACCAAATTATACAGTATTTATATGTTGTGGATTAATACCATGGACATTTTTTACAGCAGCAATTAATAGGACATCATTTACAATGATAGAAAATGGAAATATTATAAAAAAGGTGTTTTTTCCAAGAGAAATACTGCCATTGTCTGTAGTAACCAGTGAAGCTATAAACTTTATAATTTCAACACTTATAATTTTAGCATTTGTAATTGGATATGGCATGGGAATTAGTAAATTTATAATTTTTTACCCATTAGTTTTATTAGTGCAATACATACTTTTAGTTGGAATTTCTTTTATAATATCAAGTGTAACGGTATATTTTAGAGATTTACAACATTTTATAGGTATTGCTTTACAATTACTATTTTATGCAACACCAATAGTATATGTACCAGATGCTATACCACTAGAATTTCAATGGATTATAAAATATAATCCTATGACATACATAATAAATGCCTACAGAGATATTTTTTACTATCAACAAATGCCAAATATAATGTTTTTGGCAAGAATACTATTATTAGGAATAGTAGTATGTGTGCTTGGATATTTCATATTTAGCAAATTACAAAGAAGATTTGCAGAAGAACTTTAAAATTAGGAGAAAATCAATGGAAGAATTTAATTTTAAGCTAGAGCCAGGAAGAAAAGTATATAATAACAGAGAATATGTGGAATCTTTTCCACTAATCTCTGTTATTGTGCCGTTCTATAATAATGAAAAATTTATAGAACAAACAATAAAATCAATATTAAACCAAACATTTCCACATTACGAAATTTTAATAATAGATGATGGTTCAACAAATGAAATTGCATTAGAAAAATTAGAAGAAGTAAAAAAATTAGACAAAAGAATAAAAGTATTTCATAAGCAAAACGAAGGACTGGCAATGACTAGAGATTATGGAGCTAGTAAATCAGATGAGCGTGCTAAATATTTTATGTTTATTGATGATGATGACTTAATAGAGCCAATATTTTTAGAATGTGGATATTGGGCCTTAGAAACAAATAAAAAAGCTGCTTGGGCATATTCAGATTCGGTTGGATTTAGTTCTTTAGAATATACTTGGAACAAATACTTTAGTTCTGAGAAGATGAAAAAAGAAAATGATATAATATCTGCAGCCTTAGTTAGAAAAGAAGATTTTTTCCTAGTAAATGGATATAGTTTAAGAGAAAAGGCAGTAAATGAGGATTGGAATTTTTGGCTAAAATTATTGGCTAAAGAAAAATTTCCTGTACATATGAGTTTTTATGGAGAATGGTATCGAAGAAAAGAAAATGGAGAATTGCAAAGGTCGAGAGAAAACAAAAAAAGAAGCTTAGAAATAATAAATGAAACAGCAAAAGGTGTAACAAAAGAAATAAAAGCAAAGCAATATCCAAGTTACAACTATAATTATGAAATTTTAGAAGATAACCTAAAAGACATAAATATCCCAAAAAGAATAAACAAAAAAGATACGATAAATATACTATTTATAATTCCTTGGATGATTACAGGTGGAGCAGATTTATTTAATTTAAATCTAGTAAAAATGCTAGACAAAAAAAGATATGAAATAACAATATTGTCAACAGAGCCAAATGAAAATGTATTAAGACAAGAATTAGAAGAAAATGATAATGTGAGAGTATATGATTTAACGTCATTTTTAGACCAAAAGTATTGGGTAGCTTTTGTAAATTATATTATTCAAAAGGAAAATATAAATTTAATTTTCAATTCGAATAGTAAAACTGGATATTCAATGTTGCCATATATAAAATCAATGTACCCAGAGATACCTATTCTTGACTATGTACATATGGAAGAATGGTATAATAGAAATGGAGGATATTCAAGGTATTCTTCAATGTGTGAATCTGTAATAGATAAGACATTGGTATGTAATGGAAATAGCAAGAAGATACTAGAAGAACATTTTAAAAGAAATCCGAATGAAATACAAACTGTATATATTGGTGTAGATGAAGAAAAGTTTAATCCTGATAAATTTAATAAAGATGAATTGGAATTAAAATATTTAGGCCAAAAAAAGGATAAAAAAATAATATCATTTATATGTAGAATTTCAGAACAAAAAAGACCACTATTATTTTTACAAATAATTGAAAAACTAAAAGAAAAAAGACAAGATTTTAGAGTTTTAGTAGTAGGAGACGGAAATCTTTTAAATAAAATGAAAGAAAAAGCTAAAGAAATGAATCTTTTAGATGATATCTTATTTTTGGGTAAAATTAAAAATACTGGAGAAATATATAAAATAAGTGATATAACTGTAAACTGTTCATTAAAAGAAGGACTAGCACTAACATCATATGAGTCTTTAAGTATGAATGTACCTGTTGTTTCAAGTAATGTTGGAGGACAAAAAGAACTAATTTCCGAAGAAGTTGGAGAAATAGTAGAATTAATGCAAGATGAAAAGGATGTTTATTTAGAAAAATATGATTTAGAAGAAATAGAAAGTTATGTTAAATCAATAGATAAAGTTTTAAACAATTTAGACAAATATAAGGCTAATTGCAGAAAAAGAATTTGTGAAAATTTTACAATAGATAAAATGATTAAAACAATGAATAATATTTTTGAAGAGATTCATAAAAACCCTTCAAAGGAAAAAATACATAATGGTTATGGACTTTCAAATAATAAAAATATCACAAAAGAACTCATTACTGCAAATTTTAAAAGTGACGAAGAAGTATATAAATGGCAATGTGAAGAATATGAAAAAAAAGTATATGGTAATGTTTGTTCTAAAAAATATAACTATAAAAAAGAAATGTTAAAAGAAAAACTATGGAATAATGTACCTTTATGGAGGTTTATGATAAAATGTTATCATAAGATAAAATAGAGTAATAAAGATGGAAAGGAATGAAATTTATAATGAAAAAAATACTTGAAAAAAATATGCTTTTAATAAGTATTGCTATGTCTATATTGATTATGTGTGGATTGAAAATAGAATTTATAGCTAGTAGTAATTATTTAGGATTTACGTCAAGAGCAAATGATATAATGTATTTAATAGTTGATGTTGCAATTGCAATATTAATATATTATTGTGCAAAGATAAAAGAAAAAAAATTATATATAATATCAATAATAGTAGGAATTATTTTTTCTATATGTTATTATTTAGGGGACATACAAAATTCATACATATATACCTGTGTTCCAACTAGCAAAAAATTTTTATTATATTCAATAATAAAATTACTTACATATTTTGTTTTGTTTACAAATTGTGTAATTATGTTATTTTGGAAAATTCCTAATATATTAAAAAAATTCAACTGTAAAAAGGAATGGAAATATTTTACAAATAATAAAAAATCATTATTTGTAATTGCACTTATATTCTTTTTATCATATGTGCCATTTTTCCTATATTATTATCCAGGAAATGTAAATACAGATAGTGTAGGAAGTTTATACCAAATAACAGGAATATCAAAATTTACGAATTTTCAACCAATATTATATACACTATTATTAGGTGGACTTTGGAACATGGGAAAAGCCATCTTTGGAAGTTCTGTTGCAGGAATAGCTGTTTATACTTTGTTCCAAATGATTTGTACAAGTATGACATTTTCATTTATTTTGTATTATATGGCTAAGAGACGTGTAGATTTAAAATGGAGAATTATAACATTTTTATTTCTAATTTTAAATCCTTTAAATGGGTGGTTTGTAGTTAGATGTGAAAAAGGAATTTTATTCCATTTAAGTTTAATATTAGTAACAATAGGAATAATGGATATTGTATATGAAAAAGAGAAGTTTTTTGAGAAAAAATGGAAAATTATTGGTTTAGCAATAATTACATTATTAATGGTATTTATTAGAAATAATGGAATATATGGAGTTATATTAACAATACCATTTTTAATTTTAGGATGCAAAAAGATATATAAACAAATTATAGGACTATTTGGAGCAGTAATAGCATGTATGTTAATTATTCAAGGACCAATATTTAAAGTACTAGACATTAGTTATTCAAATTCTGGTGAAGCACTATCTATTCCAATTCAACAATTTGCAAGAATAAGCAAATACGCAGAATATAAGATGTCTGAAGAAGACAAAAAAGTAGTTGATAGATATTTTAGAGTAAATCATGAACAATTGGCGAATGACTATATGCCATGGAAATCAGATGCAACAAAATCAAACTTCTTATCAGAAGAATTTAGTAAAGATAAAAAAACATTTATTTTTCAATATTTTAAATTTGCAGTAAAATTTCCGGTTCAAACAATTTCAGCACTTGTGTTTAATACAGGAAACAATTATAGTACTAATTTTAAAAGTTGGGGAATACTAAGAGATTATGGAACAGAAACACAAGATGCATATGAAACACTTTCAATTGGTGGTTCAGAGGTTATAGATGATTTCATCGAAAAATATCCATTAGAAGCTGAACCAATAGTTAATTTTAGCTTTTTACAAAAACTAAATGATATAGTAATGAAAGGAAATATACCAATAATATCTAATATTTTTGATAATATAGGATTATATTTTTGGATAATGATATTATGTATAGCATATTGTATATACCAAAAACAATATAAAGACATAATTATGATGTTACCTATTTTAGGATTGTGGATAACAGCAATTGCAGCACCTATGGTTGATATTAGGTATATTTATCCAATGTTTTTGGGAACACCAATATTTATGGGAATTATCGGAAAAAATTCAAAAGAAAATATTTGAAAATTGGCATCTATTTTAGATGCCAATTTTTATCTGTTAAAAAAAGTTTTTTTATTATTTACAGATAAGAATTATTATGGTAATATAGGAAATAGAGAAGAATGAAAGGAGAAAAGAAAGAAAAATGAAAACATTAGTTATAATTCCAGCATATAATGAAGAAAAAAGTATAAAAAATACAATTGAAAACTTAAAAAAATCAAATTCTAGTGTAGATTATGTTATTATAAATGATTGTTCTAAAGATTCAACAAAAAGCATTTGCCAAGAAAATCATTACAATGTGATTAATTTACCTGTAAATTTAGGAATTGGAGGAGCAGTGCAGACAGGCTACAAATTTGCATATGAAAATAATTATGATATTGCAGTACAAATGGATGCAGACGGTCAACATGATCCTAAATATTTAAATGACATGATAAAAGAAATTGAAGAAGGAAATGATTTAGTTATAGGTTCAAGATTTATAAAAAAAGAAGGATTTCAATCAACATGGATAAGAAGACTAGGAATTAATCTATATTCTAAATTAATAAAAATATTTACAAAAAAAGATATAAAGGACACAACATCAGGATATAGAGCAGTAGGAAGAAAGATAATAAAAATGTTTAGTGAAAATTATCCAATAGATTATCCGGAACCAGAAACAGATGCACTAATTGCCAAAAATGGATTTAAAGTAAAAGAAATTCCAATGGAAATGAAAGAAAGAGATGGTGGAAAAAGTTCAATTACGCCATTAAAATCAATCTATTATGCAGTAAAAGTAGGACTAGCTGTTCTTTTGGTATGCATAATTAAGGAAAGAGAGGTATAGGAAATTGAATACTATATTACAATTAATTTTAATAACAATTACAGCAAGTTTTTGTTTATTTATTTTAGCTGTTACAAGAAAGAAAAAATTATCATATAAATATACATTATTATGGCTTTTATTTGGAGTGGTAACACTTTTATGTGCAATATTCCCATCAATAGTTACAAATTTAGCAGGATTACTTCATATAAAAGAACCAACAAATGCACTATTTTTAATATACATATTTTTTATGATTATACTTATATTTTACATAAGTATAGCACTATCAAAAATGAATGAAAAATTAACTAAACTAATTCAAAGAAGTGCTATTTTAGAATATGAAATAACAAAAGAAAGAGAAAAAAATAAAACAGAAAATAATCAAAAATTATTAGAAAGGACGTCAGAAAAAAATGAAAATAATTAGTATAATAGTATATTTAATATTAACAGTAGGAGGATTAGTATTAGTAAAATCTGGTTCAGAAAGTACAAGTATTGCAATACAAAATGGAACATTCAATTTTGCGATGCAATTAAGAGTTATGTTAGGTTTTTTGGCATATATAGGAAGCTTTTTAATTTATAGTTTTTATATTATAAAGAAGTTTGACTTAAGTTATATATATCCTATAATCACTGGAATAACGCAAGTTTTAGTTGTGGTTTTTGGAATACTTCTATTCAAAGAAAAAATAAGTAATTTTGGAATTGCAGGAATTATTTTAATTATTTTAGGAATTGTATTTTTAAACATAAAATAGGAGGATTATTTGAATGAAAAAAAGATGTTTAATATTTATATTAGCTATAATTCTTATATCAACAAATGCAATTATCTTCTCTAAAAGTAATGCCCAAAATATGGCTGACAGAATTGATGATGGAGTATATGAAATAATATCTACAATAAATAGCAACATAGCATTTGATATAACAGATGGTTCAAATGAGGAAAATGCACAAATACAGTTATGGAACAATTACCATGTCAAGCAACAAAAATTCGAAATTAAATACAATGACAATGGATATTTTACAATAAAATCTTTAAAGACAAAAAAATATTTATCTGTCGAAAACGAAAATCCAAATTGGGGAACAAAAATAGTACAAAAAAATAAGAATGGAAACAAAACACAAGATTGGATTTTAAAGAAAAAAAGTGATAACACATATAATATTACATCAAGATGTGGTAACTTAAATATAGATATACCAGATTGGAATTGTAATAATGGAGTGAAATTACAAATGTGGGCAAATAATGGTGAAACAACTGCTCAAAAATTCATTTTAAGTAAGACTGAAAATGAAACAAAAAATGTAAGTGAGGGAACATATCAAATTTTATCATCAATAAATAAAAACATATCATTTGATATAGAAAATGGTTCCAATAATAATTATGCTAAACTTCAATTATGGGAAAATGTATGTGCCAATCAACAAAAATTCATATTAGAGTATGTTGATAATGGATATTATAAAATAAAGTCTAAGCAATCAGGAAAATATTTAACAATTGCAAAAAATCATCCTGAATGGGGAGAAAAAGTTATTCAACAAGATAGTATAGATGAAGATATTCAACAATGGCAATTTAATAAAAAAAGTGATGGCAGTTATAATATTATTTCCAAATATAATGATATGTCTTTAGATGTACCAAATTGGAATTGTAACAATGGTGTTAAATTACAAGTTTGGGGGAGCAATATAGAATCAACGGCACAAAAATTTTTCTTAGTAAATGATGAAGAAAAAGGAGAAAAAGTAGTAGAAGATGGAACATATAGAATATTATCAAATTTAAATAATATTCAAGCAATTGATATTGACTGTGGTTCTATGGACAATGGTGCTAAAGCTCAATTATGGCAAGATTACAATAAGGCTCAACAAAAATTCAAAATTCAATATGTTAAAGATGGATATTACAAAATTGTATCATTGAATTCAAACAAGGCATTAACAGTTGAAAATGAAAATACAAGATATGGAACAAATATTATACAGAAAGAAGATAAAAATCTAGATACTCAGTTATGGGTTATTAAAAATACAGGAAATGGAACATATAAATTTGTTTCAAAAGAAGGAAATTTAGCAATATCTACCAATAATGCTAATAATGGAACAAAATTGGTTTTAGGAAATAAAGCAGAATCTAAAAATAATCAATTCATATTAATTAGTGAAGATGCTGAAAAAAATGCAACTACAAGTATTGAAGATGGATATTATAACATTATATTAAATGGAAATAAAACAGTGGAAGTTCGAAGTTCAGGTTTTAATAATAATGATAATGTACAAATATGGGACAAAGCACCTGTTGCACACCATAAATTCCATATACAAAAAGTTGTGGGAGAAAACTATTATAAAATATCTGCTGTTCATTCAGCAAAATTTTTGCAAGTTCAAGACTCTAGTATATACATAGGAACAAATGTTAATCAAGGAGATGAAACATATAGAGATAATCAATTTTGGTATATTATAGATTGTGGAAATGGCTACTACAATTTAGTGTCAAAATCAAATGGATTATACTTACAAACTAATAATAAAGATGCAAATGGTTCAAATATTTTTGTAGGATATAACAATAATAATTATAATACAAAATTTAGATTAGATAGAGTAAATGCAATTGAAAATGAACCTTATGAAATACAAACAAAAATTGATGAAAATAGGGTTCTTGATGTAGATGGAGGGTCATTTAATAATAATGCAAATATACAAATTTGGGCACCTCAAAATACTAACCAAGAAAGATTTTTATTTGAGGCTGTTACAGATTCGATATACATAATAAAAAATGTAAGGTCAGGAAAAGTATTAACTGTTCTTGATAATGGAAATGTAGTTCAGTATGATAATACAGGATCTATAAATCAAAAGTGGAAAGTAATAGAACGTGGAGAAAACTTTTATAGTTTTGCAAGCCAAAAAAATGGTTATTGTTTAGATGTTGATAATGCTTGCACAAATAATGGCACAAATGTAAAAACATGGGTAAATAATGGAAATGATGCCCAAAAATTTAAATTAGTTTCAGGCTATAGAAAATTCTATGAACAAGGAACTTATGGAACATCTGGAAAAAAACAAGCAGGTTTAGGCGGATATGATTTAGTATATTATAAAATAGGACAAGGTCAAAAGAAATTATTTTTGAATTTCTCTATTCATGGTTTTGAAGATTCTTATTCACATGATGGTGGAGAATTATCATATATAGCAGATAGGCTAAAAAATTATTTGTATGATAATGCAGAAGAAAAAATTATAAATGAATGGACAATTTATATTTTACCAAATCTAAATCCAGATGGACAATATGACGGATGGACAAACAATGGACCTGGACGAACAACATTATATAGTTATGCAAATAACAATCATGGAATTGATTTAAATAGATGCTGGAGCGTTGAATTCCAGGCAAAATATGATGAAAGAAATTACACAGGAAGTAGTCCATTTTTGGCACCTGAGGCATTGCAACTTAGAGATTTCATTTTAAATCATACAGGAAGTAAAAATATTGTAATTGATACACATGGATGGCTAAATGAAACAATAGGAGATAATGAAATTGGAAGTTATTACAGAAATAAGTTTGGAATATCAAGGCATATAAGCTCTTATGGTAAAGGATATCTAGTTAATTGGGTAAGAAGTATTCCAAATACTAGATCTATGTTATTAGAATTACCAGAGGTTTCATCACATAATCAAGTTGTTAATTGGGGATATTCTGAAAAATTTATTAGTGCAACTTTAAAACTATTACAAAATAATTGATAAAATAAAAGGGGAAATTTTAATATAAGTAATTATAAAGGTGATATTATGAAAACAAAATTAAAGTATTTTATTAGTATAATTCTTATTATACTAATTGTTATGAATTATAATATATCTATGGTTATTGCAGTTGCAAACGAGATAAATAATGAAAACAAAAATATTGCAAACAGTGAGAAGGGTCATCAAAATATTGTAGAGAATGAAAACAATACAAATAATGAAAACAACTCAAGTAATGAAAAAAATACATATGATGAAACTAATTCTTCTGATGATAATAATAAAACAAATAATGAAAATACTGAAAAAAATGAATTAAACAATGAAAATACAATAAACAATAACAAAACAGAAGAAATAAAAGAAGAAAAAACATTAGATGAAAGCGAACAAAAAAAATTAAAAAGTGTTGTAAAAACACAAAGAAGCATAGCAGATGGTATATATAAAATTGAAACAATTTTAAACTATGGACCTGCTTTTGATATAGAAGATGGCTCATTTGAGGACAATGCGAAAATACAATTGTGGGATTATGTAAATGCAGAACAACAAAAATTTAAAATCACATTATGTGAAGATGGATATTATGAAATTAAGTCAATATATACAGAAAAAGTTCTTGCTGTTTCAAATAATAATGTTAGTAATGGAACTAACATTATACAAAAGAGTAAAAAAGGAACAGATGATGAAAGATGGAGCATAAATGATGAAGGAAATGGTAAATATAGTATAAGTTCAAAAATAAATAATTACTATATAGATATTCCGGATTATAACGCTATAAATGGTAAAAAAATACAAATGCATTTTTGTAATAATACATCTGCACAGAGATTTAAAATTTCAAATGTAAAAACTAGTGTTATTACAGAGGGAAGGTATAATATAAATGCTGTGTATGATGGAAATCAATCACTAGATATAACAGATGGCTCGAAAGAAAATGGTGTCCAAATACAAACTTGGGACTATGTTGGAGCTTTCCAGCAAACATTTCAAGTAGAAAAAATAGATGATGAATATTATAAGATACAATCAGCATATTCAGGTAAATCATTAACAGTAGAAAATAATGCATCTGAAAAAAATGTAATTCAACAAGATTTTGTAAATGCTGATTCACAAAAATGGAAAATAAAATTAAAAAGTAATGGCAAATATTTAATAGTTTCAAAAGTAGAAAATTATGCATTAGAATTTCAAGGAAAAGGAAATGGAACAAAATTAAAAGTAAACAAAATCACTGGAAATGAAAATCAATTGTTTTCATTTAAATCTAAAAGAATTTTAAAGAATGGAAAGACCTTAGATGAAGGATTTTATAAAATTGAAAGTGTTATGAGATACAAACCTGCATTTGACATAACAGATGGTTCAAAAGAAGAGGGAGCCAAAATACAGTTATGGGATTACGTAAATGCAGAACAACAAAAATTTGAATTTATATATGATAAAGAAGGATATTATACGATAAAGTCTTTATATACTAACAAAGTTTTAGCAATTGAAAATACAAAAGCATCTAATGGAACTAGTATTATTCAAAAAACTAAACAAGGGACAGATGATGAAAAATGGATTATAAAAGATGAAGGAAATGGAACATATAGCATTAATTCTAAAATAAACTATTCGAGTATTGAAGTTCCATCTGGTAATGCAGTAAATGGTCAAAAATTACAAATTTATGATTGGCAAAATAATCAAAATCAAAAATTTACAATTACAAAAGTAAGATATACTAAAAAAATCGAAGATGGGGTTTATAGAATAACTGCATCAACAAATGAAAGTATGTCATTTGATATAGATTATGGAAAAAGAGAAAATGGAGCTAATGTACAATTATGGGATTGGGCAGGAGAAAAAAGTTATCAACAACAATTCAAGTTTATTTATGATTCTAAAAGCGAAGCATATACAATTTATAATATAAACACAGGTAAAGTACTAGATGTTCAAAATGCAGGAAAAACATCAGGAACAAATATATGGCAATATGAATCAAATGGAACATATGCACAAAAATGGATACTTGAACAAAATGGAGATGGTACATATAGTATAAAATCCAAATTAAATGGATTATATATAGACATACAAAATAATAATATTTCAAATGGTGGAAATGTACAATTATATGAAGGAAATGGAACAGATGCACAAAAATTCAAATTTATAAAACAAACAGATAAAGCGATAAGATTTATAGATGATGGAATGTATAGAATAGCTACAAAGTATAACAATAATATAGGATTTGATATAACAGATGGTTCAAAAGAAAATGGTGCCAAAATACAATTATGGGATTATGTAAATGCAACACAAGAGGAATTTTCTATTTACTATGAAGATGGATATTACTATATTGAATCATTATATTCAGAAAAGGTTATCCAGGCAAAAGGTGCAAATCAAATATTAGAACAACAAACAAAAAATACGAATGAGGATGCACAAAAATGGATATTCGAACCCAATAATGGCTCATATAGTATAATTTCAAAAAAGACAGGATTATATATTGATATTACAGATGCAAAATATATAAATGGAAACAAAATACAAACACATTATGGAAATGGAAATATAGCACAACAATTTGTTATAAAAACAATTGAGATTAACATAGACAACAATAAATATCCAGGAATTAAAGAAAGGATTACTCAGTTAAAAAAAGCACATCCAGATTGGCAGTTTGAAATACTTTATACAGGAATTGATTTTAATGAAGCGGTAAAAGCAGAATATGAAGGAAGCAATAAACAAAAAAGCTTAATAGACATAAACACATATAAATGTGATTGGATTTCAGAAGATCCATATGTAAGTGGCAGTTGGGCGTCAGCATCTTATAACGCAGTTCAATATTTTATGGACGTAAGAAATTTCTTAAATGACACAAATATATTACAATTTGTTGACTTAGGAAACTATTGGGAAAGTGGAGCAACATATGATTCAATACAATACCAAGTAAATAATACATTTTTACAAAATTATACAAATGATGTAATAGAAGCTTGTGAAAGTACAAATATTAATCCGTACTATATTTTAGCAAGACTATTCCAAGAACAAAGTAAACAAGGCTCTGACACAATAAATATGGATGGAGGAGATGGCAAAAGATATTTTAATCCATTTAATATTGGTGCACGAGTAGGAAATGATGTTCAAACAGCTTTAGAACGTGCAAAACGTGAAGGTTGGGACAGTATGAAAAAAGGTCTTGAAGGTGGAATTAATATTATTAAAGAAAGATACATAAATAAAAAACAAAACACATTATATTTAAATAAATTTGATGTAAATCCTGCAAGTGGTGGAAATTTATATGAAAACCAATATATGCAAAATATTTCTGCTTCATATAGTGAAGCAAATACAATGAAAAAACCATATGAACAAACAGGAACATTTAACAATAAAAAGAATTTTATAATACCTGTATATGAAAATATGCCAACAACTCCTTACGCAAAACCAACAGGTACAGGAAAAAATCCATTGGCAGAAATAAAAGGACCAAAAAGTGTAAAAGTTGTAACAAATGGTGCAAATTTAAAACTTAGAGATACTTCTTCAACTAAAGGTAACATTTTAGAAGAACTTCCATCAGGAACAATTTTACTTTCTGTAGAAAGATTGTCTAATCGTTGGCAAAAGGTTGTTACACCATCAGGAAAAAAAGGATACTGCTCAGGGGAATATTTGCAAACAATTGAAGATCAAACTAATTGTTATGATACAATGTATATAAATTCAGACGGTGTAAATATAAGAATAGGACCAGGAACAGAATATGATAGTATAACAAAAAAATCAACAGGAACAAAAGTAACACGAATTGTTACAAATAAGTATTTTTATAATAATTTGTGGTGGGACGAAATTATTTTACCAGATGGAACAAAGGGATTTATTGCAAATAAATATTTAAGTTATTAAAAAGGAATGATATTAAAGTGAAAAAAATATGTAAAACATTTTGCTTAATAATTGCAATAATAATGACACTTATTACAGTTTCATATGCAGAAGATATAGGATATGATAGATTTGTTGATATACCAGTACCAGATAATAGTACAGGATACGCAGATTCAACAATCACAGAAAAACAACAAGAAATTGAAAAATATGAGCAAAAAGAAGAGAAGGAGCAGGATATGAAAAAATGCTATAAAATAATAATGCCTATTGTAGCTTTAGTAATAGTAGCAATTATAGTAAATATAGTTTTGAAAAAGAAAGATACATATAAAAATCAGGAATATACAAATTCTTCTTTAACGGAACAAGGTATTGCCGATGAAAAAATTGTAGACGAAAAAGAAGAAAATGTTATAGAAAACGATAATCCAGAAGAAATTGAAAGCATAAAAAATGAAATAAATTCAACAGCTGATAGTAATATTTACTATGTAACAAAAGAAACAGATGGAAGAAAGATACTTCAAATAAAGCCTAAAATTCAATTTCAAGTTGATTTAACGGGGATAATAAAAAATTCCAAACCTGAAGAAAATGAAATAGAAAGATTAAATAAAAAAGCACCAAATGAAACAGGAGTATGGATATCTAAGCAATCTAGAGAAAAATTTTTAAGTTTACTAAGTAAAAATAATATCGACGGTTTCAGTATAGAAGAAGATGGATATTTAAAAATTAATAAAGAACCGGAAAGTGATATTGCAAAAACAATAAAAAATATGACAAAATCTGATAAATTATATATTATTAATATAACTGGAATTGCATATGAAAGAGATTACATTTCAGGAGAGATTGTGGAATACCCTTTTGAAGATATGGATCCTGAACAAATAATTGAAACATATGAAGATGGAAATAAGATGATATTAGAATTAACAACAAATAAAAAAGGTAAATTAACAGATAAAGAAATAATGGAATCAATCGTTACAGTACAAGATTAATTTTATAAAAATCATTTGAGAAAATAGCAAAATTAATTGCTATTTTTTCTTTTTTTTAGTACAATATAAAAAGCCAAAATGGAAAGGTGGGAAATAAAAGTGAATTTAAAAAAAATGCCATATGGAATAAGTAATTATGAGAAAATAGTAAATGATGGATATTATTATGTAGATAAAACAATGTATATTGAAAAACTAGAAAATTTGCCAGAAACAAGTATAATGTTTTTACGTCCAAGGAAATTTGGAAAAACATTATTTACAAGTGTGTTAGAATACTATTATGATAAAAATAAAGCAGAGAAATTTGAAAATTTATATAAAGATACATATATAGGAAAAAATCCAACTAAAAACAAAAACAGTTATTGTATATTAAGATTTAATTTTTCAGGAATAAATACAGAAAATGAAGAAACAACGATGAAAGGATTTAAAAACAAAACTATAGCATCAATAAGAGTATTTATAGAGAAATATGGATTGGATTTTTATATAAATCAGGAAAACGAAACAGAAGATATATTAAATGATGTATTTAAAGCTTTTTATATCCAAAAACCAAATGAGAAAATATATGTAATAATAGACGAATATGACCATTTTGCGAATGAATTATCAGGATTTTATTCTGAACATTTTAAAAATTTAGTATCAAAAAACGGAAGAGTAAGAAAATGGTATGAAGTATTAAAAGAGGGAACAGAAACAGTAGTTGACAGAATATTTATAACTGGAGTTGCACCAATAACATTAGATA
>USCB01000016.1 GCA_900553125.1 uncultured Clostridium sp. | reverse complement strand
GAACCGACATAACCGTGATCGACGTTAATCACGCCATCACGGTCAAAAAAAACCGCTTTATGCACTATTGCAATTCCTGCAGCTTTTGCGGATCTAAGGCAATGTCTGCATTCTTGACGCTTAAAATGCCTTTCTCTAAAACAGCTCTAGCAATAGCTTTAGCCTCAACTAAGGAATGCAGATCGCAAGAGCCACACTGATATGGATTTGAAGCCGGGATTTTAGTCTGGTCATCTAAATTGACAATATCCTGCATCGAGTCGCGCATCGCCTTTGCGACCTTATTCGTATCAGCTTCACCGATAAGGCTCATATAAAAACCGGTCTTACAGCCCATAGGCGAAATATCGATTACCTCAATTTTAGAGGGCTCATTGATATGCTCGCGCATAAAGCCGGCAAAGAAATGCTCTAAAGTATGAATTCCCTTCTCCGGCATCATTTCAGTATTAGGCTTTACAAAGCGTAAATCCCAAACCTCAATACGATCGCCTTTAGGGGTGACTAAAGTCTTAGCACAACGCACAGAAGGTGCGGGCATAATAGTATGATCTACAAGAAAGCTATCTACTAAGGGCATGTTTTAACCTTAAAAATCAATATAAATTGCAGTGTAATAATTGCTGATGGTAGCGATCGGAACGCTCTTGTACCGCTTTAGCTATATCCTTAAGCCACATCTTATTGATATAGGTACCGCGCTGAAAACCACCCCAGCCTTCATGATAATTTAGATACTGATTGTAAGCATCTTTATAGGGAATATGATTTTTCTGCTTAGTCTTATGCATATACCAGCCGATAAAATCTAAGGCATCAGCAAAATCATCACGACTAGAGAAGAAACCACCCTTATCAGCTACATAATCATTCCAAACCTCGTCCTGAGCCTGAGCATAACCATAGGAACTGCTACCGCGGCCATAAGGAATAAAGAAGAACCAGCGCATCGGCGGTTGCGCATCCTCTCTAAAGCCGGATTCCTGAGCCATAATCGCCATCGCTACATTGATAGGGACACCATAGCGATCATGCACCTTATGGGCTGCCATATACCAGCTGTCTTTTTCCTGAAAAATAGAGCAGAGATTTTCTGGATTTGATGGAGGAGTAGTGGAGCAACCACTAAGCATAGCCATGCTTAGAGCTACCCCTGAAAGACATTTAAGACAAGAAGAGAGTTTTAACATGAGTAGCTCTACTTAAAAATCGCAATAATAACAGAGATCTAACTAGAAGCGTCTGCTTAAATAGCGTCGTCACCCTCTTCGCCAGTGCGAATACGGATTACACGCTCAACATCGCTGACAAAAATTTTGCCATCACCGATCTTGCCGGTATGCGCGCCAGCATTGATTGCTTTAATGCAGACCTCAACATCACTATCAGCGACTACCAGCTCAATCTTTGCTTTAGGTAAAAAATCGACTACATACTCAGCGCCACGATAAAGCTCAGTATGGCCTTTCTGTCTGCCAAAGCCTTTAACCTCGGATACAGTCATACCAGAAATACCGTTAGCACTTAATGCCTCACGTACATCATCTAATTTAAAGGGCTTGATAATTGCAGTAATTTTTTTCATTTTTTTATACCTTTTTAATCTCCTTGCTCTCCAAAATACTCCTAGCAGTCATCACCCCCAAATACTCCTCTGGAAGTACAATCTCATCAACATCAAGTTTCTCCAAAATCCTCTTATGAAGCTTATCACCAGCCTTAGCAATAACATAATTAACACCCGCTTCTTTAAGAGCCAAACAAGTAATAATACTAACAGACACACTCTCACCAATACCAACAACGCCAACATCAAAATCGCCAACAGGAATACCATCAAAAGCATCAATATTAGTAATATCCATGCAAACCGCTTTAGTTGCAAAATTACTTGCACGTTCCACCAATCTCATATCCTTATCAATTGCAAAAACCTCCATTCCTTCTTCAGAAAGTTTTCTTGCAACATTCATACCATAAATTCCCAAACCTATAACAATACACTGTTTTTTCATAACTTTATCCTCCTATAACATAACATTTCCTGAAACATACTCAATATTTTGATTTTCCTTTTTCTTAAAAATAAGAATAGAAAGTATCGAAATCGGACCAACTCTTCCTATATACATCAAAGCTGCTAAAATTGCTTTAGATGTAAAATTCATATTAGCTACATTTGTCACAGATAAGCCTGTTGCCGAAAAAGCTGATGCGCACATAAATAAGTTATTATCAAGTCTCATTATTTGCACTTTTTCCATTATAAACATTGATATTAAAACTAACACCAAACATATAACAATATTTGTTATTGCTTGTCTTATAGTTTGTAAATCAATTTTTTTATAATAAACAACTACATCTTTTTTATTTCTAAGAGTTGCCCTTACAGTTAAAGCTAAAATTGCAATTGATGTAATTCTTATTCCACCAGAGGTTGAACCAGGTGCCCCTCCTATTATCATAAGAAATGATATTATTAGTTTTGTAATAGGTAACGTTCCTGCCATATTTATTGTTGAAAATCCTGTAGTTCTTGCTGTTACACTCGTAAATACCGCTTCTAGCCAAGTTAAATTAGGCTCTGCAATTTTTAATAACATTATTGATACTAAATAAATTATTAAACTTGCTGTTAGTACTATTTTTGTATGAAAACTTATATGTATAAAGCGTTTTTTCTTTATAGCTCCAATTATATCTTCAATTACAAAATATCCAATTGAACCTAAAAACATTAATATTATAAATACAATATTTAAATATATGTTTTTCGCAAAAATTTCAAGGCTTGTATCACCTATTATATCAAATCCTGCATTACAAAATGCTGTAATAGAATGAAATATACTATACCAGATTCCATTTTTTATTCCAAACCTTGGTATAAAATCTACTGCTAATAATATAGCTCCAATAATTTGAATAACTATAGTATATTTTATTACTTCTTTTAGTCTCTGTTTTAATTTTCCATAATTATTATCATTTAAGGCACTGCTTAAAAGTAATGTCTCAGATAAGCTCATTCTTTTCTTTTTAAAACTTAATATAAATGATATAAATGTTACAAATCCTATTGCTCCAATTTCTGTAATTATTGCAATTGCCAATTGTCCTAAAAAACTATAATCTACACTTAAATTTACTGTTGTTAATCCATTTACACATGTTGCTGAAACCGCAGTAAATAATGCATCAAATGGAGTTACATTTCCATTATTGCAGATTGGAAGCATAAGTACTATCCAACCTACAAGTATTACAGATAAAAAACCTAAACAAGGTATTAAATATATATTTTTATCTTTTAACATCTTTTGTTTACTTCCCTTCTTATATTTCCCTTAATTCAATATTTTCTTTTCCAACAATATCCTGAAATACCTCATAAATGGCACCAGTTAAATATATTGCACCACATTTTAAAATGTTTTCTCCGTCTTGTACTTCCACTGCAATATTATTCATCTCTCCATTAAAGTATTTTATAGCACCTCTTAATTTCTTTTTTATAGGTTCATCTAAATTTGTAATATTTATTATTAATTCTTTTCTTTTCTGAACCCCGAAATTTGTTATTTCATTTGCAATTATTGATGTTTTTTCTTCTTCTCTTATACTTAATCTTCCTTTTATTAAAACAATATTTTCTTCTATTAAGCTATCTTTTGCAGTTAAATAAGCATTTTCAAAAGCTATTATTTCTGCTTGTCCATACAAATCCTCAATTGTTACAAAAGCCATTATTCTATTTGTTTTTGTGAATTTCTTTTTTATAGATGTTATTATTCCCGCAATTTTTACTTCTTGTCCATCTCTATATTTACTTGCTTTTTGCATGTCATATCCACTCATCATATCTATTTCTGAAATATTTTCTTCATCAATATTTGTTTTATTATCAATTGCATCAATATCTCTTGTACTAATTGTAGTTTGTTTTTCTATTTCTTCTTTTAGTTTACTTAACGGATGTCCTGATAAATATATTCCAAGCATTTCTTTTTCTTGTGATAAAAGTTCTTTTTCTGAAAATTCTTCTTTTTCTATGAATGCGTATTTTATGTCATCCATATTATTTTCTAAATCTTCATTTGTAGCTCCTAAATCAAACATCGAAAATTGACCTTCTAAGCCTTTCTTCTTTGTACTTTGTATTGTATCTACAATTCCCTCAAATGATGCAAGTAAGGTACTTCTATTTTGCTCAAATTCATCAAATGCTCCTGATTTTATTAAACTTTCTATACATTTTTTATTAACACTCGCATCAGCAATTCTCTCGCAAAAATCTGTAAATGATTGAAATTTTCCATTTTCGTTTCTTTCTTTTATTATGTTTTCTACAGGCTGAATTCCAACATTTTTTATACTTCCCAAACCAAATCTGATATTTCCATTTATTGCGGTAAATTTAAGTTCACTTTCATTTATACTTGGCTTTAAAATTTCTATGTTTAAGCTCTTACATTCTTCGATGTAAACTGGGACTTTGTCTAAATTTCCTAAGTAACTATTAAGCATTGCAGCCATAAATTCTGGCGGATAATATGCTTTTAAAAATGCTGTTTGGTATGATACAACCGCATAACACGCAGCATGTGATTTGTTAAATGCATATTTTGCAAATTCTGCCATTTCGTCAAATATTTTGTTTGCAGATACTTCGTCGATTCCGTTTCTTACACAACCTGGTACAACGACATTTCCTTCTTCATCTACTTGACCATGAATAAATACTTCTCTTTCTTTTGCCATTACGTCTAATTTTTTCTTTCCCATGGCTCTACGTACTAAGTCTGCTCTTCCTAGAGAGTAGCCTGCTAGGTCACGAACTATTTGCATAACTTGTTCTTGATACACCATACAACCGTAAGTTACATTCAATATTGGTTCTAGACTTGGATGTGTATATTCATTTTTTCCGGTTTGTTTTCCTCTAACATAACGAGGTATTTGATCCATTGGTCCAGGTCTATATAGTGAAACACCAGCTATCAAGTCTTCTAAACAGTCAGGCTTTAATTCCTGCATAAAGTTTTTCATTCCTTGACTTTCAAACTGGAATACCCCACATGTTTTTCCATCTTGCCATAATTTATATACCTTTGGGTCATTCATATCTTTGTCAAATTCTACATCTATTCCATGGTCTTTTTTTACCATCTCTTTGGTATCTTTTATAACTGTAAGTGTCCTTAGCCCCAAAAAGTCCATCTTTAAAAGCCCAAGTTCTTCTAGTGTTGTCATTATATATTGTGTTGCATTTTGCCCATCTCTTACATATAAAGGAACATAACTATCAACTGGATCTTTTGTTATAACTACCCCACATGCATGTGTTGATGTGTTTTTAGGCATTCCTTCTAGTGCCATTGATACATCTAAAAGTTTATGTATTCTTTCATCATTTTCGTATAGATTTTTTAGTTCTATATTTTGCTCCAATGCTTTTTTTATTGTTATATGAAGTTCATTTGGTATCATTTTTGCAATTTTATCTGTTTCTGCAAGTGAAATATCTAATGCTCTTCCTACATTTCTTATTGCATTTTTAGCAGCTAATGTTCCAAATGTTATAATTTGTGATACATGGTCATGTCCGTATTTACGGCAAACATAGTCTATTACTTCTTGTCTTTGCTCATCACTAAAATCCACATCGAAATCTGGCATACTTACTCTTTCTGGATTTAAAAATCTTTCAAAAAGTAAGTTATATTTCATTGGGTCAATATCTGTTATTTCTATTGCATATGCTAGAATTGAGCCTGCACCAGAACCTCTACCAGGTCCTACTGGAATATTGTGTGTTTTTGCATAATGGATATAGTCCCATACTATTAGGTAGTAGTCTACATATCCCATCTTTTTTATAACACCAAGCTCATATTCTGCTCTTTTTTGATATTCTTCCGGAATGCTACTTCCATATCTTTTTACCATACCTTTTTTACACAAGTCTTCCAGAAAATCATAGTGAGTTTCATAGCCTTCTGGTACTTCGTAATTTGGCAAAATTGTGTGTCCAAATTCAAATTCCACATTACACTTTTCGGCTATTTTTACAGTATTTTCTATTGCATCTGGAAATGCCTTAAAATAGTCTATCATTTCTTCTGGTGATTTTACATATAACTCTTCTGTATCAAACTTCATTCTGTCTTCATCACTCATTCTTTTTCCTGTTTGAATACATAAAAGTACCTCGTGGTTATATGCATCTTCTTTTTTTAGGTAATGTGCATCATTTGTTGCAACAAGCGAAATATCTAGTTTTCTGGCAAGCTGTACAAGTTTTTGATTTGCTAAAACTTGTTCTTTTAACCCATTATTTTGAATTTCTATATAATAATCTTCTCCAAATACTCTTTTATGCCATAATGCTATTTCTTCTGCTTTTTCATTTTGACCATTTAATAGTGCCTGATTTACACTTCCTGCTAAACATGCACTTAAACATACTAGACCTTCACTGTATTTTTCTAGTATTTCTAGGTCTATTCTTGGTTTATAGTAATATCCATCAATAAAGCCCAAAGATACTAATTTACTTAAGTTTTTGTAACCTTGGTTATTTTTGGCAAGTAGTATTAGGTGATTGTATTTATTGTCTACACCTGGTTCTTTATCAAATCTCGAACGTGGTGCAACATATACTTCACATCCTATTATTGGCTTTATCCCTTCTTTTTTACATGCTTTGTAAAAATCTATTGCTCCATACATTACCCCATGGTCTGTTATTGCCATTGCATCCATTCCAAGCTCTTTGGCTCTTACAGGCAGGTCTTTTATTCTGTTTGCTCCATCTAAAAGACTAAACTCGCTGTGTATGTGTAAGTGTACAAATTGTCCCATTTCTTTTCCTTCTTTCTTAAGGTATATTTTACTAGAAAAAATTTAAAATAGCAATATTTTTTTACTTTTACCTGTAATTTGAAAAAAGATTGTTACTGCTCACAGCTATATTTGTTCGCCTCACACCGCGGTTTAGTGTTTGTTTTTAAAAAGAGTCTGTGTATAAATCTTTTCCAATTCCTTTCCAATATTTTCACTTTTTCGCTCTTCAGCAATATTATAAGCCTCTTTAGTTAAACATGGCAAAATTCCACTAATAAGATTGTTTATTTTTTCTTTGAACTCACTGACATTTTTTGCCATATAAACATTCTTTCCATCAACAAGCCAACCATCAAAAACAGGTATATCTCTAACTACCATATTGGTTTTACAACTAGCTGCCTCTATAATTGTTATCCCTTCTGTTTCTTCATATGTTGGAACTATATATACATTACATCCATTTAAAGCTTGACAAATAGTTTCTTGTTCTACATATCCTGCAAATGTTAAATTTTCTAGCTTTGTGTTAACTGCTTTTCTAACTTTCTGTCTTGAAAAAATCAATGGACTATATCCAAACCATATAAATTTATATTCAGGCATTTGTTTTGCAAGTTCTACAAAATCTATTATTCCTTTTCTTTCAATATATAGACCTATACCAACAATTACTTTATCTTCTTTTTTGAAATTATATTTTCTTCTAAATTCTTGACCTGCTTTTTCATTGGGTTTGAAATTTTTCAACTCTATTCCATTTGATACAACATATATATCGTTTTTTATTCCATAACCTTTTAATAATTTTTTTGAGTATTCTGTTGGTGTAATTATTGCATCTCCTAGTGTATAACATTTTATAAGCCATTTTTTGAATAGTTTTGATATTTGATTTGAAAATATAAAACTATTTCTAAAATCTTCTTCGGTGCTATGTGCGTGATATACTATTTTCTTGCCTTGCTTTTTTAGTTTTTTGGCTAGTTTGTATGATTTTAAACCGTAGAAGTTTATGTGTGCTATGTCGAAGTTTTCTTTTGGGTTTGTTGTATATTTTACTCCTACTGCATCTAGTGCGTTCATTTGGTGTTTTATGGCTTTTCCTAGGCCACTTTTTGAAAGTATTTTTTCATTTTCTGTGTATAGTAGTATTTTCATTTTTTCTTCCTTGTCTAAAGGCTTATTTTACTATTTAGTTAGCCTTTTTGTATTAAAAAATCTTAACAGAGTTATTATAGCATAACTTTGTTAAGATTTCATTAAAATATTTATTAATTTTATATTTTTTCAATAAATATAAGATGAAAATTTTACTCTTCATCTTTCTTACTTTTATTAAAATAATTTATTAAATAGTCAATTGTTTTCTTATTCTCATCTTCTAAATTTTGATATCCATATAAGCCATATTCAATTGCTTTATTTTCCTTTACTTTCAAATATTTACTAAATATATCATCTAAACTTATATTATATAAGTTGCATATTTTTATTAAAATTTCATATGATGGTTTCGTCTTATCCTGCTCCATATCGCCTATATGCCTTGTAGAAACTTCAATTTTTTCTGCTAACTTTTCTTGCGTATATCCATAACTTTTTCTAAGAGTTTGAAGTGTTTCTCCAATTTTTATAGTGCTTATTTTTCTCATTTTTTATCACCTTTTCTTTTTTACTTTATATTAGCAAATTTTGGCGATTTTATAAAGGAATTATAATTGTATTTTGTACTATTTTATTTCTTGTTTTCATTTAAATATTCTTTTAACATTTTATTTAGCTTTTTTTGTTCTTGTTTTATTTCTTTTTTGCTTTCTTTTTTAGCTATTTTTGTTTTTAGAATTTCTATTTGTTTGTCAATTTCTTCTCTTTTTATATTCACTTTTCCTCACCTCTGCTTTAGTTTAAGATTTTAATAGATTTTTATTCTTTTTTGATTTTAAAAAATTTTTTTGAATTAATGTTTGTATAGTTAATGGTACTATTGTTGTAATATTTTGTCAAGAAAATTTTTAGAAATATAAAATAAAAATTTAGATATAAAAAATATGATGTGTAATTAATTTACACACCATATTTTTGCTACATTAGTTTTTGTTTTATTTGCAAAGTCCACACAAAAATTACATTTACTCGTAATCTTTTTGCCAACTTAATATTGGATATCCCTCGTTTATTCCATTTTCATCCATACAAAATATTTCCTTATTTTCTGAATTTAATAAATCCACAAATTCTTACGTTTTCATAAACTCATCATTTTTACATGTTGTATCATCTAAGTTCGTTCCTAAATAATAGCTGTTTTGAATTGTAGCATCTGGATCAGCTATTTCGTAAGCTATGCTCATCGGAGCTTTTACTTCTCCAATATTATAACAATTCTCTATATTTCCTCCACTTCCTATGCCGTATGCAAATGTGTAAGTTGCAGCATTTCCTTTTGTTGAGGATATGTTTCCCGTATTATAGCAGTATTTAATTGTTGCTGAATTAACCCCTGCAATGCCTCCGAATAGTATAATATCCGTGTGTGTTAAATTTCCTTTGTTAAAACAATATTGAATAATCCCATTATGCTGTTTTTTTCCCACAATTCCTCCATAAGCTGAGTCATCCGCAAAAGCAATATCAGACATATTATAACAATATTCAACTATACCATTTTGTGAATTGATGCCTAAAATTCCTCCTTTATCGTAGCCACTGAATGTTTCAATAAAATTTCCTTCATTTACACAATTTTTAATTCTCCCATTACTATATTGAGCTCCTGCAATGCCGCCAGTTTCATACCCAGCGTCTATACTTCCCTGATTTTTACAATTATCTACATTTCTACTATTTGCACCTGTTATTCCGCCGTTGTCCATTTTTAAAATATGTAACGCCTTGAGTTGTAGTTTTTAATTTTCCTCTATAACTAGCATCTTTTATCATGCCAGTATTATTATATACAATTCCTCCATTCAAATGTTCTGCTACAACATTTGAATTGGTTTCAACATTCTCAACTGTTCCGCTATTATTTACTACAAATGTGGCAATTCGTTTTTTTCCATTTATATATCCATCTTCTATAGATAAATTTTTTATAACTCCACTATTATTAATTATGAATGCTATTTCATCTTTATTTTTATTTATATACAAATTACATAAATTATGATTTATTAGATTTATATAAGAATTTTCATATTCTGAAATGTTTTGGGAAAGTTCCACTAAATCTTCTATACTCCATATTTCATATGGGCTTTTTTCGTCACCTGATAATGTTTTCCCGTTTTTTCCTTTTTTTATGTTCCCCGGATTTTCATCTGTTTGTATATTGGTTTGTTTTATTTTTTCCTACTAGTGTATCTAATTCATTTTGCATACCTTCTTCTAGGTTGTTGTCTGATAATATTTCTTGATTTATTTTTTCATTTGCATATGCTAGTTTTATATATTCTTTTTCTCTTCCTTTTTCTGTTTCTTCTTTTGCTTCTTGAGTTTTATTTAATATTCCGATTTTCTCCGGTTAACATACTTATACTTGTTCCTGCCAATATTAAAATCAAAATTATTGTAACTACAAGTGCAATCAAAGTTATTCCATAATTTTTCTCATATTTTTTCATTACATTTTTCTCCTATCTAGTGATATATTAATTTTTTTTCTATGTAAATTATTTTATATCTAGTGTTGGTATATCTTCTTTTCCAAAATTCCAATAAATAAGTTTATTTTCATTATTATTTTTTTCAACATAATCATTTAATTTTTCCAATAAACCATCATTTTCATGCGAATGTAAATTTTCATTTGAAATTTGAAAGAAATTTCCTTCAGCATGTTCTGCTCCGCTGTTAATCAATATTGCATCAATAGAATTTGTACAACCATATGAATTGATTAATGATACATGTGTCGATATAGGATAAATATTTCCAATAATAATACCACCATTTTTATTAGAATGCATTTTAACATCACCACAATTGTATGAATTAATTATTGAAGATGTTCTAAAATAAAAATAACCGACTATCCCACCTGCTACACCTCCGTTTATTGTTCCGGAATTGTAGCAATTAATTATATTATTACAATTATAACCAGCAATTCCACCCGCACTGCCATCTTGACCTTCACTTATTATATTCCCAGTATTATATGAATTTATAATTTTATCACCATTTATTCCAACTATTCCACCTGATGATCCTTTTTGCGAATTTATTGATGCATTATTAACACAACTATCAATCACATTATCTCCACTTACATTATATCCTAAAATTCCTCCGGTGTTACGTAAAGAACTAATATTTCCATTACTTATACACTTATTTATAGATAAAGAACCTGTAGAGCCACCTAAAATTCCCCCTGTGCCCTGATAATTTTCTTGTTGAGATATATTTTCTATCTTTCCATTCCAATTGCATTCTTGAATTTCGCCTTTACCTATTCCTGCAATTCCACCAACATATCCGTTTCCTTTTATATTTCCATTTAATGTTATTTTCTCTATTTTTCCGTCAAGATATCTCACCAATCCTCCCGTATCGTTGCTGTCATTTATATAAACATTGCTTATACTGTAACCTTCTCCACTAAAATATCCACTAAATCGATTTATAGGTTTAAAACCATTATATTTCTCATTTGTTAATATTTCAAACAAACTTATATTTTTATCTGATACTTCAAAATATTCATTATATAATGTTGTAGATGAGTTACAATAGGATAATTCAGATTTAAAATCCAAATTTTTTCCAAGTATTATATATTTATTTGAGTAATTCTCTCCATTATTTGATTGCATAGAAAAATAGCATAAATCTTCAATGCTCATTATTATATAAGGATTTTCTTTACTTCCTTCACCATCAAAATTTCCGGGTGTAGTATCATCTTGAAAAATTCCCCAATCGACATTATAAAATTTTCCATTTGTATCAACTTTATATGCTTTATTTCTTTTCATAAATTTTATTATGAAGTTTTCTCCATCAATATATATTTTAGTATTATTATTACCAAAAATATTATTTAATTCTTTTTGGATTTCTTGTTTTTGAATATATTTTTCTTGGCTGGTATCAGTATTAATTATCGCAAGTTGTATTTTCTCTTTTTCACTTTCAAATTCTGTTTTCTCTTTTGCTTCTCTTGCTTTATATAAAATCCCGGTTTTCTCCGGTTAACATACTTATACTTGTTCCTGCCAATATTAAAATCAAAATTATTGTAACTACAAGTGCAATCAAAGTTATTCCATAATTTTTCTCATATTTTTTCATTGCATTTTTCTCCTATCTAGTCTCAAATTAATTCCTTTTTATTATACTACACTGCCAGTGTGAATTCAACACTATTAGTTGTAATGTAATATAAATGTAATATTTTCGTAATAAATATGAAATAAATAAAAAAGGCAGAAATCTATAAAATTCCTGTCTTAATCATTTATCATTAACTAGGTTCAACCATGTGTTCCTTCTCAATTATTTCTTCTAAATCTAATCTTAATTGAACAATATCCTTTTTCAGAATATCCCAAATAAAATTCAATTTTATCCCTTCATAATCGTGAACAATCTTTTTCATACACCACAACTCCTGTCTTTTTTATTTCCCTATCGATTAATGAATTCTCAATTATTTCATATTTTTCAAATCCATCTATTTCTTTCTGCATTTTTTCTTTTATCTGACATATTAATTTCAAAAAAGCAAAACCTTTTAATTCTGAATTTGTGTCAATTAATAAATCTATGTCGCTTTTTTAGTTGCTTTTTTATTTGCATATGAGCCAAACAATATTACCTGATATACTGGTTGGTCTTTTAGTATATCTTCTAACATCTTTTTAATTTCTTCAATTGTGTAAATTTTCTCACTCATAATATCAACTCCCCAGTTAAGTTTATATATTTATTTTACACTATATATATAAGATTTTCAATCCTAATTACAAATTTTCCCTCCCCCAACAACAACATCTCCAATATAAAATACTGCAGACTGACCGGGAGTAATCGCCCTTTGAGGCTCATCAAACTTAACTCTAATTCTATCACCATCTTGCACAATTTTAGCCTTAGCTTGCCTAGCAGAATATCTAGTTTTAACCTCAACATCAAGCCAATTATCTATTTTATCAAACAACAATAAATTGATATCTTTAACTTCCAATTCATCCTTATAAAGCTCTTTTTCCTCTCCAACAATAACCTCATTTTTCACTCTATTAAATCCAAGAACAAATAAAGGCACCTTATTAGAAATTCCAAGGCCTTTTCTTTGACCAATTGTATAATTATATAACCCAGTGTGAGTTCCTAAAACCTCGCCTTTAGAATTTACAATATTTCCCTGTTTGGGTTTTATATCAGAATTTATCTCTAAAAACTTCTTATAATTTCCATCAGGGATAAAGCATATATCTTCAGAATCTGGCTTATTTGCAACTTTTAGGTTATTTTCTCTTGCAATTTTTCTTATTTCGTCTTTGCTTTCAAAATCAGATAAAGGAAAAACTACGTGTTCTAGTAAATTCTTTGGGATATTCCATAATACATAACTTTGGTCTTTTTTTCCTGCATTTGATTTTTTTAGTACTGTTTTTTTATACTCATCAGAATATTCAGTTTTTGCATAATGACCTGTTGCTATGTAATTACAATCCATTTCTTTAGCCTTTTCCCACATCAAGCCAAATTTCATATATTTATTACATTCTATACAAGGGTTTGGAGTTTTGCAATTTGCATAACAATCTATAAAATCATCAATTACATATTTTTTAAATTCTTCTTTGTAGTTAAATATAAAATGTGGTACACCTATTTGGTTACATACATTTTTTGCATCTATATATGTATTTGTATTACAGCAGCTGCTTCCAGCAAATAGTTCTAGGGTTGTACCTATTACATCATATCCTTTTTCTTTTAAAAGTAGAGCAGAAACAGAGCTATCAACTCCTCCACTCATACCTAATAATACTTTTTTATTTTCCATATTATTTACAACAGCAATTAATGCTTCCTTTCCCATTTTCTTCGTTTTTGTTTAATATATCTTCAAGCGTGTGCCACGCAAGTAACGCACATTTTACTCTTGCTGGCATGTTTGCTATATTTTTAAATGCTAAAGCTTCATCTAATTTTTCCAAATCTTCTTCACTTTCATCTTCTCTTTTTATCATCCCTATAAATGTTTTTATTATGTCTTTAGCCTCTTTTACCGTTTTTCCTTTTAATGTATCTATCATTATAGAAGTTGATGCTTGTGAAATTGCACATCCGTGGCCTGAAAATGCCATATCCTCTATTTTGTCTCCATCTAGTTTTACTTCTAAAGTAATTTCATCTCCGCAGTTTGGGTTATGTCCAATTTCTTCATAATTTGCATCTTTTAATTTCTTTTTATTATATGAATTCATACTATGTTCCATTATTAATTCATTATAAATATCATTTAAATCTTCCATGTTCTCTCCTTTTATTTTTGTTCGAAAAAGAACTGGTCCCTAACGAACATATTTCTTAAACATATTATATGCTTTATTTAGTCCTTCTACCAACCTATCCACATCTTCTTTTGTATTATAAAAATAGAAACTTGCTCTACAAGTAGAATCAATACCCAAGAATCTCATAAGTGGCTGTGCGCAATGGTTTCCAGAGCGTACACACACGCCCACTGAATCCAAAATACTTGCAACATCATGTGGGTGTATCCCTTTTATGTTAAAAGAAATTACACTAGAATGATTTTCTTTATTAGGTGTCATATATAACTCTAAATAATCAAGTTTGGCTAGTTCTTCCCTTGCATAAGAAACTATATTCTTCTCAATTTCTTGAATTTTATCATAACCTAAATTTTCAATATAATCAATTGCAGCACCTAAACCTACCACACCCTCAACGTTTTGAGTACCCGCTTCAAATTTATTTGGTAATGGAGCAAATGTTGTTTCTTGTTCATACACATATTCTATCATATCTCCACCCATTAAAAATGGAGACATTTTATTTAGCAATTCTCTTTTTCCATAAAGTACACCAATTCCAAGAGGTGCAAGCATTTTATGTCCTGAAAAAACAACAAAATCTGCATCTAAAGCTTGTACATCAATTTTCATGTGTGGAATACTTTGTGATGCATCAAGTACCACAATAGCTCCCTTTTTATGTGCATATTTAATTATCTTTTCAACATTATTTATAGTTCCTAAAACATTTGAAATGTGTGTAATTCCAACAATTTTAGTATTATCTGTTATTTTACTTTCAAATTCCTCATCAGACAATTCGAACTCATTATTTATATACATATAATTTAATTTTGCACCTGTAACCTTGCTTACCTTTTGCCAAGGAACCAAATTTGAATGGTGTTCCATTATAGAAATAACTATTTCTTGGTCTTTTTTAAGGTTTTCCATACCATAAGAATATGCAATTAAATTCAAACTTTCTGATGCATTTTTACTAAATATTATTTCTTCTCTATGTTTTGCATTTATAAATCTTGCAATTTTAGTTCTTGTATTTTCATAAACTTCAGTTGCTTTCATACTTAGAGTATATGCTCCTCTATGTGGATTTGCATTATAATTTTCATAAAATTCTTTTATTTTTTCTATTACTTGTTTTGGTTTTTGAGTTGTTGCCCCACTGTCTAGGTATGCTATATTTTGATTTTGTAGTAGTGGAAAATCTTGTTTTATGTTCATTTTTTCCTCCTTTTTTTGTATTGGGGACGGTTCTTTTCGCGAAAAGAACCGTCCCCAATCAGAAAAATTAATCAATCTCTTTTAATATTTCATTTCTGATTTCTTCATTTTCAATTTTCTCTAACACATTATTAAACTGTGTCCTAACAATTAATCTCTCACTATCAGCCTTACTCAAACCTCTAGTCATCAAATAAAATAGCTTCTTACTATCAATTTTACCAGCTGCAGTAGAGTGATTACCCTCAACATCTTCTTCCGTACATAATAGCATTGGAAGTGCAATTGATTTTGCTGTATCTGATAAAATAGTGCAATATTCATTTTCATTTCCTTTTGATTTTTTACATCCTTTTTTGAAGTCAATTGTTCCTTTGAAGTGTTTTTTACAATTTCCGCTTATTGCACCTTTTAAGTCCATATCTATATTTGTTTTTTGACCATAAGCTTCTACAATATAGTTTAAGTCTATTATTTGATCTTGTCCACCCAAGTAAATTGTATTAATTTCGTTATTGGCTCTGGTTTCTTTTAGGCAAGTATAATAATTTATAATTGTATTTTTTCCACCAAATTCTGCTGTTACATATTTTATTTCTGCATTTTCTTTTATTATGTTTTCAATTGCTAGAAAATGATTTGTCTTGTTATTTAATAAATTTACTAACACTATATTTAATTTTGCGTTTTTCTCTGCAATTATTTTAATTTGTCCATTATGATAATATTCTTTTTCCTCTTTTGATGTAAATCTTATAATTATAGTTCCTTTAGTGTTTTCATCTGCCTTTATTAATATATTTTCTACTAAATTTGTGTTATCCTTTGAAAATTCAAAATCCAAAAACAATTCTTCGTCTAATTTTTCATTTATTTCAACACATAAATTTTTATTAGATTTTTCTTCAATTTGCTTTGAAAGAATATCGCCATTTCCGTACTTAAAATCATTTTTGCAAATATTTTCTTTTAATGTAATTTTGCCATCATTTGGAACGCCTTTGATTTTAAGTCCATTAAATTCTGAAATATTCTTAGGAACATTTATATTTTCTAATTTTATATTATTAATTCCATAATTTTTCGCTGTTCTAATAGGAGTTTCATTTAACTTTAAATTTGTCATTTTTATTCCTTTCTCTTATCCAATTGCTCCATCTAGTTCAAGATTTATCAAATTATTCATTTCAACTGCATATTCTATAGGCAATTCTTTTGATATTGGATCCGCAAAGCCTCTTACTATCATTGCTTTTGCATCTTCTTCTGATAAACCTCTACTCATAAGATAAAATATTGATTGGTCACTTATTTTTCCTATTTTTGCCTCATGTGAAAATTCTACATCATCTGTTCTTATGTCATTTACAGGTATTGTATCTGACCTTGAAATGTCATCTAACATAAGTGATTCACATGATACTGAGCATTTTGAATTTTTTGAGTTTTCATTTATTCTAACCAATGCTCTATATGTTGCCGCTCCACCATTTTTCGAAATTGATTTTGAGTTTATTAAACTTGATGTGTTTGGTGCGTTGTGAATTACTTTAAATCCTGTATCTAGGTTTTGTCCTTTTCCTGCAAAGGATATTCCAGTATATTCTGTTTTTGCTCCTTCACCATTTAATATACTCATTGGATATAGCATTGATATTTTTGAACCAAATGAGCCAGATACCCAATCAATTTGCGCATTTTTTCCTACAATTGCTTTTTTTGTATTTAAGTTTAGCATATTTTTTGACCAATTTTCTATTGTTGAATATCTTAAATATGCGTTGTCTTTTACATATAATTCTACACAACCTGCATGTAAGTTTACTTTATTGTATTTTGGTGCACTACAACCTTCTATAAAGTGAAGTGATGCTCCTTCTTCTACAATTATTAGAGTATGTTCAAATTGTCCTGATTCAGGTGAATTTAGTCTAAAGTATGATTGAAGTGGGATATCCACTTTTACACCTTTTGGCACATATACAAAAGATCCTCCTGACCATACTGCACCGTGAAGTGCAACAAATTTATGATCTGTTACTGGTACACATTTCATAAAATGAGGTTTTACAAGTTCAGGGTATTCTCTTACTGCTGTTTCCATATCTGTATATATTACACCTTGTTCCATTAGTTCTTTTTTCATACTATGATAAACTACTTCTGAGTCATACTGTGCTCCAACTCCTGCTAAAGACCTTTTTTCAGCTTCTGGAATTCCGAAGTTTATCAAATGTGTCCTTTATTTCTTCTGGCACATCTTCCCAGTTATCTGCCATTTTTGATTTTGGTCTTACATAAGTTGCAATTTCGTCCATATTTAGTTCTGACAAATCTGGTCCCCATGTTGGAAGTTCTAGTTTATTGTATGTTTCTAATGCTTTTAACCTAAATTCTGCCATCCATTCTGGATCATTTTTTTGTTTTGATATTTCTTTTATTATTTCAGGTGTTAAACCTTTTTTTATTTTGAAGTCATAGTTATCTTGATTTTTTATATCATAGATATTTCTATTTATTTCTTCTACGTTTGTTTTCATTTTTGAATTCCTTTCGAAATTTGATTTTTATGTTAATTTATGTTATACTTAATTTTGTAACTGTCAATTAGCCAAACTGAAGGAGGTGTACAATCTTCATGTATGAATATGAAGATAAAACCCTAGCAGCCTTAAACCGTTTAGCAAATGCTGCTGAAAAAATAGCATCATCTACTGAGCGAATAGCATCTTCACTTGAGTCACTTGTAAAAAACTCAGATGAAGAAGAAAAAGGGGGAAGAAATTTTATTCCTCCTCACAAAAGACATTTGAAATAAAAGCCTTTTGGGGTCACTTTTTAGTGACCTTTTTATTTTTTATAATTTTTATATCCATTTTCCTCAATCTCTCTAGCCAATTCCGCATTTCCAGTCTTAACAATCTTACCATTAACTAAAATATGCACAAAATCAGGTATTAAATTATGCAAAATTTTAGTATTATGAGTAATAATTAAAACCGCATTTTCATCATTTTTAAACATTTCAACACCTTTAGAAACAGTTTTAATCGCATCAACATCTAGTCCTGAATCTGTTTCATCCAAAATTGCAAGTTTAGGATTTAACACAAGCATTTGAAGAATTTCGTTTTTCTTTTTTTCTCCTCCAGAAAAACCAACATTTAAACTTCTTTCACTATATTCAGGTTTCATTTGAAGTTCTTCCATATGTTTTTTTACTTCTTCTTTAAACTTAAATATTTTTATAGGCTGACCTGTTATATTATTTTTTGCATATTTTAGAAAATTAGTGACAGTTATTCCCGGAATTTCTTCTGGCAATTGGAATGACATAAATATTCCTTTTCTTGCAATTTCGTCTGTTTTTAAATTTGATATATCCTCATCCTCAAAAATAATAGAACCATTTTTTTTAGTATATGCTGGATTATTCAATATTGCATTTGCTGTTGTTGTTTTTCCTGAACCATTTGGTCCCATTATTACATGAATTTCTCCTTTATTTATTTTTAGGTTTATTCCTTTTAGAATTTCTTTTTCTCCTGCATTTACATATAAATCATTTATTTTCAAAAGCTCTTTGCTCATTTAATTTATCTCCTTTTTGATATTTTTAAACCTCTATATTGGGTCTTTTTGTTCTTCTTTTACATACACGGCATCTTTCTTTCGATATATCATAATCACAATTTAAATCACTTAAATTTAGTACCTTATGTACGTATTTTGCCAAATTATTTATTGTACTATCTTCCATTGTTAATTTTAATTTTTCTGCCTCTCTTTTTGATGCCTCCTCATCTAGCCCTATTACATCTTTAAAAAATACATAAGATATATCATATGCTTCTAGTATTTTTTTAGCTAAGTCTGTCCCTTTGTCTGTTAATTCTATTTTTCCATATGTTTCAGATTCCACCAAACCATTTTCTTTTAGATTATTTATTGCTTTTGTTACACTTGGCTTACTTAAATTCATTTGATTTGCTATATCTGTTACTCTTATTTCTTTATTTTGAATTTTCAGTACATACATTGTTTTCAAGTACTCTTCTAATGCTTTTGATACCATTTCCTTCTCCTTTTGTTAACTTTGGCTAACATTATAATACGAATTTACCAATATGTCAATATGTTAGAGAAAAATGTTCCTTTTGGTGACGGAGAATTTTTGGTACTTTAATTATGAGTGGTTACAAAAATTTCATTATTTTCAATTTTTGTAACCATCAAAGAATGTGCAAAATTGCTTATTGTTTAAAACCTTAAAAATCAATTATTAGCCATTATAGCCAACTCCAAAGCTCCTTCTTTACTATCTGCACTGCAAATAAATCCAGCATTATGACAAAATCTGGCAGTTTTTACACCTGTTATTTCTTGTAATTCTGTATCTCTTAGTCCTCTCCAGCCAACTGGCAAATTTTTCCTATTTTCAAAACTTCCAAGTTCAAGAGGTACTGCATAAACATTATATCCACCCCTAGAAGATGGAAATACTGCAAAATTTATATTTTTAGCTTTTTCATTCTTAGAATTTAACAAAAACTCTTTCCATGGTGCAAATTCATCTAATATCATTATACCCTGTTTTGAATTTTCTATTGCATTATCAACCAAATCTTTTGCTTTCATTTTTGAAACTGTATCATTTAAAAATTCATCAAATATAATTTCACATACATTTAATGCTCTCATAAAATTTATATCACTATCTACACCCTCATCCCATTTTGGATTAAATAGTGAAACAATATGTGATAAATGTACATTCCTGTAATCTGCTTGTAATTTTGGAAGTTGCCCATTATCATTTGCATCTATAAATTGTATTAGATTCCTATCGATATAATCTAATGTATAATCTAATTCTTTTACTTCGTATTTTCTTAATAATTCTCTTCCATATGATTTCCAAATCAAACCACATGCAGCATATTTTACCCCATTTTCTCTAATACCATTTCCACCTAATTGATGATGGTCATATTTTCCTCCACCTATGTCATATACTATTACATTTTGTTTAGCTAATGTATTTTCTTCTTTTCCAAATTCTGGTAATCGTATTAATGTTATTCTTGGTATTATTTTTGATAATATTAGTGTTGCAAATATTTCATCTGCATGGAATGTTCCAGCATGTGTTATACAATTTGCATCTTTTATGTTTTTTGTTATTTTTACGTTCATTTTTTACCTCTTTTCTTATTTTTTTCTTATTTTATTACAATATAAAAAAAATATCAATTAAAATTATATTTTTTATGACCTCCCATTTGCTAAATCACTAAATGTATGATATAATGGTACAAATTTAAAAATGGAGGTAAAAATCTTGAAAAAGAATGAACTAATTTTAATACTAGATTTCGGTGGACAATATAATCAATTAATAGCTCGTAGAGTAAGAGAATGCAATGTTTACTCTGAAGTTGTGCCTTTTGATATTTCTTTAGAAAAAATTAAAGAAAAAAATCCAAAAGGTATTATTTTTACAGGTGGACCTGCAAGTGTATTTGGAGAAGAAAGTCCTAAATGTGACAGCAAAATATTTGAACTTGGTATTCCTGTTTTAGGAATCTGTTATGGTATGCAACTTATGGCATACACATTAGGCGGAAATGTTGCCCACGCTGATAAAAGAGAATATGGAACAACAGATGTTACAATAGATAACACTTCAAAATTATTACAAGGATTTGGTGAAACTAATGGATTTTTAATGAGTCATACTGATTTTGTAGAGACTGTACCAGAAGGATTTAAAAATATTGGACATACTCCTTCTTGCCCAAATGCTGCTATGGAAAATGAAGAAAAGAAATTATATGGTATTCAATTCCATCCAGAGGTTAATAATTCTGTTAATGGCACTATGGTTATCAAAAATTTCTTATATAATGTTTGTGAATGTCAAGGTGATTGGCAAATGTCTTCTTTTGTTGAAGATTCTATTAAAACATTAAGAGAAAAAATAGGTGATGGAAAAGCTTTATGTGCTTTATCTGGTGGTGTTGATTCATCAGTTGCAGCAGTTTTACTAAGTAAAGCTATTGGTAAAAATTTAACTTGTATTTTTGTTGACCATGGTCTTCTTCGTAAAAATGAAGGTGATGAGGTTGAGAAGATATTCAGAGAACAATATGATATCAACCTTATTAGGGTAAATGCTGAAGATAGATTTTTAGCTAAATTAAATGGTGTAACTGACCCAGAACAAAAAAGAAAAATTATTGGTGAAGAGTTTATCAGAGTTTTTGAAGAAGAATCTAAAAAAATTGGAACAATTGATTTTCTTGTTCAAGGTACTATTTACCCAGATGTTATTGAAAGTGGTTTAGGAAAAAGTTCTGTAATTAAGAGCCATCATAATGTTGGTGGACTTCCTGATTATGTTGATTTTAAAGAGATTGTTGAACCTCTAAGAAATCTATTTAAAGATGAGGTTAGAAAAGTTGGATTGGAACTTGGTATTCCAGAAAATCTTGTTTTTAGACAACCTTTCCCTGGTCCTGGTCTTGCAATTAGAGTTATAGGAGATATTACTAAGGATAAATTGGATATTTTAAGAGATGCTGATTTTATTTTTAGAGATGAAATCGCAAAAGCTGGGCTCAACAAGTCTATTAATCAATATTTTGCAGTTCTTACAAATCTTCGCTCTGTAGGTGTTATGGGTGATGAACGTACTTATGACTATACTGTTGCTTTAAGAGCTGTTGAAACTACTGATTTTATGACAGGTGTTTGGAGTAAAATTCCTTATGAAATTTTGGAAAAAGTTTCTTCTAGAATTGTCAATGAAGTTAAACATGTTAATAGAGTTGTTTATGATATTACTTCTAAGCCACCAGCAACTATTGAATGGGAATAATAAAAGAAGTGCTATAAATTAGCACCTCTTTTATTTTGCTTCTCCATCATATAATATTTCTTCTTTTTCCTCTGATTGTTTTAGAGCAGAATCAATCTTATCTTTTAATTCTTTAAGCTCATGATTAACAAAATCGTGATACTGACTTCTAGTTATCCTAATAACATATGGTTTATCTGATAATAATTCTCTTCTTCCTTCACCTTTTCTTTTTTGTCCTTCAGCTCTTATATCTTCTATCTGATTTTTTACCTCATCTCTAATTTGAATAACACTTGTTTCAGAATAATATTTTTCAACATTTTTTAAGGCACTGAAAAACTCAACTTGAACGCATTCTCCATCATACTTTGCTAAAAAATATCTTGGAGTGATTTTTAGCAGTTCTTTTCTCCATTTATCTAATCCATATTGCATTAATGTTTCGCCATTATGATTATATTCTTTAAACTTTTTGATTACTTTTGCATATTCGTTATTTATCTTTGCCATTTTTATTATCGGACATTCGTCTTTTTTAACATGTTTTAATAAATACTTCTGGTAGCTTAATCTTCTAATTTCTCTATTCTTTTCATTTTTATTATCAATTCTGCCATTTCCATATGCTGCACTTCCTTTACTCGCAACTCTATCTCTATAATGTGTTGTTATTTTTACCTCAAAAGAATCTGCATCATAGTGAATTGAAACATATCCATTAGGTTTTATTTTCTCATCACACTCTAAGGTTTCTACTCCTGTAAACTGCTTTATTACCGATTTCAAATAATAATCCATTTCATATTTTGCAATTTCGAATTGTAATTTATCACTTAATCTTGCATTTAATCTTATCAAATTAGTAGTTAACTTTTGTAAACTTTCAAAAGTAACATTTCTATAAGTTCCATTATCGACTTCACTATCTTTATAATCTTTAAGTAAATTATGTAAGTTCGTTACAATATTATTATATATTATTCCTTCGTATTGACCCTCTTTTATAAATTCTAGTTTAGTTAATTGATATAACACTAAAATTAATAACTCACAATATAGTTTTTCATTTATTTCTTCTGCTTTTTGGTCATCTTCTTTTACTAGGTTTTCTATTTCTTCCTTTTTTAATTTTTCTATTATAGGTATATATAACATAACTTTTTCTTTATCTATTTTCCCTGATAATATTTCAACTAATTCATCGGTTTTCCAATTCTTCTTAGAATCAATCATACTGATTTTGACTTTTATACCTTTTAGATTGCTTTTCTTAATTGCCAACATTTCTTCTGACATATTTTCTTTCGATGTTTTTATTTCTTTTTCTAGTCTATCTTTTTCAGATTTTAATCCAATAATTGCATCTGAAATCTCTTTTTCTAAAAGTTCTTCGCACATTATTCTTAAAGATTGATTTATTGGTATACCATTTCTATTTATAGGGTCTTCATTATCATAAATCTGTATGTTTTCAGCAATCTTAGCACAATTTTCTTTCATACCATCTAGCCTTTTCTTAGACCACTCTCTAGTTTCTTCTACAGTTAAATTTTCATCTAATTCAGAAGATATTCCATACATTTCAAATGAATTTATAAATTCAACAACCATTTGCATTAAATCAATATTTGATTTTCTTTCATTATACAAACTTTGTATTATATTTGATCTAAATATATTATAAAAATCCTTTGAATTATGTATTCTGTCAATAACAATATTATATGCTACAATATCACCATTTTTCTTATTTTCTCTACCTTTTCTTTTTTCCTTTTTAGCTATGCTTTCGGGAGATTTTACTCTCCCGATAATAGATGCATCTATTATATTGTTAGATGTATCATTCAATGAAAATAACAAACCTGATATTAACATAATATTAAAAAACACATTTTCACCTGAACGCAATACATTTGTTCTTTCTGACATCTCTCTTGTATTGGGATTATAAACTTCTTCCTGTTCATTTAGATTTTTTATTATTACATTATTTGTATTTAATTGTTCCTTTGATATTTTTACACTTTCTCTAAAATCACTCATAAACATTTCCTTTTCTTTACTAAATCTCTCTTACAGTCAAATCATGTGCTGAACCTTCTTGAATACTCAAGTTTGAAACTGGTGTTAAAATAGCCTTTTCGTGGAATTCCTCCAAATTTCTAGAACCACAGTTAGACATAGTTGACTTAATCTTCTTAATTGTAACATTTAAATTATCTTTTAATGGTCCAGCATAAGGGATATATGAATCAACACCCTCAACGAAACTCATTTTTTCGTTTTTAGAACCTAGGTCATATCTTGTCCAGCTTCTAGCTCTCTTTGATCCTTCTCCCCAATATTCTTTAACAAATTTTCCATCTAATTTGATTTTTGTTGTAGGGCTTTCGTCAAATCTTGCAAAATATCTTCCCATCATAACAAAGTCACATCCCATAGCTAATGCTAGTGTTATATGATGGTCATGAACAATTCCTCCATCTGCACAAAGTGGAATATATATTCCTGTTCTTTTTGCATATTCTTCACGAGCTGCTGCAACATCTATTATACTTGTTGCTTGTCCTCTTCCGATTCCTTTTGTTTCACGAGTGATACAAATTGAACCTCCACCGATTCCTATTTTTATGAAATCAGCTCCTGCATCTGCTAAGTAATAAAATGCCTCTTGACTTACAACATTTCCTGCACCAATTCTTATTTTTCCATTATATTTTTCGTGTACCCATTCTATAACTTCCTTTTGCCATACAGAGAATCCATCTGAAGAATCTAAGCATAAAATATCTACACCTGCATCTACTAAAGCTGGTATTCTTTCTTCATAATCTCTTGTATTTACACCTGCTCCTACTAAATAACTTTGATTTTCATCTTGAAGTGCTAGTGGGTTTTCTTTGTGTTGTTCATAGTCTTTTCTAAATACTAATGAATTTAAGTTTCCATTTTCTTCTACAACTGGTAAACAATTGATTTTCTTTTCCCATATTATGTCATTTGCTTGTGATAAAGTTAGTCCAACTTTTGCATATACTAGTTTATCAACTGGTGTCATTATTTCTTCTACTTTTTTGTCTAAACTATCTCTTGATAATCTATAATCTTTACTTGTTATTATTCCAAGTAGTTTTCCTCTTGCTGTTCCATCTTCTGTTACTGGTATTGTTGAGTGGTCACTTTCTTCTTTTATTTCTAAGATGTCTCTTAATGTGTCATGTGGTTTTAAATTCCATTTACTTCTTACGAATCCTGATTTTGATTCTTTTACATGTCTTACCATTGCAGCTTGTGATTCTACTGATTGTGACATGTAAATAAATGCGATTCCTCCTTCTCTTGCTAATGCTACTCCCATTTCTTCCCCAGAAACCGCTTGCATTATTGCTGATGTGAATGGTACATTTAAGTACATTTCAGCTTCTTCTCCTACTTTGTGTTTTACAAGTGGTGTCCTTAGTGATATTTTGTCTGGTGTGCAGTCCCTTGTTGTTAGTCTTGGTATTAATAAGTATTCGTTAAATGTTCTTGATGGTTCTGTTAAATATGTTGCCATTTTTATTCCTCCTAATATATTTATTTTTCGTTTCATTTCTCAGTTATACACTATTATACTACATTTACTGGCGTTTTGTAAACCTTATTTTATTATATTTCAGATGACTTTTCTGCAGATTATGTAAATTTTTCTGTTGAGTTGTTTCTTTTCGAAAAAAATTCTTTTTACAAAAGGACCGCTTCCTTTTGCGAAAAGAAACGGTCCTTTTGCGAAAAAAGCATTTTCTACAACAGCCTAGCTGAACAAAGAGCTAAAACTGTTGCCTGCTTAACTGCTAATTTCCGAGAATTCTCATCCCCAACCAACTGGTTAATTTGAGAAATTCCCTTGTTTCTCAGATAAGTATCAAGAGTTTTCTCTTGTACTGTCTGAATATCTTTTGACGGAATTTGCCACCCAGCACTCTTCCCCCAAAGATAATCTTGGGTTTTACTATTAAATATGCATACAACCTGCACATTAAAGTAATTACCCATAAAGCCTTCGATACCAGCTTCGCAGCTGATAACAAAATCCACTTTCTCCTTGATTTTTTCCTTCAAGTTATTTACCCGGTTTTGAGCCCCCCTATAAGTTTCCTCATCAAATGGCTGTTCAGATACATCTGAATCGGTTTTTTCATGAATAATACTTATCTCAGAGTCTCCAAAAAATCTTGAAAAAGCTTCTCTAATTCCTTCAATTTTTTCAATGGAATTAGTCGCAATGGCTATCTTCATGCTTGTACCTCCTTGTGGTTTTATATATCCATTTTACCATACTTATCACATTTTATCAACCTAAGAATTATGTGCCATCATAATAATCAAATCCACCACGAGAAAGTTCTTTGTAAGGAACAAAACGTGTTCTCTTCTCAGTTAGTTCTTCCTTATCAAATGGTCTCATAACTTCTTCATCAACATCAATTAAATATTCTTTTCCTTCTATATTTAAAACCAAACATCTAACATATCTTGTTGATTCAATATTTTTTCCTTCCAATCTTTTCCAAATTTTTTCTCTTCCCTCTGGACCTAATCTTATATCAGCAATCTCTTTCATATATTCAAATATGCCTTGAGAATCAAGATTGTATTTTTCTGTTAATACTTCCATTACCTTTTCAAAAAACAATGCCTCATCATTTACCTTACCTTCTGTTATTTCTTCTGTACGTTCATTAATATCTTCTTCTATTTTCTTTATTGCATATTCGCTTTTGTCTTTATTAAATTCTTTTAATACTTTTTCGAATTTTTTATCTTTGTCCTCTAAAATTTCAATTCCCTCTGCTGTCAAATTTGCCTTCAATCTCGTAAGATCTTTTATCTTGAAAAAATCATCTAAATCAAGTGAAAGATTATAGTCATCACATGCAAGCCCTACAAAATAATGTGTAAGGTTTTTGTTCCAGAAAATACATGTATCATAACCATTATCATTTTTAAATAATTCTTTTAATGATTTTGCGAGATATCTTGATAATTCAAAACAAATTCTTCTTTTATGTTTTTCTCTATTTTTCTCCCATTCTTTATCAATATCTCTCCCATACCAATCTGGCAAACTAAATATATCATCATCAATTTTTCGAATATATGATATTAAATTATCATCATATACATATTCTTTACAAATTTCTTCATAAACTAATAAAATTTTTTCTTCATTACTCAATTCTTTTTTCTTTGATATTTCATCAACATATTTTTTCAGTTCTTTTGGTAGAGTCCAACTTCCAACATCGTAAACAATGTTTTCATCTAATTTTTCATCTTGATTTTCTGTTGGTTCTAATACAACTATATGCTTATTTCTAAAAAAAACATTTACTAACTCATTTAATTTATTGATTCTTTCTAAATCTTTACTCATTTTGTTTCTCTCCTGCATCATTTAATATTTTTAAGCTTACCCTCCATAATAAGGATATCCATTTTCTTCATTGTTAAATATAAATAGTTTTTTATCTAAATTTTCTATCTTTATTTCACTTAGTTTTTGTTCAATGCTGTCAACTAAATATGTTTTTCCGTCAAATTTAAAGATTATACATCTTTCATATCTTCTTTCAACTGACCTTTTATCTTCTTTCCATATTTTTTGAATTTCTATTTTTTCACTTTCAATAAAAAATCTTATATATTCAAAAAATCCCTGTGAATCAACATTGTGTTCTTTTAATATTTTTACAATTTCACTAAAATACTCAATCGTATCTTTTTCTCTTAAGTTTTTCTTTGCATCTTCTATTTCTTTTAATTCGTTATTTTTTCCTTTATTAAATTCCTCAACAGCTTTTTTTAATCTTCCACTTTCATCTCTTAATATCTTTATTCCTTTTATTGTTAAACCTAATTTTACGCGTGTAAGATCTTTTATACTATTAAAATCATCTAAATCTAAAATAGCACTATAATCATTACCTGTTAATCCAACTACATAATGTAAATTGTCTACATCTCCCAACATAAATGCCTCTATTTCAGTATTTCCATCATTTAATTCATTTATTGCTTTCGCATAAAATCTAGCAAATTCATAACAAATTCTTCTATTATGCTTTTTTCTATTATCTATCCATTCTTGCCCAACTATTCTCCCATACCAATCTACTGCTATATATTTTATGTTTTCCTTGTCACTTGTATCTTTTTTGAAAAAGTACAATACATTTGCATCATATACATAATTTAAACATATATATTCATAAAGTTTTAAAACTTTTTCTTCAAAAGTCATTTCTTCTTTCTTCTTCAATTCATTTACAAGTTTCTCTATTCCATTCTCTGTTTCCCATTTGACTTTATCATATTCAATCCATTTGTCATTCATTTTTCTGCCCGGTTCTAATATTATTTTGTAATTTTCTCCTAATTCTTTACATACTTCATTATAAAATTTTTTTATATATTCATCTTTCATTCTAATTTTTAGTCCTTCCTATTTTCTATATTTTTATTTCTTTTGAATAAATTATTATATCCGATAATCATTATACTTTATTATTAGATTCTCATCATTATATCCTATTTTTCCTTTTTGTACTAGTTCATAAAAAATATCTGATGATGTTAACTTTTTATATACATTTTCCAAATTTTCTTCTTTTACTCCTACTGCATTTAGTATTTTATATGCATTTATTTTGCTAACTTTAAAAAATAAAGCCTCATCTTGTAACTTTTTTTCTATTTTTTCATTTAATGAACAATCCATATCTTTTTCTTTTAAAAATTTTATCATTGCTTCATTCATTACCACTATTATTTTGAACTCATTCATTTCTTTCCCCCTGGTCAATATTAAATTCACAATTATATTATATAGTAAATGTTATAAAAAGTAAACATTATTTTTTTGTTTTAAAGTCATTCTTTTGACAAAACTAAAGAAAGGAACCTCCTATTTATAGAGAGATCCTTTCTTCTTATTTAAACTAGCAAATTACACGCGCCAACTGAACTCCTGACGCAGAGGCCATCATCAAACCACGGGTAAGACCGCAGCCATCTCCAATTGCATGAAGATTTTTGATGCTGGTTTCAAAACTGTTGCTTATTGTTAACCTGTTACTGTAGAACTTTATTTCCGGCGCATACAGAAGATTATCTTCTCCTGCAAATCCTGGGATTACATTGTCGAGCATTTTAATAAACTCCACAATGTCTTTTACTACACGATACGGCATGCAGGATGTAATATCTCCTGGAACAACTGCGCTCAGAGTCGGCATTACTGAATTCTTTTTTAATTCAGCAGCAGTCGAAGGTCTACATTTAAGCAAATCTCCCAGCCGCTGAATTAAAATTTGACCTTCTCCCTGCTGATTGATAGCTCTGACCATCATTCGGGAAGATTCAATCGGGTTTTTTACACCCTTTAAGTCAATAGATGCAAGTAACGCCAAATTGGTATTACTGCTCTTACTTTCTTTACAGGCGTGCCCATTTGCAGTGGTAAGGTCGCCCTTATAACTTTCTGCAGATACCCAACCAGATGGGTTTTGACAAAAAGTTCTAACTTTGTCCCCAGAAGGCTTAGGAAATCCAATGAATTTTCCTTCATATAAATTCTCATTCACCTCCTGCATTACTTCATCTGGGAGCTCATACCTTACCCCGATATCAATCGGGGCTGGAAATGACGCAATGTTATGCTTTTTGCACATTGCCTCCAGCCAATCTGACCCCGCTCTCCCAACAGCCAAGATGACTTTTTTCCCAATTACTTCTGTTGTCGCTTTTGCTCCTGGGTACCGGTATTTCACTCCTTGAACACTTCCGTTACTAATAATTAAATCAATAACTTCTGTTTCAAAAAGTGTTTTCACTTTATTGTCTTCAAGGTATTTTTCGATTCTCTGGTATACATCATGTGCCCAATCAGTACCCAGATGACGAATTGGAATACTTACAAGGTTTAAGCCTGCTTTTTTTGACTTTTCCTTCAAAGCCATTATATACTCAGGATTGTCGATTCCTTTTACCTCTGTTGTCGCTCCAAAGCCCAAATATACTTCATCAGTATACTTGATAAGCTTTTTTGTTTCCTCCACTCCAACATAATGGTGAAGGTTTCCACCAACATAGAAGTCAGTGTCATCTTCGTTAAAAAGACTCATTTTACCGTCTGAAAAAGCACCTGCACCAGATGATCCATTTGCAATATTGCAAATTTTGCATTTTATGCATTTTCCTTTCTCTTGTGCCGGACATTTTCTTTTAGCTACTTTCTTTCCCCTTTCAATAATAAGTACCTTAGCCTCCGGGTTCCGCTGGATTGTTTCATAAGCAAAGAACATTCCTGCTGGTCCTCCACCTACAACAATAAAGTCATAATTTCTCATTTTTTTGTCCTCCTGTTTGTTTATTTGCTAGATGTCGCAAGCTAAATAGATTAGCTTGTATAACTGATATATGACTTTGTTATTATATAATAAAATCTAATAAAAATCAATCATTTTTATGTAAAGTTTTTAAAAAACAGTAAAAATACGCTATACGCATTTCTACTGTTTTTTTCTTACATTTTCTCTTTAATTTCAGGATTGTCTTCTAATATTTCATTAGCCAAATTTTCATTTGTATTAAATAATCTAACATACCCATCCAAAGATTTTGCCTTCTCTTTAAGTACATCTACATCAGAATTAACATAAATTTTAGCTTTTCCCTTACCATTTTTAGCCTCTTGAATTAAATTAGAAACTGGTGAATTTCCATCAAATGCAACAACAACCGAATTTCTTCTTTCAAAAATTTCATAATTAAAACTCTTATAAATTCCAAGCTCTGAAGGATCAGGTGAAACATAAATTCCGCTTAAATCTTGGCTACTATCCAAACTTTCCTTAATATCCTCTGAAACATATTTTGGAACAACAGCCGTAACATCAAACTTCTTATTCAATTCTTTTGATATATCTAAAACAGCTCTTTCATATCCTTGCATTTTATGTCCAATTAAAATATAAGTATTTTTATTATCAACCTTTTCAAGTAATTCTTTTAAAGATTTTTTTATAGTTTCATTTGGCATTGTAACTCTACCTTTTGAGTTAAAACTTCCACCTGCTATTATAATTGGAGTTTTATCTTGTGGCAAACTTACAATTTTTTCCTCAAATACCTTATATGAATTCAATCTATTTGTTGCTTTTGCATCAATTGCATCTAAGTCTATTTCCATTAATTGTCTATTTTCTTCTTCCGTTAAAGCCTCATCAATTGTTCTGCCATCTAAAAATTGTTCAAATTTATTTAATTTTTCTTTAAAATAAACTTTTCTTTTTTCCAAAACTTCGTCTTCAACTTTTCTCATTTTAGCAAAATCAGAATCCTTTATATCTAATAAATTTCTTAATGCAATCTGTTCATCTATTGTATCAATTCCATAAAATCCGCATCCATCTGTACCTTGAACACATTTTACACCTGCTGCCAAATATTTTTTCATAGGATGATTATTTAAATTTGTCAAGTTATTTAATCTCACATTTGATGACAATTGAAATTCAAGTATAACATCTAAATCTTTCATTTTATCTATTATTCTTTTGCCTTCTCTTGTATCTAGGTCTGGTACATATAAACCATGACCTAATCTTATTTGTGGAGCTCTTTCTCCATTAGGTAAACATATTTTTATACAGTCTAATGCTTTTTCAATATTGTCTTTAAAAGCATCAGTTTCTCCTGCATGTAATCTTATTGTATATCCATCATCTTCATATATTGCATATTTAATAACTTCTTCTATCAAATCTGAAAAATCTGTTACATTATTTATTTCTTCACCAATCAAGTCCATTCCCACAACATAAGGGCTTTTACTTACTGCTTTTATTACAGCTGGGCATTCTTTTACTTGCTCAGGGGTAAACAAAGTCCTACTTGCAGCTGCTAAATATCTAATGCTTACACCTGTTTCTTCTTCTATTTTTGGCATTATTTCATGCATTTCTACTAGATTTTGTATTCCTGCTGAACCTTTTTTTGCAAGTGTTGAATTTGCAATTTCCACATATTTTATTCCTTGTTTTTGATATTCTCTTGCTATCCACAATAGTTTATCTTGATATAATGTATTATTCTTATATGGACTGTTTACATCTTCCATATCTTCTTTCATTTTCTTTAATGTTTCTCTAATGTCATTATCTTCGATTTTTTCTATTTTATCTAAACTTAATTCCACTTTTTCATCATCAGGTACTTGTTTTCCTCTTATAATTGCATATCTATAAAGTATTGTCTTTTCAAGATTTGTAAATACTGCTTGACCATCTTTTAGAAGTACTAGACTATTTCTTATTTTTACTATGTTCTCTTCAGCATTTTCTAAGTTATTTAAAATTAAATCTGTTATATTTATTAAAGTTTCATCATTTATTTTTCTTTCTAACTTTTTACCTTCTAATTCTGAATGTTTATATTTTTTTTCAATCTCTTTTCTCTTTTTTAATAATTCTTTTTCTTGTTTTGCCGTAACTTTTATTCCCAATTTTTTTATATAATATAATGAATATCCAATTTGATGTTTTATTCCAAGTGCAATTAATAAATCAGGCTGCAATATTTGGTTTAAATGAGTATGTAAATCTGTTCTGAATTTTGATTTTTTTAGTATATATGATTTCACTATTGTTTTTTCTATTGGCAATTTATAATCTTTTGTTTGTGCCATAAGTAATTTAATTATTGCTGGTATTTTTGCTTTTCTTTCTATTCTTCCATCTGGGTAAATATTTGCGATTTTTATCCCACCTAGTCTAAATATATAAACTTCTTCCCCATCATCATTAATACATGCTTGCAAAACCCCTGTAATTACTTTCATGTCGTTTTCATCTTTTATAGTTTCTACATTTGAGGTTTTAGCTAAATTTGTTATTAAATTTCCTGTGTGGTGATTTGGTGTTTCTAGAACATAAATTAATTCGTCTGGTTCTTCTGATTTAAATAATTTTACTACTATATCTTTTTCTTTATCTAAATAAAATTTGGTGAATAAATTTGGTAAGTTCATGATATCCTCCTTTTTTCTTATTTTTTCCGTTTTGTTGTACTATTTCAATATTTTATCATATTTCGGAGGATTTTTCAATAGATTATGTAAAGTTTTTTGTATTGGGGACGGTTCTTTTCACGAAAAGAACCGTCCCCAATACAAAAAAAGTAGCTCATTTGCTACTTTTTCCAATATATTCTTTTGAAATTTTAAGTATTTCCTCAATATCAATATCACTCTCAAATCCTGCAGAGTCTTTATGTCCTCCTCCACCAAATCTTTCTGCTAATTTTGACATATCAATATCTATATTTGCCTTGAATTCTCCAAATACTTTATCATTATCTATTAAAAATATTCCCAAAACCTTTATATCTTCTATATTTTTTAGAATAGGAACCATCTTTTTAAACATCATTGAATATTCTAGACTATTAAAAATTTCGTCATTTTTATTTATAATTATATAATGAAACACATCATAGTTGATTTCACTTAACATTTTTGATAATGCTTTTGCTTCTTTCATAGTACGTTCAAGGAAAACTTTTTTTGTAATATATTTATAATCAATTCCACATTCTAAAAGCTTTGACATAGCCTCAAACGTCTTTGGTGTTAATCTATGTGAGAAACCTGCAGTATCTGTAAGAATTCCAGCATATAATAATGTTGCTATATTTTTATCAAATCTCGTATCAAATTCATTAATTAAGTAAAAAATCATTTCTGATGTTGAACTTATATTCTCATCTGATATAATATAATCCGATTCTTTTTTGTTATTTTCATGATGATCTATATTTATTGTTAAACCTGCATTATCAAAATAATTCTCAAAAATACCTAATCTTTTTTTTCTGTTTAAATCAACCATTATAAAAACATAATTTTCTCTTGAAATATTTTGCACAATAAATTTGTTATTATTAAACCATTGTATTTTATACATATCTTTTTTGTCTATTAGCACAGATATATCATTTTTTCCTATGTTGTTTAAAAAATATGCTAATGCAAGTGATGAACCAATTGAATCCATATCTGCATTTTCGTGTCCTGCAATTATTATTGCTCTATCATTTGGTATATCATTTAAAATTTTTTTTATTTCCTTATATGAATTCATTTTTTAGTTCCTTCTCTCTTATTTATTTTTTATGTATTTTTTACAATAAAATTCTTTGGTTTCAACATTGTTAGTCATATTAAAATCCATAGTATTATTCATAATTACATATTCTGCCTTATTCGTTTCTGCAAATTTAATGCAGTTTTCTTTATTTCTGCTAAAAATTATGCAACAATAATTGCAACTATCATATTTTATTTTTTCAATTGCTTCATCTACATTATTTACATAAATAAAATCATCAAAATCTTGTATTTCTATAGATTTGTTTACATATATTTTAAATAAAATATTTTTATTGTCATTTACTATCTTTTCTAAATTTGTAATATTATTTTCATCTTCTATATAAATATCACAATCATTGTATCCAATATATCTTGTATCTATTTTTGATATTCTTTTTAGAGTCTTATGCAAATCTGTATTTCCTATAACAAAAGCTTTTTTTATCAAATCATTTGAACAATATTTTGTCAAATCAAAATCATATTTTAATTGGATAATATTTTCATTTATATTTTGTTTTTTCAAAACTCCTGCTATTATACTACAAATTGCCATATTTGTATTTTTCATATATTCTAATTGCGAAATCAACAGTATTGCATTGTGTGATAATATTCCTTTTAGTGCCATTTCAATAAATATATATGTGTTTCCATCAAAAAAAACATCAATTATGCCTAAACTATCATGTTCTATTATTTGTCTTTTTTCTTTACTTAATATTTTATTTTTATACAATACTTTTTCTTCTCTAATTTCTTTTATTATAGAATCTATAATATCAAAATTAATCTTAAATCCCCTATTTTCTATAATATCCTTTTCATTTGCTTTTATAATCGTCTTTTTATTACCTGATAAATTACTAGCTATTCCTTTTAAGAGTTTTAAACTGTCAAATTTCATATTAATGCTTTGAGTATATGCAACCTTTGCATTACCTAATACATTATTCATAAGCGTTTCTCCTTAATTTTTTATTCTTTTATCATCTTCTATTGTAATTTCTTCTAATATGTTACTTTCCATATCATCTTTTTTATATTTACTTTCCAATTGTTTATAAACTTTTGACACTTCCTCAAAAAAAGTATCTTTATCTTTTAATATCTCATCTAATTTTTCGTAATATCTTTTTAATTTTTTACTTGGCATATAACCTGGTTTATTTTTTGCATATCCTTTGCCTCCGAATTTTTTCTTAGAAGATTCCCATATTTCTTTTTGAACTTCTTCTAAAGAAAGTTCTGGATAATGTTCAAAACAATATTGTACTCTTCTTTTGAAAAATTCAGCCAAATTATCATTTCTATCTGCTGTTAATACTATACGTCCATATATTGAACATGGCAAATGGGTATTAGAGGCTCTATGATCTTCAATTGCCTTCTTCATTATTTGTTTTTCCTCTGTACTAAAAAATTCATCTAATTTTTTGTCTTTAAACATTATTTCTCCTGATATAATATGATGTTTTTTTCTGTCTATATGTTCTCCTATATCATGATAAGCTGCAATTACATATGACATGTTATAATTGATTTCTTGTTTTGATTCACTATCTTCTTCAAATTCTTCAATTATTTCAAAAGTTCTTTTTATTACCGCCTCTATATGTTCTATTCCATGAGCACCGCCATTCATTTCATAAAGAGGGAAAACCTCGTTTGTAACATATTCTTGTAATTTCTTATCTACCTTATCTAATAATTCCACTTTTCAGTTCTCCCCTTTATTACATTTTTTACTTAACAAGTCTTTCTGTTTCCTTAGCAATCATCAATTCCTCATTTGTAGGAATAACAAAAACCTTAACCTTAGACTCTGGTTTAGAAACCAATTTTTCTTCAGACCTAACATTATTAGCATCTGTATCAATCAAAACCCCCATAAATTCAAGTTGTTCGCAAATCCATTTACGTATATTAATTTGATTTTCACCAACACCACCAGTAAATACTATATAATCAATTCCTCTCATTGCAACAGCATATTTCGCAATATAACCAGCAATTGCATAAGTAAAGCTATCAATTGCAATTTTAGCTTTTTCACTTTCACCATATGATGCAGCCTCAATCTCTCTAAAGTCTGGTGCTAAACCTGAAATTCCTTGAACTCCTGATTGTTTATTTAAAACATTTTCAACTTCATCAGCTGACATGTTTTCTTTCTTCATTAAAAAAGTAACAACAGATGGGTCTAAATCTCCGCTTCTTGTAACCATTGGAATTCCACCAAGTGGTGTTAACCCCATTGATGTGTCTATTGATTTTCCACCATCAACCGCACATATACTTGAACCTTGACCTAAGTGGCAAGTTACTATTTTTAAGTCTTTTATGTCTTTATGTTCAATTTCTGCTAATCTATTTGAAACATACATATGTGATGTTCCATGGAATCCATATTTTCTTATTCCATATTTTTTGTAAAATTCATATGGAATTGGGTAAATATAATGTTCTTTTGGCATTGTTTGATGGAATGCAGTATCAAATACACCTACCATTGGTTTTCCTGGCATTACTTTTTGGCAAGCCTCTATTCCCATTATTCCAGCTGGGTTATGTAGTGGTGCTAAATCTGTACATTCTTTTAACACTTCTACAACATTTTCATCTATTACAACTGATTCTGCAATTTTTTCTCCACCATGTACTAATCTATGTCCAATTGCACTTACTTCGTCTAAGCTATCTATTACTTTGTATTCTGGATTTGTTAATTGTTTTAATGTAAAGTCAATCGCCTCTGTATGGTCCATTGCTACATGGTCAATTTTTACTTTTTTGCCACATGCTTTATGTGTTATAAATGCTTCTTTTTCTCCTATTCTTTCATATTTTCCAGATGCTAATACCTCATCTGTTTCCATGTTAATTAATTGATACTTTAGTGATGAACTACCACAGTTTAATACTAATATTTTCATTTTTAAATCTTCCTTTCTTTTTTTTGTTCATTTGGGACCGGGTCTTTTTAGTGCGATGTTCCGTTGGGACCGGGTCTTTTTAGTGCATTGTTCCATTGG
>USCB01000015.1 GCA_900553125.1 uncultured Clostridium sp. | reverse complement strand
TTTCCAAAAATTATACTAATAAGCTCTAAAATTATTCCGGTCACACATTAATAATGCTGAATTAATTGATAATCGCCATGAGCCCCTGCCACTATGATTTTGAATTTTCTTACAAATTGCAGTTCGCTATATATTGGTTTCGTATTTTGTATTGGGCTGAATCTATGTTGGGGAGCGGGATGAAGAAAATGGCGAACAAAAATTTGAGAAAAATTTAAAAATCTATTGACAAGTTGGAAGAATAGATATATAATTCATGATGTTGAAAGCGAACAATAATTCGTAAAAAGGAAAAAGCGTGATTTAGGGAGGATATGTTATGATAAGATTGTTAAATAGAAAAAATAAGATAGAAAAAGAATTAGGAAAGAGTGTTAAAATTTTTGGAAAAACAATATCTGTAAATATTATATATAGTAAAATCAAAAATCCAGAACTTGATTTAGTGGGAAATATCATAAATGTATATCTGCCAAATAAATACAAAAAAATGGGAAATGTAGCAATATTAAAGCTTGCAATAGATAAGATGTATGAGGAAATAGCTAGAGTTGAAATAGAAAATGTAATGGAAGAAACTAGAATAATGATGAATGGTTTAGCACCGGAAAATTATATAATAAGGAGAATACCAAACAAACTTGCAAAAACTTTGGAAATGAAAACAATAATTATAAATCCTGAAATAGTAAAATATGATAAAAGAGTTTTAAAATATGTAGTTTTACACGAATTTTGCCATTTAAAATATAAAACACATTCAAAAGGTTTTTTTGAAATGATGGAAACATATATGGAAAATTATGATGAATATGACAGCATATTAAATGTAGCATAAAATTTTTCATACCACTTGACAGTTTTAAGACTAAAATGTTATACTAATGTGGTAGAAAAATATATTTAGTAAAAAAGATAATTTTAATATATATATTTATTCGCACATTGAAAATTAAATAAGAAAGAGGTGTATGATTATGAATAGTTTAATCATAATTATTACTTTCTTAATCTCAATTGCAATCGGAATAATTGTTGGAATGATAATAAGAAAAAAGATTGCAGAATCTAAAATTGAAAGTGCAGAGCAAGAGGCAAAAAGAGTTGTAGATTTAGCAAAAGTAGAAGCTGAAAATATGAAAAAAGAGGAAATATTTAAAGCCAAAGAAGAGATTATGAATAGCAGGAAAGAATTAGATCAAGAGATTAAAGAAAGAAGAAGTGAAGTTCAAAAACAAGAAACAAGAATGATTCAAAAAGAAGAAAACTTGGACAAGAGGTCAGAAAACCTAGAAAGAAAAGAAAGAGATTTAGAAAAAGAATATCAAAATCTCGAAAATAAAAAAGGTGAAATAAATAAAGTTTATGAAAAACAAGTTGAAGAACTTCAAAAAATAGCGTCACTAAGTAAAGACGAAGCAAGACAGTATTTATTATCAGAAATGGAAAAAGAAATAACTACTGAAAAGGCGAAAATAATTAGGGACTTAAATCAGAAAGCAAAAGAGGATGCAAGCAAAAACGCAAAAGAAATCATATCATATGCAGTACAAAAGTGTGCAGCAGACCACACATCAGAAACAACAGTATCAATAGTTAATCTTCCAAGTGATGAAATGAAAGGAAGAATAATAGGAAGAGAAGGAAGAAACATAAAAGCACTAGAAACACTAACAGGAATCGACCTAATAATTGATGATACTCCGGAGGCTGTAATTCTATCTGGATTTGACCCATTAAGAAGAGAAGTTGCAAGAATAGCACTTGAAAAACTAATCGACGATGGAAGAATACATCCGGCAAAAATCGAAGAAATGGTGGAAAAAGCAAAAGAAGAGCTAAATACCATCATAAAAGAAGAAGGAGAAAGAGCAGCACTAGAAACAGGAGTAAACAATCTTCATCCAGATATAATAAGATTACTTGGAAAACTAAAATACAGAACAAGTTATGGTCAAAATGTACTAAGCCATTCAATAGAAGTATCAAACCTAGCCAGAATAATGGCAGAAGAATTAGGACTAGATGCAAAAAGGGCAAGAAGAGCAGGATTATTACATGATATAGGAAAAGCACTAGACCACGATATGGAAGGAACACATGTCCAAATAGGTGTAGATATTCTTAAAAAATACAAAGAAAATCCACTTATAATAAATGCAGTGGAGGCACATCATGGAGATGTAGAACCACAAACATTAGAGGCAGTTTTAGTACAAGCAGCAGATGCAATATCAGCATCAAGACCAGGAGCTAGAAGAGAAACATTAGAAGCATACATAAAGAGATTAGAAAACCTAGAATCAATTGCAGATTCATTTGATGGTGTTGAAAAATCATTTGCTATTCAAGCTGGACGTGAAGTTAGAATTATAGTAAAACCAGATAGAGTTTCAGATGACCAAATGATAGTTTTAGCTCGTGATGTTTCAAAACGTATAGAAGACGAAATGGACTATCCAGGACAAATAAAAGTAAACATCATAAGAGAAAAACGTGTTGTTGATTATGCAAAATAAAGAAAATAAAAAAATTCCAGAATTATAATTTCTGGAATTTTTTTATTTACAATTAGAAGTTTTTAGTATATAATACCCAAAAAAGATAAAGATAAAATCTAGAACGGAGGAAAAATGTATTTCGATAAAAGAACTTTATATGTAATAATGGCAATAATGGTATTGTGGGGACTATCAAGTTACCTAACAAATGTAAATGCTTTACTTGGACTACTATACACAATACCGGGAGTATTAATTGCCATCACATTTCATGAATTTGCACATGCAAAAGTAGCAGATATGCTAGGAGATGACACACCAAGAAGAGAAGGAAGAATATCACTAAATCCGCTAGCACATATTGACCCAATAGGATTTATAATGTTATTATTTGCAGGATTTGGATGGGGAAAACCAGTAAATGTAAATCCAAGGAATTATAATAGAGATATAACTGTAGAAAAAGCAGATGCAATAGTATCTATTGCAGGACCTGCAATGAATATGATTTTAGCAATAGGATTTACTGTAATATATTTTATAATTTACAAATTTTGGGGAACACTAGTATTAACAAATAGAATATTAGGAATAACAATGCAAATGATAATGTACACAATTTCAATAAATATAGGACTTGGAATATTCAACTTAATTCCTTTACCACCACTTGATGGTTCGAAAGTAATAAAACCATTTTTACCTTATAATGCAAAACAATGGTTTGAAGACAATGAAAGAATTTTCTACATAATATTTGTTATATTATGGATAACAGGAATTGCAGGAACAATAATATCTCCGATTATAAATGTAGTATTTAAAGGAATATTTAATTTAGCAAGTATGATTTTTAAAGTATAAAAATAAAAGCTATAATTAACTTTTAATTGAAATTATGTAAAGCAAAATAATAAGAAATATTTTAAAATTAAAGAACAAATTTATTGAAAAAAAATACAAGTTATGGTACACTTTTAGATGTAAAGAAAAAGAGGTGACACAATGGTAAAAGGATATGCTAAATCCGATATAGGAAAAGCAAGAGATACAAACCAAGACAGTTACTACATTACAGATGACCAATTTTCCAATATACAACTCTATATATTAGCAGATGGAATGGGAGGATGTAATGCAGGAGAAATAGCAAGTAAACTCGCAGTTACATGTAGCAGAAGTTATATAGAAAATAATTTAAAAGATACACCAAAAGACAAAGAAAGTTTAATTCAGCTTATTCGGAAGCAGTGTAGAATATGCCAATATGGTTGTGTACGAAAAATCATTAGAAAATAAAGAATATGAAGGAATGGGTACTACTTTAGAGGTATGTCTAATATATAATAGTAGAGCCTATATTGCACATGTTGGTGACAGCAGAATTTATAGGATTCGTAAAGATATAATAAGGCAGCTAACACAAGACCACAGTTATGTACAAACACTAGTAAAAGAAGGAACAATTACAAAAGAAGAAGCCAAACATCATCCAAAGAAAAACATGCTTACAAAAGCATTAGGATGTAATGCCTTTGTTGAACCAGATGTAATGGTAAGAGGGTTCCAAAAAGAAGATACATTAGTAATATGTTCAGATGGTCTAACAAATATGGTAAGCAAAGAAGAAATATTTAATTTAGTAACAAACAATTTTGAAATAGCTCCAAAAGAATTAGTAGACTTAGCAAATCAAAATGGAGGAATAGATAATATAACAGTTATAACAGTAAAAAATCTATAAGAGTATAGATTTTACATTCAAAAGAAAGGAATGTTAAAAATGGATTTAGAAGGAAGATTGTTAGGAAATAGATATGAAATTATAAAGAAAATAGGAAATGGCGGAATGGCTACAGTATATAAGGCAAAATGCCATGTATTAAATAGATATGTGGCAGTAAAAATCTTAAGAGATGAATTTACAACAGACCAAGAGTTTATAAAAAGATTTGAGGTTGAGGCACAAGCTGCTGCAAGTATAATTCATCCAAATATCGTATCTGTATATGACGTTGGAAAAGATGGAGATTTATATTATATTGTAATGGAACTTGTACAAGGAAAAACCCTAAAAGAAATAATAGTAGAAGAGGGAGGACCACTTCCATGGAAATGGTCTGTAAATATAGCAATCCAAATAGCCTCAGCCTTAGAAGTTGCACATAAAAACAATATAGTACATAGAGATATAAAACCACATAACATAATAATTACAGAAGATGGAGTTGCAAAAGTAACAGATTTTGGAATAGCAAAAGCAGTTTCAAACTCAACAATAACTGCATTTGGAACAACAATTGGTTCAGTACATTATTTTTCACCAGAACATGCAAGAGGAGGATATACGGATAGCAAGTCAGACCTTTATTCATTAGGTGTTGTAATGTATGAAATGCTTACTGGAAGAGTACCATTTGATGCAGATACACCGGTATCTGTTGCATTAAAACATATGCAAGAAGAGCCAATTCCACCAAAAAGCTTAAATGAAAAAATACCACAATCTGTAAATGACATAATTTTAAAAGCAATGAGAAAAGATACAAATTTACGTTATCAAACTGCGACATTAATGCTTACAGACTTAAAAAGAGCATTAAAAGATCCAGATGGTGATTTTGTTGATAACAAAGATTATGAAGACGCAATGCCTACTCAAAAAATATCATTAAAAGATATTGATGAAGAAGCTAAAAAAACTGAAAATAGAAATAAAAAGAAACAAAACAAATTTGTGAATTTTATAAAAAATCATAGAGGATTATCAATATTTATTGGTTTAATATTATTATTTGCCATAAGTTTAGGTGGAACAATAGCATATTCAAAAATAACAAATCCAAAAGAAGTGCTATTGCCAAATTTAGTAGGTATAAGTGAAGATGATGCAAAAAAACAATTAGAAGATTTAGGACTAAAACTAGAAGTAAGTTCAGAAGAATTTAATAGTGATTATGCAGAAGGATATATAATTTCACAAGACCCATTATATAGTGATAATTACAATATAAAAATGGGAACAACAATAAAAGTAGTAGTAAGTAAAGGAATTGAAGAATCAACTGTACCAGATTTAAAAGGAAAAAGCCAAGAAGATGCTATAAAACTATTAGAAGATGCAAATTTAAAATACCAAATAGTTGAAGAAGAAAGCAAAAAAATCGAGGCAGGATATGTTATAAGTCAAGAAACAGATGCAAATAAAAAGGTAAATGCAGGTGATACTGTAATTATACATGTAAGTACAGGTGTTAAAAAATCATCAGTTCCATCTGTTATAGGAAAATCTGAAGATGAGGCTAAAAAAGCTTTAACAGATTTAGGACTAAAAGTTACAGTTGCAAATGATGAGGATTCATCTAAGGAAAACGGAGTTGTTTTGAAACAAAGTGTTGACGCTGGAAAAGAAGTTGAGCAGGGAAGTTCTATTACAATTACTGTAAATAAATTAACAGAAACTAAGTCTGCAAATCTTACTGTAAATGTTAAATCTTTATTAGGTGGAAAAGTCGAATATGAAAGTACAAATACAACAAACACAAGTAATGAAACGAGTTCAAGTAAACCAACTGTTAAAGACGTAAAACTAAGAATAGTTGTAATAAATTCTGATAAGTCAGAAGATACAGTGTATAACGAGAAAATAGACCCAACTACAACAAATCTATATCAATCTATATCTGGAAAAGGAACTGTACAGGTTAAAGTATATATAGATGATGTGTTAAAATCAACAAAGGATGTAAATTTAAATAATACAGATAAAGTTACAATAGAGTAATAAAAAAATCCTGATAAAAAATCTTTATCAGGATTTTTAAAATAAAGGAGGAAATTTTAATGTACGAAGTATCAACATCAATATTAAATGCAGAAAAAGGAAAAGAAGCGGAAGTAATATTAGCTTTAGAAAAAGCAAGAACAGATTACATACACATAGATGTAATGGATGGAGAATTTGTGGAAAAAAATACATATCAAAAAATGTTAGAATTATCGTCTTATGTAAGGAGAATTTCAAATATGCCATTAGATGTACATTTGATGGTAAAAGATGTAGAAACTGCAATTAATGTATTTGCACCAGTTGAGGCAAATTTAATAACTTTTCATTTAGAGGCTTGCAAAGATGAGGAAGAAGTTTTTAAGTTTATAAATATGATTAAAGATAACCATTCTAGGGTTGGAATTGCGGTTAAGCCTGATACTAAAATAGAGGAGATTTATAAGTTTTTACCTTTTATTCATGTGGTTTTGGTTATGACAGTTGAACCGGGAAAAGGTGGACAAACTTTGATTTCTGATATGGTTGATAAGATTGGAACTTTGAAAAATCATATAGATGAAAATGATTTGGATAATGTAATTGAGGTTGATGGTGGTATTAATTTGGCAACTTGTAAGAGAGTAAAGGAAGCTGGAGCAAGTATGTTGGTTGCTGGAACTGCTATTTTGATGGCTAAGGATTATGGGGATATTATTGTGGAGTTAAAAAAATAAATTTATACCTCGAATTATGAATAACACTATTGTAATTCGGATAAAATAATGATAAAATAATGCTGGAGGCGAGGAAAAATGATAAATATAAGACCTGTATCAGATTTAAGAAATAAATATCCTGAAATTGAAGACTTAGTCTTAAAAGAAAATGAGGCTGTATACCTAACTAAAAATGGTTATGGTTCAATGGTGGTTTTAAGTTTGGAGAAATATTCAAAGATTATGAATGAAGCCAGTATAGAAGTAGCACTTTCTGAAAGATTTGGAGATAGAGATATAGAAAAAATGCTAGATGATACTGAAGAAGAAATAAAAAACGGGACAGCAAAATATTTGACACATGAAGAGGTATTTTCAAAAGCAAGGGGGATAATAAGTGCAGAAGAATAATTATAAAATACAATATGTTTCTTCTTTCGAAAGCGAGCTAGTTGAAATAATATATTATATATCTAATATTTTAAAAAATAAAAAAGCGGCAGATAGTTTATTGAAAAATATTGAAAAATCTATTAAAGAAAGAAGCAAAAATCCTGAAAGTTACGAAAAATATAAAATTAATAAAAAGAGAAATTTTTCATGGTATAGAATATATATTAAAAATTTTGTGATTTTCTATACAGTTGAAAGCAATACAATGAAAGTAGCTCATATTATATATAGTAGAAGAGATATGGAAAATCTAATATAATTTTAGAAAAAATTAAAAAAAGGTTTGACAGAAGTAGAAAAATGTTGTAAAATATAAAAAGAGTTTACAAATGATAATTTGTATTATTATTAATATGTTTAATTATGTAAGGAGAGATTAAAGATGAAAAATATCAAAAGATTAAGAGAAATATTTGTAATAGTTTTAAGTGTATGTTTGGTTTTAGCATGTACAAACATAGCGTTTGCAGCCGATGATGATGACCTATTCAATTCAATAGATGCAAGCAATTCAACAAATGATAATAATACATCAAGTGATGATAGTAATGACCTTGATACTGACACAAATAATACATTAACAACCAATTCAAATTCATTAATTTCTACAAACGAAACTAACACAACAAATAACTCAACAAGAAATGCAACACTAACAACAAATACAGCTACAAATAATACAACTTCAGACAGAAACATATCAAACACAACCACATTAGCTGATACAGGATTATCAAAAACAGGAGATGCAATTATATTAGTAGTCATTATATGTGGAATATCAGCAATATATTCATACAAAAAAGTTAATGATTACAAAAAATTATAAAAATAAAAAATAGCAATAAAATGAGAAAATTTATTGCTATTTTTATTTTTTTTTGTTATTATTAAAATAGCTAAAACAAAGATGAAAGGAATATACAATAAATGAAAAAAAACTTTACAACATTTATGTTATTATTAATTGCAACCATACTAGTTATAGGAATAGGAGTACTAGGTGGAGCAATGTATTTAGATTTAGTTAAAGAAGAAGAAAAAACTTACCAAATAGGAAATATAGCAGTAGAACAGCCAATTCAAGAGAAAAACATAAGTGCAGAAACCCAAAAAACAAATATAAGTGAAATAATACAAGGCACAGAAAATCAAGCAAATAGCCAATCAAAAGAAGAAAATCAAACAAATAGCAACAATTCAATAAACAACTTTTTTTATAACCAATTAGTGGGAAATCAAAAAGCTATTTATGATAAATTACTTGAAAATAAGCAAAATTTAAGACAAGGAAACTATGTTATAAATTATGGAAACGCATTTTCAACTACACTATCACAAGAAAATGGAGGAGAACAATTAGGTCAAGACTATCAAACAGCTGTGGAGGCATTTACACACGACAATCCAGATTTATTTTATTTAGATGTTAATAAAATGTATTTAAACATAGAAACAAAAACAAAATTCTTAAGAACAACATATAATGTATTTATATCTGCGGCTCAAGGAGCAACATACCTAGCAGATGATTTTTCTGATGTTAATGATATAGAAAACTCAATAAACCAAATAGAAAACATAAAAAATAACATAATAAAAAATTTAAAAGGAAATGATTATAAAAAAATAATGACCATACATGACTATTTAGTAGATAACTGTGAATATGATTCGACATATAAAGCAAAAGGAAGTTATAGTGTTTATGGTGCATTAATAGGAAAAACATGTGTATGTGAAGGTTATGCGAAAGCATTTAAATATCTAGCAAATGAGGCAAATATAAAATGTGAAATAATGCAAGGAACAGCAACAAATAGTTCAGGGCAAACAGAAAGCCATGCTTGGAACTGTGTAAAAATAGATGGTACATGGTATTTAGTAGACCCAACATGGGATGACCCAATAGTTGTTGGAAGGATATATAAAGGAAGTCAATTCAAATATAAATACTTTTTAAAAGGCACAAATACATTCAATAAAGATCATGAGTTATCATATCAATTTTCGGAAAATGGAAAAAAATTTGAATATCCGACAATAAGTAAAAATGATTATTAAAAACTCTTGTTTTTTTGAGAAAAATGTATATAATTATGGAAGAGAAAAGAGATGATTTTTTTGGAAATGATATTAAATAAAATAGTAGCATTAGATGAAGAGGCAAAACAAAAGATAACAGAAATAAAAGAAAAAGAAGAAAATATCGAAACATATATAAGTGAAGAAATAGAAAAAGAAAAAGAGAAAATTGATGCTAAATTTTTATATAAAAGAAAAAATGTTCAGGAAAAATACAATGAAATGTTTGAAAAACAAAAAATAAAATTAGATGAAAACAAAAATAAGCAAATAAATGAATTATACGAAAAATATGAGAAAGAAAAACAAAAGATATTAGAAAGACTATTAAATGAAATTATAAAAAAAGGTGATTAAATGGGAATTCTAGGAGTAAAATACCCCAATATAAATGCAAAACTAAAGGGGATGCATGCGAAAAGAATTACAAAAAATGATTTAGAAGATTTAATAAAACAAAATAATTTAAAAAATGCAGTATTATTGTTAAAAAGTAAAAGTGATATATTTAAAAATTCTGATGAAAATATAGACAGGCTAGAAATTGAAAGTTTGCTGGAAAAAGACCAAATAAATGATATTCTAAAAATACAAGGATTATTAAAAGATAACGACAAAGAAATATTTGAAATATTTTTGTTAAAATATGAAATAAAATGCATAAAAAGCATTTTCAGAAAAATTTTTTCACAAAATGATGAAGATGATATCATAGTACAAAATGTAAAAAGATGGACAGAAACATTATTTGAAGACATAAAGGGAATAGAAACAGTAAAAACGCTAGAAGAATTTTTTTTAGCAATAAAAAGAATGAAATACCATAATATTCTAAAGAAATATCAAGAACAGGAAAATATAAATGTTTTTGAAGTTGAAAACGAGATAGATAAATTATATTTTGAAACACTATATGACAAAGTAAAAAATGATGCAAGTTCAAAAAAAATAATTGGTTCAGAAATAGATTTATTAAATGTCTTATGGATTTTTAGAATAAAAAAGTATTATAAATTTGAAGTTCAGCAATTAAAGAAAATTCTTATAAAAAGATATTACAAATTAAACCCAAATATGTTAAATAAAATAATCGGAGCAAATACATTTGAAGAATTAAAAGAAATAATGGAAAAAACAGTATATAGCAAAATCTTTACAGAGGAAAGTGAATTAGAAGACAATATAAACACATATTTATATAATATAAACAAAAAAATATTTAAAAATGAGATTACATCAATAGCATATATATTTGCATATATAAACATTATAGATTATGAAAATAATGATATAATTAATACAATTGAAGGAATAAGATACAATATGGATAAAAAAGAAATCCTAAAAAGAATAGTTCAATAAGGGGGCAGACAAAAGATGTCAATAGAAAAAGTAAAGCTTTTAGGAATTAAAGGAAACAGTAAATACTTAGATAGGTTTTTAGCTAATGTTTTATTTAATAGTGATGTTCAAATAGAAGATGCAAAAAAAATCTATAATAAAGGATGGAAACTAGAGTATTTTGAATATGATTATAAAATAAAAGAAACACTAAAAAAATGTGAAAATTTATTAAATAAACTAGAAGTTCAATATACTAAACAATCTGATATGGTATTATTAGAAAATAAAGTAGCTGACATATCAGAAAAAATAAATAAAATAGATTTAGAATTTGAAGAGTGCACTAAATTAATTCAGAATAATGAGAAACAAAAACAAGAGGCATTACAGAAAATAGCAGAGGTTTCAAGAATTGCTGATGTAGATATAGATATGGAAAAATTATATGAGTTAAAATATATAAAATTTAGATATGGAAGTATACCTAAAAGAAACCTTGAAGAAATAAAAAAAGAATTAGAAAATCTAAATATTATTTTGCTTGAAACTAAAGATGATGGAGATACCTCATGGGTGTTATATTTCACAACAGTAGAATATGTAAGTGAAGTAGATGGAATATTTAATATACAAAAATTTGAAAGAGAATTATTACCAGAGGATTTAACAAAAACACCTAAAAAATATATAATGGATTTAAAAAATTCAATAGAAATAAAAGAAAGAGAATCAAATGATGCATTACAAAAAATAGAAAAATTAAAAAAAGAGGCTCAAACCAAAATTTTGGGGATATATAGAGAATTACAAACATATGACAAAATAAATACAATAAAAAAATATATAGTTCACGACCAAAATGATAGTTTTTACATTGTAGCATGGATACCAGAAACAAACCTAAAAAATATGGAAAAGAAATTAGAAAGTTTACCAGATATCGATTATGTTGTAAGAGATGGAATTGACCCACCTACAAAACTAAAGAACAAAAAAATTATAAAACCATTTGAAGAATTGGTTAAAATGTATGGAATGCCGAAAATGGACGAGCTAGATCCTACATGGTTTGTTGCAATTTCAACATTTATCATGTTTGGATTTATGTTTGGAGATGTTGGACACGGATTAGTATTTTTAATATTAGGAATAATCTTGTTATTAAAGAAAAAAAGAACCTATGGAGCTATCTTATTTGCAGGAGGTCTTTCATCAACAATTTTTGGGGTTTTGTATGGAAGTGTTTTTGGAAAAGAAGATATTATAAAACCGATTTTGATTAGTCCTATGAATAATATAAATACGATGCTTATATATGGAATAGTTGTAGGAACAATATTTATATTGATTGCAATGTTTTTGAATATTATAAATGGAATAAAAAATAAGGACATGAAAAAAATCTTTTTTGATAAAAACGGTGTTGCAGGAGTTGCCTTATATTCATTAGTATTAGGATGTGTAGCATATTATTTTTTGAAAGGAAAAATGTTGATTTCAATAAATACAATAGTTATAATTTCTATTATACTAATTTTAATTATAATGTTTAATGACCAAATTGAGGGGCTTTTAAAGAAGAAGAAGGAGAATGCAAAAACGCCGATTGTAGAAAAAGTATTTGAAATAATAGAGATGTTACTTTCATTTTTAAGTAATACTATATCATTTTTAAGATTAGCAGCATTTGCAATAAATCATGCAGGTTTATGTATGGCGGTGTATTTATTAGCTGATATGACAACTGGTGCAGGAAATATTTTGATTGCAGTAATAGGAAATATGGTAGTATTAGTATTAGAGGGATTAATTGTTGGAATTCAAACTTTAAGGTTGGAATATTATGAGTTATTTAGTAGATTTTATGATGGTAGTGGAAAAGAATATAAATCTATTAAGACACAATTAGAAGAATAATGTTACTGGGACATTTTTAGAAAAGAGGCAGTCCCAATAAGAAAAATAGGAGGAATTTTAAAATGTCAAAAAAAATATGTATGTTATTAGTTATATTAATTATGGGTACAATTTCTGTTACCACTGGAGTTTATGCAGCATCAAAGGTTACAGCCACAAAGTCATCATCAGAGAATGAAAATACTGTTCAAGTAACAAGTACACCTGCAATATCAAATGAGGCTATGGCATCAGAAACAGAAAGTGTTTCAGCATCACAGGAAAATGCTACAACAGATGAAAAAACATCAAATTCATCATCAGGTCTAGGATTAATTGCAGCAGCTTTAGCAATAGGATTATCTGCAATTGGTTCTGGTATAGCAGTTGCAGTAGTTGCATCAAGTGCAGTTGGAGCAGTTAGTGAAAATCCAAGCTTATTAGGAAAAACGGTTATATTTGCAGGCCTTGCCGAGGGTATAGCAATCTATGGACTTATTATAGCTATCATGATTATAAGCAAAGTTTAATTTTGTACTTAAAAGAACCGGTCCCAAACGAACATGTTCGCAAAAGAACCGGTCCCAAACGAACATAAAAGGAGTTTTTCGATGAAAATATATTGCATAACAGAAAATAATGACTTAGAAGTGGGGTTAAAACTTGCCGGATGTGATGGAATAACATTACAAGAAGAAGATAACATTGAAGAAAAAATAGATGAAGTGGTAAAAAATAAAGAGATTGGTATACTTGTTATAAGCAAAAATATTTATAATCAAGCTAGGGAAAAGGTAGATGAAATAAGAGTAAACAAAAAATTGCCACTTATAACAATTATATAACAATGGAGGAAAAGCAATGGATATAAATCAGAAATTGCAACGTTTTGGACAAAGCTTGGAAGATGCATCATATAAAGAGTATAGGCAAATTCAAAAAAAGGTTGATGAAGAAATAAAATTAAGTATAGAACAAGAAATAAAAGAATATGAAGAAAAAAAGCAGGTCAATTATGAGAAAAATGTTCAGAGAATTGAAAAAGATTATAATAAAAAAGTGTTTAATTATGAGATTAATTGCAAGAAACAAATAATTGACGAAGAAAGAAAAATGAAAGAAAAGATAAAATTAGAGGCGTCTAATAGCTTAAGAGAATTTACTAAATCTGAGCAGTATCAAGAGTTTTTATTAAATTCTATTAAGGAACGGCTTAGAAGTAATTGGAAATAATGAAGGAACACGTATTGGTATTGTAAAAGAGGATATTGAAAGATATAAACAAATTATTTCTCAAATTTATAAAACAGACATAAAAGAGATTAATTCCAAATTTATTGGTGGATGTATTTTGGAAAACAGTAATGAAGGAATTGTTATAGATAATACATTATTAAATAAAATTGATGAAAAATTGAAAGGATAAAACAAATGCAAAAAAAGTATATAATTTCAATTAATGGGCCAGTTATAAAAGCCAAAGGTGATGGCGATTTTGCTATGCATGATATTGTTTATATATCAGATGAAAAAATATTAGGTGAAGTTATAAAACTTACAGGTGATATTGCTACAATTCAGGTATATGAAGGAACAACAGGATTAAAGATTGGTCAAGATGTAATAGGAGCAGAAGAACCACTAACCTTAATTTTAGCTCCAGGAATAATAAGTAATATATTTGATGGAATAGAAAGACCACTAAAATCTTTGCAAGCTGAATGTGGTGATTTTATAAAAAGAGGTGTAGCAAATATTGGTGTTGATACAGAAAGAAAATGGCATTTTGTTCCAAAAGTTCAAGTTGGTAGTGAGGTAACTCTTAATTCTATAATAGGTGAAGTAAAAGAAACAGAACTTATTACAAATAAAATAATGAACAAATTTGATTGTAAAGCAAAAATTATAGAAATAGCTGAAGAAGGAGATTACACAGTACTCGAAACTATCGCAAAAATTGAAACTTTGGAAGAAGAAAGTCAAATTTTAGAACTTAACATGGTTCAAAAATGGCCAGTAAGAAAGCCAAGACCATATAAAAATAGACTCACAATATCTACCCCATTAATTACAGGACAAAGAGTAATAGATACATTATTCCCAATAGCAAAAGGTGGAACAGCAATGATACCTGGTGGATTTGGAACAGGAAAAACAGTAACTCAACACCAATTAGCCAAATGGTCAGATGCAGATATAATTGTTTATATAGGATGTGGAGAACGTGGAAATGAAATGACAGAGGTTTTGGAAGATTTTCCAAACTTAAAAGACCCAAAATCAGGCAGACCATTAATGGATAGAACAGTTTTAATTGCAAATACATCAAATATGCCAGTGGCAGCAAGAGAAACATCAATTTATACAGGAATAACGATAGCAGAATATTATAGAGATATGGGCTATGATGTAGCAATAATGGCAGACTCAACATCAAGATGGGCAGAGGCACTTCGCGAAATATCTGGAAGACTAGAAGAAATGCCAGCAGAAGAAGGATTTCCATCATATTTGCCATCAAGATTATCGGAATTTTATGGAAGAGCAGGAATGGTTGAAACTTTAAATGAAAATACAGGTTCAGTAACAATTATAGGAGCAGTATCGCCACAAGGTTCAGACTTTTCAGAGCCAGTCACGCAAAATACAAAAAGATTTGTTCATGTATTTTGGGGCTTAAATAGAACGCTTGCATATTCAAGACATTATCCAGCGATAGATTGGAATATAAGTTATAGTGAATATGTAGATAACTTATCAGATTGGTATGATGATAATGTTGATAGCGAATTTTTAGAATATAGGACAAAAATTGTTAAAATATTAGAAAAAGAAAATGAACTCCTTGAAATAGCAAGAGTTGTAGGTCAAGATGTTTTGTCTGATGATAAAAAGCTTTTATTAGAAGTTGCAAGTAGCATAAGAATTGGATTTTTACAACAAAATTCTTTTAATGATATTGATACTTCTGTACCTATAGAGAAACAATTTAAAATGATGGAAACTATCATTTTGATTTATGATAGAGCTTTAAAACTTATCAATAAAGGAATACCAATTTCTGAGATTAAGAAAACAGGGCTTTTTGAGGAATATAATGAACTTAAGTATAATGTTAGAAACGATGAAATTGAAAAGATTGACGAGTTTGATGTTAGGATTAAAAATAGATTGAAAAAGTTGGAAGACGAATATAAGGAACATATTTAATTCTGGCGAGATGGGACCAAAAAGAACCGACCCCAATGGTCCCGCTAGTTGCGAAAGAGGTGAAAAAACTTGAAAATAAAATATTTAGGTCTAGAAGAAATAAATGGACCGCTTGTATTTATAAAAACGCCAAAAGACGTATCATTTGAAGAGCAGGTTGAAATAACACTAAAAAATGGTGAAAAAAGAATAGGAAATGTTTTACGCTTAGATGATGATATAACAACAATACAAGTATATAAAGGAACAAATGAAATTAATATAAAAGACGTACAAACCGAATTTATGGGAGAGCCATTAAAAATAAAATTATCACCATTAATGTTAGGAAGAATATTTGATGGTGCAGGAAAACCAATAGATGGATTGGGAGATATTGAAACAAATATATCAAGAGATATAAATTCAAATCCAATAAATCCAATTGCAAGAAAATATCCTCGTAATTATATACATACCGGAATATCAACAATAGATGGACTAATTACATTAATAAGAGGACAAAAAATACCAATTTTCTCTGGAAGTGGTTTGAACCATAATGAGCTTGCTGAAAGAATAATAAGACAATCAAATATAACAGATGGGGGAAAATTTGCAATAGTATTTGGACTTATGGGAGCAGAGTTTGAAACAGCTGAATTTTTTAGAAAAAGTTTTGAGGAAAATGGAGTACTTTCAAAAGTTGTAATGTTTCAAAATTTATCTAATGATGCATCTGTAGAAAGAATACTTACACCTAAAGTTGCACTTACATGTGCTGAATATTTAGCATTTGATTTAGGATATCAAGTATTAGTTGTATTAACAGATATGACCTCATATGCAGAGGCTTTGAGAGAAGTATCAACTCTAAAAGGTGAGATTCCAAGCAGAAAAGGATATCCAGGATATTTATATAGTGATTTAGCATCAATTTATGAAAGAGCAGGAATGATAGAAGGAAGAGAAGGTTCAATAACTCAAATTCCAATACTCACAATGCCGAATGATGACATATCACATCCAATACCTGATTTAACAGGATATATTACAGAAGGGCAAATTGTTTTGGGAAGAGATTTGTATCAAAAGGGAATAAACCCGCCAATTGATATTTTACAATCACTGTCAAGGCTTATGAAGGATGGAATAGGAAAAGGATATACAAGAGAGGATCATTCTAAAATTGCAGATAAAATTTTCGCGACTTACTCAAAAGTTCAAGATGTAAGAGCTTTGGCAACTGTTCTTGGAGAGTCTGATTTGACAGAAGAAGATAAGAAGTATTTGAAGTTTGGAAATGAATTTGAGGATAGGTTTATTAATCAGGATAGCAGCGAAAATCGTTCTATGGATGATACTTTGAATTTGATGGAAGAACTGTTGAGAATATTGTGATTTCGTATTGGGGACGGTTCTTTTTGCAAAAAATGTTCTTTTGGGACCGGTTCTTTTTAGAACATTTTGCAAAAGGAACCGTCCCCAATCAGAAAAAATGGAGAGTGAACAATGGGAAAAATATATTTATCAACCAAAAACAATTTACTAAAATTACAAAATTCAATAAAGGAATACAAAAATGGTCAAATGCTTATCGAAGAAAAAGAGCTAATATTAAAAAATAAACTAGAAAATTACAAAGATGAGGCAAAAAATACACAAAATAAATTAGATAAAATTTTAAAAGATGCAGAAGATACATTAAAAAAAGCAATTGTGGATGTGGGATTTGATGAATTGATTGATATTTCAAATGCTATAAAAGATGATGATACAATTAATATAAAAAATATAACTTTAATGGGTGTGGAAATACCATCTGTGGTTTCAAATAATTTGGAAATAGTACCTAATTATGGATTTTATAACACAACTTCTAATGTTGATGAAAGCATTATAAAATTTATTGAAGTAAAAAAAATGATAATTAAGTTAGCAGAGATTAATAATACTATGGTTCGACTTCAAAATGCTATCGAAAAATTAGGAAGAAGGTCTAATGCTCTTAAAGAGGTTATTATTCCTAGAGATGAGAAATTGGCGAAGTCTATTAGTTTAGCTCTGGAAGAAGAAGAGAGAGATGAGTTTGTGAGGCTTAAGGTTGTAAAACAAAAACAATAAAATTTAATTATATATAGAAAAAATAACAGAGGATTTTATGTAATCCCTCTGTTATTTTCTTACCCCAAAAGCATGCTCCCAATTTCAGTAACAGTTCCAGCACCCTGAGTAATAATAATATCATTCTCCTCAACATTACTCCTCAAATAATCCACACAATCATCAAAATCAGGAATATACAAAGCACCCTTTCCAAGACCACAAATCTTATCAACCAAATCCTTAGAAGAAATACCATAAACATTCTTCTCACGAGCTGCGTAAATATCCAAAACAATAATATTATCAAAATTCAACAAAGCCTTAGCAAAATCATCCAAAAGACTTTTAGTTCTACTATAAGTATGAGGCTGAAAAACCACCCAAGACTTATTATACTTTTTATTCATCAAAGCCTTAGCAGTAGCAACAATTTCAGTAGGGTGATGACCGTAATCATCATAAATATTTGCACCATTAACACAACCCTTAAACTCAAACCTCCTAACAGCACCAGTAAATGAAAGTAAAGCCTTTTGAATAGCCTCTAAAGATATACCGTAATAATCACATAAAGCAATACATCCAAGAGCATTCAAAACATTATGCATACCAGGAATACTAAGTTTAATTCTTCCATAAAACTCACCTTTAGCATAAACATCAAATTCAGGGAAACCGTTATTATCAAAAACAACGTTCACGGCAAAAAAATCAGTATTTTTATTTGATATACCATATGTAATAGAAGTAGCATTAGTATATTTAGTTAAATCCAAAGCATTTTTATCATCACCATTAACAACAAGTAAGCCATCATCAGGAAGAAGTTTTACATATTTTATAAAAGCATTTTTGATATTCTCAAAATTTTTAAAATAATCCAAATGGTCATTGTCAATATTTAAAATAATTTCAGATTTGGGGCTAAATTTTAGAAAGCTCTCAACATATTCGCAAGCCTCAATAATAAAATATTCACTATTTCCAACCTTATAATTTCCATCTAATTGTTTAATATCGGCACCAACTTGAATACTAGGGTCTTTTAAAGCCTCTAAAAAACAAAGTGAAACCATAGATGTAGTAGTACTTTTTCCATGTGTTCCAGAAATTGTAATTGTATCTTTATAACATCTTGTAAGTTCACCTAAAAAATCAGCTCTTTCTATTATAGGAATATTTTTAGATTTTGCTGCAACAAGCTCTGGATTATCTTGTTTGATGGCAGCAGAATAAACAACGACATCTTGATCAGTAATATTTTTTTTATCATGTCCAATTGATACTTTTATTCCTGCTTTTTCTAATTTTTTAGTAGTTTCAGATTCAACATTATTTGAACCAGTTACGGTAAAGCCAAAGTTGATTAAGATTTCGGCAATACCGCTCATGCTTACTCCTCCAATACCTACCATATGTATTTTATTATATTTTTTTAATCTTTCAATATTAGGCATAAATTCTCACTCCTGTAAAATAAAATCTATTCACGATTATATACTTATTCTATTGTTTTTTCAAGGAAAATGTGAAAAAAATATAAAAAACAAAACATTTTTTCAGAAAATAGTTGTAAAAAATAAAAAAAATTGATATACTACATATATAAAAAATTTCTAAGGAGGAAAGAATATGGAAGAAAACAAAATAAATGAAGTAGAGGAAGTTGAAAACGGAGCAGAAGGAATAAAAATAGCAAGTGATGTAATAGCAGTAATAGCAGGAGTTGCAGTATCAGAAGTACCAGGAGTATTTGGAATGGCTGGAGGATTTGCAGGAGGAATTACAGAAGTATTAAAAGGAAAGAAAAATCTAGCAAAAGGAATTAAAGTTGATACATCAGACAATAAGGCAAAAATAGATGTAAACATAATAGTAGAATATGGAGCAAGAATACCAGATGTAGCATTTGAAATTCAAAACAGAGTAAAAACAGCAGTAGAAAACATGACAGGACTAAAAGTAGAAGAAGTAAATGTACATGTACAAGGAGTAAATACAGAAACATTAGTAGAAGAAGGTAAAGAAGAAGAAGAAACAAAAGAAGAAAGTTCAACTAATGAAATAATATAAAAATTTCAAACTTGAACTCACACGAAAGGAATGAGATTAAATATGAAAAAAATAGATAAGGTAATATTAGCACTATTTTCAGTTTTAATTTTTTTACAATCAATATTAGTAATATGTATGATAGCAGGTTTCATTAGAATAGACACAGTCGGAGCCTTTGTAAAAATAGCATTAACAAATGACCCAACATCAAAGATCGTCTTAGGGGTAGAAATAGTATGTTTATTATGTAGTATAAAATGTATTTTCTTTGATTCATCAGATAAAGAAAATAAAGCAAAACAAGGAGTTTTAATGCAAAACGACAATGGAAAACTTCTTATATCAAAGCCAACAATAGAAAACATAGTTACATCTGTAGTAAAAGGATTTAATGGAGTAGAAGACGTATCAGTAAATATAGAGCTAGACAACTTAAACAACCTAATCGTAAATGTAAATATCGTTGTAGGTAGAGAAGTAATAATAAAAGAAATAACATTAAACATGCAAAATAAAATAAAAGAGGCAATCAAAAAGACTTCAGACCTAGAAGTAAAAGAGGTAAATGTAAAAATAAAAAATATATCTAATGAAATAGAAAACTAATACAAGACTTAGAAAGGATTTTCTTATGGGAAGTTTAAAAGAATTTTGGGATAATTATAAAGGCGCAATAATTGGGATAATAATAGCAATATTAATACTAATAACAAAATTATATAATTTAATAGTTGCAATAATACTAATATTTATGGGAGCATTTGTAGGAAATTATGTTCAGCAAAATAAACAATATGTAAAAGACAAAATAAAACAATTTATAGACAGAATGTAAAAGAGGTAGAAAATGAAAAGGTCAGAAATAAGAGAATTAACATTTAAACTAATATATAGTTTAGAAATTCAAAAAAGCGAAAATATAGAAGAGCAAATTGATTTATATATCGAAAATAACAACATAGAAAATAAGGATGCAATAGAATACATAAAAGATTGTATACATGGAATAAATGAAAATGCGGAAGAAATAAATGAAATAGTCAAAAGCTCTTTAACATCAGATTGGAAAATTGATAGAATTTCTAAAGTAAATTTAAGTTTATTAAAGCTTGCAATATATGAAATAAAATACAAAAATATCCCATATAAAGTTGAAATAAACGAAGTGGTAGAACTTGCAAAAACATATGGAGAAGATATGTCGAGTAAGTTTATAAATGGAGCTTTGGCAAAAATTGTTAAAGAAATGTAAGGTATGGGCAAGTCTTAATTTACATTAAGATTTGTCCATATTTTATATGAAAGGGATGAAAAGTATGAATTATGAGGCAATGGCAGTTAGTGTATCAGATTTAAATTTATATATAAAAGAAAAAATAGCAGGAGATGAGGCTTTAAATGCAGTTGTTGTAAAAGGCGAAATATCAAACTTTAAAGCACATTACACAGGGCATTTTTATTTTACATTAAAAGATGATAAATCATTAATCAAGTGCATAATGTTTAAAAGCTATGCAGAAAGAATAAATTTTAAACCAAAAGATGGAATGAAGGTTATCGTATTTGGTGGAGTATCAGTTTTTGAAAGAGATGGAATATATCAAATATATGTAAAGGCAATGATGGAACAAGGAGTTGGAGATTTATATGCAGCATATGAAAAATTAAAAAACGACTTAGAAAAAGAAGGCTTATTTGACGAATCTCATAAAAAGAAAATTCCATTGAAACCAAAAATAATAGGAGTACTCTCATCTCAAACTGGTGCAGTAATAAGAGATATTATAAATGTATCAACAAGAAGAAATCCAAATTGTTATATAAGATTACTTCCTGTTCCAGTTCAAGGACCAGGAGCTGCTAAAGAAATTGTAAAAGGAATTGAAACAATGAATGAAAAAAAATTAGCAGATGTAATAATTTTAGCAAGAGGAGGAGGTTCACTAGAAGACTTGTGGCCATTTAATGAAGAAATTGTTGCAAGAGCAATCTATAACTCAGAAATTCCAATAATTTCAGCAGTTGGACATGAAACAGATTTTACAATAGCAGATTTTGTTTCAGACCTAAGAGCACCGACACCATCTGCAGCAGCAGAACTTGCAAATCCTGATATTTATGAATTGAAAAATAAAATAAATACTTTAAAAGAAAGAGCAAGGCTAAGTTTAAAGAAAAAATTAGAATTTATGAAAATGAAATATCAAAATATAATGAATTCAAAGGCTTTTTCAGACCCTGTTCAAAATATGCAAAATAATTATTTGAGATTAGATGGATTTATAAAGCAGATGGAAAATGCCATGACTTTAAAACAAAAAGAAACCGAAAAAACATTTCAAGCAATGGTACTAAAACTAGATGCTCTAAGTCCTTTAAAAACTATGGTTAGAGGCTTTTCTATAGTTGAAAAAGATGGTCAAATTATTAAATCAAGTAAGAATTTAGAAAAAAATGATGAGGTTAGAATTAAACTTATAGATGGTAGCAAAAATGCAAAAATAATATAATTGTTCTTAAAAGAACCGGTCCCAAAAGAACATGTTCGCAAAAGAACCGGTCCCAAAAGAACAAATAAAGGGAGGAATTCATAATGGAGAAAAAAGAAAATTTTGAAACAAAAATGGAAGACCTAGAAAAAATAGTAACAGAATTAGAAAAAGGGAATTTAAGTTTGGAAGATTCATTAAATAAATTTGAAGAAGGAATGAAAATATCAAAAGATTGTAGCAAACTTTTAGAAGATGCAGAAAAAAGAATAACTATAATAATGGAAAAAAATGGAGAGTTAAAAGAGGAAAATTTTACAGCAGAAGAATAGCAAAAGTGACAAAATAGAAGGGAGGATGCATATACGCTTAGTATATGTTAACATATATGGAAGTTATAACACAATTATTACATAACAAATTTATGTGGGTGCCTTTTTTTACATGGCTTGCAATCCAAGGTTTTAAAGTAATATGGGATTTAATAACAACAAGAAAATTTAACTTTAAGAGAATAATGGGAGCAGGAGGAATGCCAAGCTCACATTCAGCAATAGTCATGGCAATAACGGTAATGATAGGTAAAGAAGTAGGATTTGATGGATGGCAGTTTGCAGTATCACTTGTATTTTCTTGTGTTGTTATGTATGATGCAGCAGGAGTAAGGAGAGCCGCAGGTAAGCAGGCAACATTACTAAACAAAATAATTGAAACACCTGGACTAACTGGTATGCAGGTTCAAGAAAAGTTAGTAGAGGTTTTAGGACACACACCACTTCAAGTATTTGTTGGAGGACTAATTGGAATTATAGTAGGGAGTATATTTTAAATGAAAGTAATAGTAATAGGCGGAGGACCAGCAGGAATGATGGCTGCAATTACCTCTGCAGAAAATGGAAATGAAGTTATATTACTAGAGAAAAATAAAAGTTTAGGAAAGAAACTATTAATAACAGGAAAAGGAAGATGTAATATTACATCTTCTTTGCCGATGGAAGATTTTATAAAAAATACGCCAGGAAATGGAATGTTTTTATATAGTACATTTAACAAATTTACTAATCAAGACATAATTAATTTTTTACAAGAACAGGGGTTATCAGTAAAAGAAGAGCGTGGAAATAGGATTTTTCCTGTAACAGATAAATCACAAGATGTATTAAACTGTTTTGAAAAGAAACTAAAAAAACTTAAAAATGTAAAAATAATGTATGAAATGCAAGTTTTAGAGATATTAGTAGATGAAGAAAAAAGAATAACAGGAGTAAAATGTAAAAATAAAACTATAATAAAAGCAGATAAAGTAATACTTGCAACAGGTGGAAAAAGCTATCCATTAACAGGTTCAACAGGAGATGGATATGAAATTGCCAAAAAATTAGGTCATACTATAACAAAAATAAAGCCATCACTTGTGCCATTAGAAACATATGAACAGGATTTACATCAAAGTTTACAAGGATTAAGCTTGAAAAATGTTAAAATAAAAATGGTTGATGCAAGTAAAAACAAGCAGATTTATGAAGACTTTGGAGAAATGTTATTTACACATTTTGGGGTATCTGGTCCTGTAATTTTAAGTGGTTCAGCACATTTGGTTAGATATAAAAATATAGATGAATTACTAAAAAACAAAAAAATCAAGTTATCAATAGATTTAAAACCAGCTTTAACAGAAGAAAAATTAAATGATAGAATTCTAAGAGATTTCGAGGATTTTAAAAATAAAAATTTCAAAAATAGCTTAGATAAATTATTACCACAAAAGTTAATTCCTGTAATAATAGAGCGTTCTGGTATAAATCCAGATAAACAAGTTAATTCTATAACAAAACAGGAAAGAATGAAAATAGTTAAATTATTAAAAGAATTTGAAGTTACATTAAAGAATTTTAGAAGAATTGAAGATGGAATAATTACTGCAGGTGGAGTAAGCATAAAAGAGGTAAATCCTAAGACTATGGAATCTAAATTAATTTCAGGTTTGTATTTTGCAGGTGAGATTTTGGATGTCGATAGTTATACAGGTGGATTTAATTTACAGATTGCATATTCAACTGGATTTGTAGCAGGAAAATTTTGAAATGGGGACGGTTCTTTTTTGAAAAAAGAACCGTTTATTACGAAGAGTTTTGTATTTACAATTATAATTGTAGATTTTTACCACAAAATATGATATACTTCTTAAACGAAAAGAGCGAAAAGGAAAGGAAAATCAAAATGAACACAAACCAAGAAATAGAAAACCAAAAACAATATATGGAAAAAGTAAAAAATATAATAAAAGACCAAAAATTAAAATACACAATTCTAACAATGGGATGTCAACTAAATGAAAATGACTCCGAAAAAATATGTGGAATGTTAGAAAAAATGGGATACACAAAAACAGAAGATATGAAAGAAGCAAATCTAGCAATATTTAACACATGTTGTGTAAGAGAAAATGCAGAAGAAAGATTATTTGGAAAAGTAGGAGAACTAAAAAATCTAAAAGAAAAAAATAATCTAATAATAGCAATTGGCGGATGCATGATGCAAGAAGAACACATCCTAGAAAAAATAAAAAAGTCATTTCATTATGTAGACATAGTATTTGGAACACATACATTACATAAATTGCCACAAGATTTATATTCAGTACTAGAAAATCAAAAAAGAGTTCAAGACGTAATTGATGTAGATGGTAGTGTTTATGAAGATTTGCCTATAAGTAGAAACAGTAAAACACAAGGCTCTGTTACCATAATGTATGGATGTAATAACTTCTGTAGCTATTGCATAGTACCTTATGTAAGAGGTAGAGAAAGAAGCAGAAAACCAAAAAATATAATAAAAGAAGTAAAAGAATTAGCAAACCAAGGCTATAAAGAAATAATGTTACTTGGGCAAAATGTAAATTCATATTTACGTTCAGAGATGGAAGCAATAAAACAAGGAAAATTAGTAGATGAAGATGGAGATTACAAAGAAGTAGATTCATTTGCAAAACTACTTAAAGAAATAAACAAAATAGATGGAGTAGAAAGAATAAGATTTATTTCACCACATCCAAAAGACTTTACAGATGACGTAATAGAGGCAATTGCAGAATGTGATAAAGTATGCAAATTTGTACACTTGCCACTTCAATCTGGAAGTACTAAAATGTTAAAAGTAATGAACAGAAAATACACAAAAGAACAATATCTAGAACTAGTAGAAAAAATGAAAAATAGAATACCAAATATCAAATTTTCAACAGACATAATAGTTGGTTTTGCAGGTGAAACTGAGGAAGACTTTGAGGACACATTAGATGTAGTAAGTAAAGTAAGATTTGAACAAGTATTTATGTTTATATATTCAAGAAGAGTTGGAACACCTGGGGATAAAATGCCTAATCAAGTTCCAGAGGATGTGAAACATAGGAGATTTGATAGACTAAAAGAATTAGTTGAGAGTCAAATTGCTGAAAACAATAAAGAATATTTAGGAACAGTTCAAAAGGTTCTAGTTGAGGGACCAAGTAAAAATAATGATAAAATGCTTACAGGAAGAACAGAAAGTAGTAAAATTGTTGTGTTTGAAGGAAATGAAGATTTAATTAATACTATTCAAAATGTAAAAATTATTGAGGACCACATGTGGTATTTTAAAGGAGAAAAAATTAGTTTTGGTTTATCAGAGGATGTATTAAATGAAATAATAAAAGAGGGAGTTGAGATATAAATTGAAAAGATTTATAGAAAGAAAGCAAGATCTAACTAATGCTACAAAAAGGCTAAAAGAAGCACTAGAACAAGAAGAAACGGACATAGTAATTGATGGAGTTTTACATAGATATGAATTTACATTTGAAATTGCATGGAAAACATTGAAAGATTATCTAGAATATTTAGGAATTCCAATGAATACAGGAAGTCCAAGAGAAGTGATTAAAGAAAGTTTTGCACATAATTTGATTTCAGATGGAGAGACATGGATAAAAATGATGTTGGCAAGAAATTCTTTATCACATTTATATGATGAAGAAACTTCAAGACAAATATATGTAGCAATAAAAAATGAATATATTCATGAACTTGAAAAACTAGTAGAATCACTTTAAAATGAATGTAATAAAAGGAGTAGTACAAAAAGATGATAGTAGATAAAGAAAAATGTTCACCAATGATGCAAAAATATTTAGAAACAAAAGAACAATACAATGATTGTATATTATTTTATAGACTAGGAGACTTTTATGAAATGTTCTTTGATGATGCAATACTAGTATCAAGAGAACTAGAAATTACTCTAACAGGAAAAGACTGTGGACTAGAAGAGCGTGCACCAATGGCAGGAATACCATATCACGCAGCAGAAAACTATATAGCAAGGTTAGTATCAAAAGGGTATAAAGTTGCTATATGTGAGCAGTTAGAAGATCCAAAGACAACTAAAGGAATAGTAAAAAGAGGAGTAATAAAAGTTGTAACACCTGGTACTGTTGTAGAATCAAATATGCTAGAAGAAAGAAAAAACAATTACATAATGAGCATATGTAAAGCTGGTTTATATTTTGGAATAGCAGTAAGTGATATATCAACAGGTGAATTTTACTCAACAGAAATAAAAGAGACAAATAATTTTTCTTTATTAATGGACGAAATATCAAGATATTCTCCAGCAGAAATAGTTGCAAATAAAATGATGAATGAATCAGAAGCTGAAATACTAAAAATAAAAACAAGATTCCCAGAAGTATATATAACATCATGTGATGAAAGCTATTTTAGTGAAGATATATCAAAAACTGTACAAAATTTTAGACTAGTAGATAGTAAAGGAAATGATATAGAAAAAGCAGATGATAAACTACTTTCAATTGCAAGTATAAATGCATTAAAAGAATATATTACAAGCACACAAATGACTGATTTAAGCCATATAAATAAAGTTGTAATTTATTCGGTTTCAAAATATATGTCATTAGATATAAATGCAAGAAGAAACCTAGAGATTACTGAAAAATTAAGAGATAGGTCAAAAAAAGGAACACTTTTATGGGTACTTGATAAAACATCAACCTCAATGGGAGGAAGACTTTTAAGACGTTGGCTAAATGACCCACTTATAGATGAAACTGAAATAAATAAAAGACTTGGAGCAGTCGAAGAATTAAAAAATGATATTATGCTAAGAGGAGAAGTTATAGAAAACTTAAAAAAAGTATATGATATTGAAAGACTAGCAGGAAAAATGGCGTATGGAAATGGTACTCCAAGAGATATGATAACTCTAAAAAATTCATTATCAAGATTACCAGATATAAGACAAGTTTTGCAAAATGTAAATTCGGAATATTTAAAAGAAATTTATCAAAATATAGATGAATTAAAAGACATACACGAGCTTATAGAAAAATCAATAGTAGATGACCCACCAATGACCACAAAAGATGGTGGATACATAAAACTTGGATATGATGAAAATATAGATACATTAAAACACGCAACAACAGATGGAAAATCATGGCTTATGAGGTTAGAAGCAGATGAAAAAGAAAAAACAGGAATAAAATCTTTAAAAATAGGATTTAATAAGGTTTTTGGATATTATATAGAAGTTACAAATCTATATAAAGATATGGTTCCAGACACATATATTAGAAAACAAACTCTAACAAATGGAGAAAGATATATAACAGAAGAACTAAAAAATATGGAAAATCAAATACTTGGAGCCGAGGAAAAAGTTATAAAGCTAGAACTTGAAGCATTTAGGCAAATAAGAGAAGAAATTGCCCAAAATGTAAAAAGAATGCAAAAAACAGCAGAAGCAATATCAAGTTTAGATGTACTTACATCATTTGCACAAGTTGCAGAAGAAATGAACTATTGTAAACCAACAATTAATAAAGATGGAATATTAAATATTAAAGAAGGTAGACATCCTGTAATTGAAAAAATGTTATCATCTGGAGAATTTGTATCAAATGACACATATTTAGATACAGATCAAAACAGATTAGCAATAATTACAGGACCTAATATGGCAGGAAAATCCACATATATGAGGCAAGTTGCATTAATTACCTTAATGGCACAAGTTGGAAGCTTTGTTCCTGCAACAGAGGCCACAATTGGAGTAGTAGACAAAATATTTACAAGAGTTGGAGCATCAGATGATTTAAGTATGGGTCAAAGTACATTTATGGTAGAAATGATGGAAGTTGCAAGTATTTTAAAAGAAGCAACAAAAAATAGCTTAGTAATATTAGATGAAATAGGAAGAGGAACATCAACATATGATGGACTTTCAATTGCTTGGGCAGTTGCAGAATATATTGCAGACAAAGAAAAATGTGGAGCAAAAACTTTATTTGCAACACATTACCATGAGATGACAACTTTGGAGAAAGAAGGAAATGGTATTAAAAATTATTCTATCGCAGTTAAAGAAAAAGGCGAAGATATTATTTTCTTAAGAAAAATAGTTGAAGGTGGAACAGATGAAAGCTATGGTGTTCACGTTGCTAAGCTTGCGGGTGTTCCTAAAGATGTAACTAAAAGAGCAAATGAAATTTTAAAATCTTTAGAGAGAAAGAGTGTTTTAAAAGATAAAAAGCCTGAGAAAGAGGATAAGAAAAAAGTCGAGGGACAATTTGATATGTTTAATTATAAGTTAGCTGAAGTTGCGCATGAGCTTGATATGGTTAATTTAAATGAGTTAACTCCTATTGATGCTTTGAATACTTTGGTTAGAATTAAAGAAAAGATGGCATAAAATGTCCCATTGGGACCGGTTCTTTTTGGGACCGGTTCTTTTACGAACATTTTGTAAAAGGAACCGTCCCAAATCAGAAAAATTTACAATAAAAGTATTGCTATTTTGATTTTTTTTTTATAAAATGAAGAAAAAAAGAAAGTGAAATGAAGAGAGAAAATGATAAATATATCAGTTTTAATGTCAGTGTATTATAAGGAAAAACCGTCATACTTAAAAGAATCGATACAAAGTATTATAAATCAAACATTACAGCCGAACCAAATTGTAATAATAAAAGATGGAAAACTAGGTAAAGAATTAGAAGATATTTTAAAGGAATTTAAGAATAAATATACTAATTTGATTGATATATATCCATTAAAAGAAAATAAAGGGTTAGGTTCAGCATTAAGATATGGAGTTCAAAAGTGCAAGTATGAATATATAGCTAGAATGGATACTGATGATATTGCACCATTAAATAGATTAGAAGAACAAAGTAAAATATTAAATAATTCAGATATAGATATATTAGGTGGATATATAGAAGAATGTGATGAAAACATGAAAAATGTAATATCTATTAGGAAAGTACCTTTGGAAAGTGAAGAAATAAAAAAATATGCAAAATACCAAAGTCCATTCAACCATGGAACTGTAATAATAAAAAAAGAAACACTAATCAAAATAGGAAATTATAAACCTAATATTGAGTTAGAAGACTATGAGCTTTGGTCTAGGATGATTATAAATAATTGTAAAATGAAAAATATAGATAAAATATTGGGAAAATTCAGGACAAGCAAAGATATGTATAAAAGAAGAAACGGGAGAAAACAAATAAAAAAAATTATACAAATTGAAAATATATTATTAGATTATAAAATAATTAATATTTTTCAGTATATATATAATATATTAATTCGTAGTATTTTAGCAATAACACCTGTGGGGATAAAGAAAGAAATTTATAAGATTATAAGAAGGACGACATAAAAATTACTACTTGACAACTCAGTAATAAACCTGTATAATAAACAATGTAGAAAAGCGAAACAAACACGCTTTAAAACGCCAAAAGGAGAAAAAATATGTTATCTAAAATATGGAAAAAAGTATGTATTTTAATATTAATAATAGCATGTCTATTCAACATAGTTTCAAAATTAGTAAAAAGAGTAACATTTAATAAAGAAGCATTAACATCAGCTGAATATATGCTAAAACAATACGAATACGAAAAAGACAAAGAAAATGTAATAAAATAACACTTGAAAAAAACAAAAAAATATGATAACATAGAACATAACATCTAAAGAGTATGTCAAAGAACATACAAAACATAAGGAAGAAGAGGTGAAAAAAATGAATAAAAACATTCAACCAAATTATGAAGAAACAACAATAACATGTGCATGCGGAAACGTAATGACAGTAGGTTCAACAAAAAAAGACATGAAAGTTGATATATGCTCAAAATGTCATCCATTCTGGACAGGAAACTTAGTAAGACGTGACACAGCAGGAAGTAGAGCAGACAGATTCAAGAAAAAATACGGTCTTGCATAAGAATGAAAAATAGAAGTAGCTAAAGCAAAAGCTGCTTTATTTTTTTGTCAAATGTATTGATAAAAATAATCAAATTTGATATACTTTAAAAAATTAAAAACAAAAGGAAAAGAAAAAAATGGCAAAAAAAAGTATAATGAAAAATTATTTATATAATTTAACATATCAAATATTAACATTAATATTACCACTAGTTACAGCATCATACCTAGCGAGGGTATTAGGGGCAAGAGGAAACGGAATATATATATATACCTATACAATAGTAAATTATTTTGTACTATTTGGTTCACTTGGAATATCAATGTATGGACAAAGAGAAATAGCATATGTGCAAGACAATAAAACCAAAAAGAAAAAAATATTTATAGAACTGGTTCTATTTAGATTTATAACAATAGGAATTGCCTCAATTGTATATTATTTATCATTTATGAAACAAGGCGAATATAGTGAGTATTACAGAATACTATTTTTCGAGCTGATAGCTGCAGCATTTGATATAAGCTGGTTCTTCCAAGGAATGGAAGATTTTAAAAAAACAGTATTAAGAAATATAGCAGTAAGACTTACAAGTGTAGGGTTAATATTTCTAATAGTAAAACAAGAAACAGATTTAGATAAGTATTTAGCAATATATGCTTTTGCTGATTTAATAGGAAATATATCACTATGGTTTTATTTACCAAAATATTTTAAAGGTGTAAAAGTAAAAAACATAAACATAAAAAGACAAATACCAGCAATTGTATTACTCTTCATACCGCAGGTATCAAACAAAATTTATAACATGTTAGATACGACAATGCTAGGAAAAATAATTACAGATAAAGCAGAAACTGGATATTATGAACAAAGTCAAAAAATAATAAGAGTACTTTTAACATTAGTCACATCACTTGGAACTGTAATGGTACCAAGAATGGCCAATATGTTTGCAAATGGCGAGAAAAAGCAAATTAATGATTGCATGAAAAAATCATTTAACTTTACATATTTATTAAGTTTTCCTATAATGTTTGGTTTAATTGCAATATCAAGGGATTTTGTACCATGGTTCTTTGGACCTGGTTATGATAAAGTAGTAGTATTGATGAACATAATAACACCAATAATTTTACTTATGGGAATTGCCAATATAATTGGAACACAATACTTACTTCCAACCAAAAGGCAAAAGGAATTTACACTATCGGTTGTGGCTGGGGTTGTAGTAAATTTTATATTAAATTATATTATGATAAATTTATGGCAATCAATTGGGGCTTGTATTGCAACTGTTGTATCACAGCTTGTTGTTGATTTGATGCAATTACATTATGTAAAAAAAGAAATAAATTTAAAATATATGTTAAGACTAAGTTACAGATATATATTTGCTGGATTATTAATGTTTGCAGGATGTATGCTAGTAAGATTGGTACTTACAGGATTTATTTGTATGGTAGTTCAAATAATAGTTGGAGTAGTAATATATTTTGGAATATTAATTTATTTTAAAGATAAATTTATACATATGATGATAAATAAAGTAAGAGATAAAATTTTAGGAAATTTAGCAAGAAATTAAAAGAAAGGAAGTTTACAAAATGTATTTAGTAGTAGGTTTAGGAAACCCAGAACCAGAGTATAGCAAAACGAGGCATAATATGGGATTTGATGTTATAAATGAACTTTCGAAAAAGTATGACATCAAAGTAGAAAAACAAGGATTTAATGCACTATACGGAACTGGAATGATAGAAAATGAAAAGGTAATACTTTGCAAACCGCAAACTTATATGAATTTAAGTGGAGAATCAATAATACAATTTGTAAATTACTATAAAATAGACATTGAAAATGTAATTATAATTTATGATGATATAGATATAGAGCCAGGTATAGTAAAGCTTAGAAAAAAAGGCGGAGCAGGAAGCCATAATGGTATGAAATCTGTTGTGGAGAATTTGAAAACAACAAACTTTCCACATGTAAGAATTGGAACAGGTAAGCCTTTAATAAAATCAGATTTAATAAATTATGTTATAGGAAAAGTTTCAAATGAAGATTATGAAATATTACTTAAGGGAATTGATACAGGACGTGAGGCAGTTGAGGAAATTGTCAAGAATGGCGTAGATAGAGCAATGAATGTAATAAATAGCAAAAACTAAAGGAGCAAGGACGATGTTAGAATTAATTATAAATAAAAACGAAGATTTAGAAAATATTATTTTATTACAAAATGGTAAAATAATAGAATATTATACAAGTACAGAAGAAGATAGAAAAAGAAGATTAGAAGGAAATATTTATGTTGGCAAAGTTGGAGATATAATAGATGGAATGCAAGCAGCATTTGTAGATTTTGGAGGTAGCAAAAAGGGATTTATTCATCTAAAAGATGCAATGCCTCAAATAGATGAGAAAAAACAAAAATTAGATACAACTATTGATATAAAAAAGGTGCTAAAACCTAATCAAAAAATATTAATACAAGTAAAAAAAGATAGTGACAATAAAAAAGGAGCAAGAGTTTCAACTCATATAAGTTTGCCAGGAAAATTTGTTGTTGTAATGCCTAATATAGATTTTATTACTATTTCCCAGAAAATTGATAATAAAGAGAAAAAAGATGAATTAATAAAGTTTATAAAGGAAAATTTACCAAAAGGATTTGGAGCAATTGTAAGAACATCTGCAGAAAAAGCTTCTAAGGAAGATATCAAAAAAGATATAGATAATTTATTAAATAAATGGAAAAAAATAGAAAAAGAATATAATACTAGTGCAGGTGAACCTAAATTAATTTGTGAAAGTGAAAATGTTGTAGAAAAAATGCTTATCGATTTAAGTATAAATGGAATAGATAAAATTACAACAAACAGCAAAACCGAATATGAAAAAATAAAGAATAATTTAACTAAAACGGATACTATAAAAGTTGAATATCTAAATAAAGATGATCTTATTGAAGAATATGGATTGATAGGGCAACTAGAAAAAATAGAAAATAGAAAAATTTGGCTTAATTGTGGTGGTTTTATAACAATAGACAAAACAGAGGCTCTAACAGCAATTGATGTTAATACTGGAAAATTTACAGGAAATAAGGATTTGGAATCTACAATATTTAAGGTTAACAAAGAGGCTACTATTGAGATTGCAAAACAATTACGACTTAGAGATATTGGTGGAATTATTATTATTGATTATATTGATATGAAAAATAAAGAAAATAAGGAAAAGATTGAAAATCTTTTGAAAGAACAGTTGAAAACTGATAGAGCTAAAACTCAAGTTGAAGGATTTACTAAACTTAATTTAATGGAACTTACCAGAAAGCATATTTGTAGCCATTTGAATGGATAATATAAAAAATTGATGTAGAAATAAGAAAAGAAGAAATGAAAGAGAGGCAAAATGAAATGCGGAAATAGACCTAAAAAAGTAGCATTCTATACACTACGGTTGTAAAGTAAACCAATACGAATCAAATGCAATGGCACAAAAATTTCAAGAAAAAGGGTACGAAATATGTGAAATTGAGCAAAAACCAGATATAGTGGTTGTAAATACATGTACAGTAACAAATATAGCAGATAGAAAATCAAGACAAATTTTAAGAAAAGTAAAAGAAGAAAACCAAAATTCAATAATTATAGCTGTAGGATGTTATGTTCAGGTAGCAAAAGAAAAAGTAAAAGAAATGTCAGAAATCGATTTATGTTTAGGAAATGTCGAAAAAAAAGATATAGTTTCAAAACTTGAAAAATATATAGAAGAAAAAGAAAAAATAGATATAATAGATGTAAATGATGAAAAAGAATTTCAAGAAATGGGATTGATAACATTTTCAGAGAAGACAAGAGCGACAGTAAAAATTCAAGATGGATGCAATAATTTTTGCACATATTGTTTAATTCCATATGCAAGAGGAAGAATAAGAAGTAGAAAAAAAGAAAATGTAATAGATGAAGTAACAAAAATTGCAGAAAAAGGAATAAAAGAAATAGTAATAACAGGAATACATATTGCCTCATATGGAAAAGATTTTCAGAATAATTATAGGCTAATAGACTTATTAGAAGATTTAGATAAAATAAAAGGTATACAAAGAATAAGATTAGGTTCACTTGAACCAACAATTATAACAGAAGAATTTGCAAAAAGACTATCAAAACTAAATACTATATGTAATCAATTTCATTTATCATTACAAAGTGGATGTGACGAAACGCTAAAAAGAATGAATAGAAAATATTCATGTGAAGAATTTGAAAGAGTTACAGAAATTTTAAGAAAATACTTTAAAGATGTTAATTTAACAACTGATATAATAGTTGGATTTCCTGGGGAAACAAAAAAAGAATTTGAAAAGACATATGAATTTTTGGAAAGAATAAAATTCTATAAAATGCATATTTTTAAATATTCCCCAAGAGCAGGAACAATAGCTGCTAAAATGACAAATCAAATTGATGGAAATATAAAAGAAGAACGAAGTCAAAAATTAATTGAATTGTCAAATAAAAATGAAAAGGAATATAACGAAAAATATATAGGAAAAGAAGTTGAGGTTCTATTTGAAGAGAAAAAAAATGGTTTATGGTCTGGTTATACGAAAAACTATATAAAAGTATATTGTGAAAGTGAAGAAAATTTGGAAAACAAAATTATTAATGTTGTACTATTAGAGCCGAAAGAACAAAATTTATTTGGAACTACAATTTATAGCAATGATAATGGAGCAAAATAATAAAAATAAAAAACACAGTAAAATCAAGAAAATTTTATTGTGTTTTTTTGAAGAAATTTACTTTATCGCAAAGAAATGATAAAATAAGAAAAAACAAAGGATGGTGTATATATGATTTGCAGAATATTTTATGTCCACCTAACCCATAAACTTATAGACATAAAAATAATTAATATAAAAATACAAATACGCTTCGACAGAAAACTAATTATTAGTTGATTGTATTATATAAAAGAACGTTGAAAATGTCAAAAAAAATATTTCGCGTCCCTAGGGACTTTGTGGGCTTTTGAAAGAAAATATCTAAACCGCAAATCCTTGGTACTGCTGCGTTACGAAAAATGTAAATTCAAAACGTTTAAATTTCTAATAATTTTTTTATATTCGTTATTACTGAAAAATATAATATTTACTCTTGCCAAAAAATGTTATATAATTAAAAGGAATTATTGCAGAATTAATAAGCCTTTCAGTAGTATTTTGACAGATTTTTTTCTACCAAGTGGTTCAATATGAGTATATGAAAATATTCTTATAGTTGAAAATGGTTTATGGGTAAATCCTTTATTAAAAACCTAAATATATTATACACATAGAGGGGGCACATACTTAGTTTAGTATAGAAAAAATGGAAAATATTCAAAATTTTAATTATCATACACATACGAAAAGATGTGGGCATGCAGAAAAAAATTACAGTGATGAAGAATATGTAAAAGAAGCTTGTCAAGTAGGAATAAAATTTTTAGCATTTACAGATCATATCCCATTTCAAAATACTAAAGATATTAAAGAGAATATCAGAATGCCATATAGTCAAGTAGATGAATACATACAGTCGATAAGAAAATTGAAAAATAAATATAAAGGTAAAATAAATATTGAAACAGGCTTTGAATTTGAATATATACCGAAAGAATTAGATAATATCTTAAAACTGAAAAGTAAAGTAGATAAAATGATACTCGGTCAGCATTTTATTTTTGACAGAGAAGGCAGAATAAAATATTTTTCTATAAAACAAGGTGGTCTGACAGATAAAGAAATGATACAATATGTATGTTTAATATCAAAATCATTAGAAAATGGATTACCTGATATTATAGCTCATCCAGATTTGTTTTTAAAGTTCAGAAAAGAGTTTGGAAAAAAGGAAGAATTTATTACTAGACAATTATGTAATTTGGCTGAAAAATATGGAGTACCAATGGAGATAAATTTGAATGAAGTATATAAAGAATATGTAAAAGTAACGCGCCAGATACCTAATGCTAATGAAGAAGAAAAAATTAGAAATACAATTATGAATATAAAATATCCTAATAAAAATTTTTGGCAAATATTATCAGAATATAAAGAGATAAAAGTCTTATATGGAATCGATGCACACTATAAAGGACAAATTTTAAATAGTAAAATTACTCATAAAATAGTAAATACAATGTTAGGAAATACAATAGATAAATTAAATTTTGTGGATTATGACTTCCAAAGCATTAATAAAGAGAAAAATGAAAATGAAAGTATGAGGGAATAGTATGAAGGATAAAATATTAAGATTTGAAATTACAGATAGATGCAATATGAAATGTAAAATGTGTTGGTCTAAGGAGTGGAAACATCAAGATTTAGAAAGACAAAAGGTCGAAAAATTGATTTATGATTTTAAAAAAAGTGGAGGAAAAACGATAGTTTTAACATCAAGAGAACCATTATTAAGTTCAAATTTTAAATTTGTTGTTGAAAAATGCAAGGAAGAAGGTCTAGATTTGAAGATACTTACTAATGCAACATTAATAACAGATGAAATAGCAAAATATATGGTTGAATCAAATGTTATTAGTTTTATTGCTATATCTATTCATGGAAAAAATGAAAAACATGATATGATTACAGGTGTTAATGGAAGTTTAAAAAAAGCAATTGAAGGAATTGAAAGACTTAATAAATATAGAAAGCAAAAAGAAACAAATTTTCCTGAAATTAGATTAACTACTGTGATTTCAAAGCAAGTCATGAATTCAATAGATTTTATAATAGATTTGGCTAAAAAATATAATACACAATTAAGAATTCAGCATCTTATGTGGCATCCCAATAGAATAAAAGAAAGCCATAAAAAATTAATAAAAGAACAATTTGGAATAGAAGATGAAATAATAGATGGATTTGAAAGTGAATGTAACATAGATGGAAGTGATATTGTAAAATTAGTAGATTATGTTGATAAAAAATGTAAAATCGAAAATGTTGATTTTCAAATATATCCTAAAATGACAAAAGAAGAGATAAAAAAGTGGTACGATAGTAAATGTGATAGTGTTTTTGATAATGGATATTGTGAACATGTAGATGATTCAATTAGAGTAAGAGCAAATGGAGAGGTTTCTCTTTGCCAATATATAGATATATTGTTCGGTAATGTTACAGATAAAGATTTAAATGACATAATTAATGAAAAAAAATTTATAGAAATAGGGAATGACTTAAAAAAAGGAAAATTATTTCCTATATGTAATAGATGCTGTCATGTGGAATCCAAAAAAGTAAAAAATGATGAAATTAATAACTTAAAAATATAGGAAAGGAGACTAACTATTAAAAGTCAAGTCTTTTTATAAAAAAATTAAAAATGAAA
>USCB01000014.1 GCA_900553125.1 uncultured Clostridium sp. | reverse complement strand
AATGTACCAAAAAGACCCGGTCCCAATGGAACAATGCACTAAAAAGACCCGGTCCCAACGGAACATCGCACTAAAAACAATCCCCTAAATAATTTCACTTTGCTATGCTATTTTACTAATTCATAAGTTTCTTTTGCAATCATCAATTCTTCATTTGTAGGAACAACCCAAACCTTAACCTTAGATGAAGGCGTAGATATTTCTCTTTCTTCGCCTTTTGTTTCCTCATTTGCCTCTTTATCTAGTTCAACTCCTAAGATGCATAGGTATTCTAAGATATGTTCTCTATCAAGTGGACCTTTTTCACCAACACCTGCCTCAAATGTTATTACATCAACTCCGCCAATTGCAACTGCACATTTGGCAATTTCTTGAGCTACTCTATAATCAAACACATCTAATGCAAGTTTTGCATGATGACCTCCTGATAGACTATCTAACTCTATATCTCTAAAGTCTAAAGATATTCTTGATATTCCATAAACTCCTGATTTTTTGTTAAGCATTTCTTCTACTTCATCAGCAGTCAATTCTTTATGGTCAGTTTTTGCAAGCTCTCTTACTCCAACTGTTGGTTTTTCTGATTTTTTTATCAAATATGTTATAACAGATGGGTCTAAATCTCCACTTCTTGAACCCATTGGAATTCCTCCAAGTGGTGTTAATCCCATTGTTGTTTCTTGTGATTTACCATTTTTTATGGCACACAAACTTGCTCCCTGACCCAAATGACAGCTTATTATTTTTAGGTCTTTTATGTCTTTGTTCATTAATTTTGCTACACGATTTGCAACATATTCGTGTGATATCCCATGAAACCCATATTTTCTTATTCCATATTTTTCATAATATTCATATGGAATTGGATAAATATATTTTTCCTTTGGAATTGTTTGATGAAATGCTGTATCAAATACTGCAACCATCTTCATATTTGGTACTACTTTTTGACAGGCTTTTATTCCTGCTATTGCATTTGGATTATGAAGTGGTGCTAAATCCGAACATTTTTCTATTTCTTGTATAACTTCATCTGTAATTATAACAGGCGACTTAAATTTTTCTCCACCATGTACTACTCTATGTCCTATTCCTGCCAATTCATCAAGACTTTTTATAACTCCATAGTGTCTATTTAATATTCTTGATATTATAAACTGTATTGCCTCTTCATGATTTTTAACTTCATGTTCAAATCTACGTTTTATTCCATTTACTTTATGTGTTAAAAATGAACCTGCTTGACCTATTCTTTCGAAATTTCCTTTTACTAACATTTCGTCTGTTTCCATATCTATTACTTGATATTTTAGTGACGAACTTCCTGCATTTATAACTAATATTTTCATATCACACCTCCTTTTTTGGATTGGGGACGGTTCCTTTTACAAAATGTACCAAAAAGAACCGGTCCCAAAAGAACATTTTTCTGAAAAGGAACCGTCCCCAATCAGAAAAAATTACTCCTGTGCCTGAACAGCTGTTATTGCAACAACCCCAACAATGTCATCAGCTGAACATCCACGAGATAAATCATTAACAGGTCTTGCAATTCCCTGGCAAAGTGGTCCATAGGCTTCTGCTTTAGCCAATCTTTGAACTAGCTTATATCCAATATTTCCAGCATCTAAATCTGGGAATATAAGTACATTTGCCTCTCCCTTTAAAGGACTGTCTGGAGCTTTAGATGCTGCTATTTCTGGCACTATTGCTGCGTCTAGTTGTAATTCTCCATCTACCATCAAATTATTTTCTTTTTCTTTTACTAATTTAGTTGCCTCAATTACTTTTTCTGTTAATTCTGATTTAGCACTTCCTTTTGTTGAATATGAAAGCATTGCAACTTTTGCTTGCTTTTGGACTAACTGCTCAAAGCTCTTTGATGATGATATGGCAATTTCTGAAAGTTCATCTGCTGTTGGATTTTGGTTCAATCCACTATCTCCAAATATGAATGTTCCATTTTCTCCATATACACAATCTGGCACACACATTACAAAAAATGCTGATACAAGTTTTGTCTCTGGTTTTGTTTTTAGTATTTGAAGTGCTGGTCTTAGTGTATTTGCAGTTGAATGTGCTGCACCTGATACCAAACCATCTGCTTTAGAATTTTCATCTTTTAACATCATCATTCCAAAATATATTGGTTCTTTTAGTAGAATTTCAGCCTGTTCTAAAGTCATTCCTTTGTTTTTTCTAAGTTCATACAGTTTATTTTTATATTCTTCTTTTTTATCAGATGTAAGCGGATTTATAATATCCACTCCATCCAAATTTATCTCATATTTTTGGCAATCTTCCTTTATTTTTTCTTCGTCACCTAAAAGGATTATTTTAGAAAACCCCTCTTTTGTTACTTTACTTGCTGCCTCTAATACTCTTTTATCTTCTGATTCTGGTAATATAATTGTTTTTATGTCTTTTTTAGCTCTTTTTTTTATTTCTTCTATAAATGACATTTTTTCCTCCTCCTTTTTTATATAACAGCCTTGTGTATTATAAAGGTCTGATATCTTGTATTTCCATAACTATCTTTTATCCAAAAATAATATGTTTTATCTATATCTAACGATGTATTAATTACAATCGGCTCTGTTCTTGGTTGAATTTGCTGAATGACATTTGATGTATTTGTATTTGTTTGATTTTGTACAGTGTTTTCCATCATAACATTATTTGGCAAACTTGTATTTATAGTATTGTTTTCAGTATTTTGATTATTAACTATATTATCAACTGAAACAAATTCATATGGAATATTTTCATCTGTTGTAATTTGCCATCCAATAATATTTATATTTTGATTTAATTTTATTTCTACATTATTATTTGTATTTCCAATCCAATCTGCTGAAACACTCATTTGTGTGATGATATCTCCTTCTGCAAGCTCATATGTTCCAACTTGTGGGAAACAGTCAACTAATATTTCTAATTCTCCGACATTTCCTAAATTATCTTCTGCGTAAACTTTATATCTTCCATTTTGTTTGACAATTTTTTTACTGTTATCTTGTGACCATGTTTGTTTATCCCAACTAAATGGACTATCATATAGACCTGATTGACTATCTTCTGCCGTAACATTTATTGTTACATATCCCGAACTTAATGTTGCCTTATCTATTGTATATGCTATCTTTGGTGGAGTATTATCTACTTTATCAATTTGAATCTCTTTGTTTGCCATATTTCCTGCCATGTCTTTTATCCAAATATAATATTTTCCATTTTCTGCTATTGTTGCAGTTACATCTATACTAGGCGTAACATCCTGTATTATTTGCCATTCATTTTCTGCTGGACCATTTTCATTTTTTGTTACAGCCCATGCATTCATTCTTATATTGTCATCTGCAACAATTTTTACCTGTTTTAAAGTTTCCCAGCTCTCGTTTTCATATGTAATTTCTTTGAATTCTGGTACTTTTTTATCAATATCTGATAATTTTAAATTCTGGAAACTTGGACATCCATATCCATACAGCTTATCTTTTCCTTTTGTTCCTAAATCGACACAGTAATTTCTTAGAAAATTGTATATATCTAAGATTGTAGCCTCTTTATCATATGTTTTTATCAATGCTATTGCAGATACGATTTGTGCATTTGAATATTGTGCCCCTGACCATCTTGATATATTTGCACTATTGCTAAAAATTTCTTCTACATCTGTACTTGGAGCAGAAAAATCAATATATTCCCCTTTTCCTGAATAGTCTGCAATGTTTAATTCTCTATCTAATGATGATACTGCGATTGTCATACTATGGTTTGCCGGATAATCATCACTATTTTCTTGATTACCACTATACTTTGAATTTGTTGACACACTACATACTGGTATATTTTCTTTGAAACAATTTTCTAGTGCCATGTCAATTGCCTCATTTTGCGTATTTACTAATTCATAACAAATAACATCTGATTTTTTTGTTGCATAACTAATTGCTTTTATTATACTAGATGTTGATGTATATCCTTCTTTTGTTACAGTTACAAGTGGCATAATTTTTACATTATTTGTTGTTGAATCTGTAAGTACTTCAGCAATTCTGCTGCCTTGTGCAATTGTTTCTGATATGTCCTTATTATTTAATATGAAATTGTATGAATTTCCATCTATTCTATTTTGAAAAAAATTATTTTTGTAATTTATTCCATAACCAATTGTTGCTATTACTATATTTGATGGATTTCCGTTGTCATTTATTATTTTTTGGTAATTATCTAATCCCATTACTGTTGCACCTAAAGAATGATGATTTTTGAGGTCTGTTTCTGTTTCTCCATACATTGTTTGAGATATGTCATTTATTGTTTTATTTATTGTAACTTCATCATAAAAAATTTTTTGTATATATTCTTTTTCTTTATAATAATTATACATTGCTTTTGTTAGTTTTTCAGAATAGAAACTTAAAATATATAGGTTATCTGCTATCTTATTAATTTCTTCTCCTTCGATTTTTTCTTTTATGTCTTTGGCTTTTACTATTAAACTTTTTGTTTGATATGGGTTTTCAATTGTAAAGGTTTGTCCATTTTCTGATATGTTAAATACAGAGTTGGACAAGTATTTTCTCATTTCATCTGAAGAACTATACAGTTGATTTTCTTGTTCTTCTGTTATGTTAAATTCTTCTTTTAATGTTGTTTCTATTTCATCTCTTTTTACTTCTTTTGAATTTATGTCTATTGTTATTTTTGTGAAATAGTTTTTACATGTTACCCCATCATCATAAGATATTTCTTTTTTTTGGTTTATTTTTATTATAAGAAATGTTATTGCTATTATAATTAATATTACTGCTATTACTATGCTTGTAATTATTAATCCTTTTTTTACTTTTGCTCTTGTTTTCCTTCTCAATATATATCACCTTTTTTTGATTTTTTACGTTTACATTTTATATTAATTTGTTAAAAATATCAAGTATATTGTGAATAGTTTTTGTATATATAATAAAAAAATTTCTATTTACTATTTTTGCTTATAAATCGCATTTAATTAGTAAATAGAAATTATTTTTTATTTTTTTCTTGTAAATAATTCTAATATCTTTTTTATAATTTTCTTATACCATTTTTCTTCTTTAATCATAACCAATGATTTTTCTTCCATTTTTTCTTCTTTTGAATTATACACTTTTGTTTCTCTTTGTTCTTTTATTTTATCAAAATCAATTTTATATTTTTCATTTTTTTCTTTTTCTATTTTTTCTGTTTTCCCTTCTCATTAGTTTTTATTTTAAAAAAAAATCTATGTTATTTTTAGTATATACAACTTTAATTCCTAAGTCAACACTTTTATCCTGCAAACTTTTTATTTTTCCTTGAAAAAAGACTCATTTTATAGTACAATTTCTTCAGATTGAGGAGGTGCATATAAATGCCAGAAATAGGATTAGGAGAAAGTGATTTCAAAAGACTTCGTACAACCAATAACTATTATATAGATAAAACACTATATATAAAACATATAATTGATAATCAAAGTAGAGTAATACTTGTAACAAGACCGAGAAGATTCGGAAAAACATTAAATATGAGTACATTAAGGTACTTCTTTGATTGTGAGAAAAAAGACACAGACAAGCTTTTTGAGGGGCTAAAAATAATGGAACAAGGAGAAAAATATACATCAAAATTAGGAGCATATCCTTGTATTTATATTACACTAAAAGATGTTAGAGGTTCAAATCCAGAAGAAATGATGTTACTATTTCAAACAGAGTTAAATGAACTGTTTATAGAACATGCAAATTTATTAAAAAGTGAAAAAATATTTGATGTAGAAAAAGAAATGTTTAATACAGTTCTAAATTTGAAGGCAAACAAAATTCAACTTCAAGGAGCCATAAAATTACTATCACGAATGTTATACAGAGAATATGAAAAGCCAGTAATGTTATTTTTAGATGAATATGATGTACCCCTACAAAATGCATATGTTCAAGGGTTTTATGATGAGGCAATTGAATTTTTCAGAACATTTTATGGTACAACATTTAAGGATAATCAATACATCGAAAAAACAGTATTGACAGGAGTTTCAAGAGTTGCAAAAGAAAGTATATTTAGTGGAGCTAATAATTTTGATGTATTTACAATTTTAGACAATGATTTTTCAGAAGATTTCGGTATTACTGAAAAAGAAATGGACAAAATTATACAAGACTTTAACGTACAAGATGATAAAGAAAAAATTAAAGAATGGTATGATGGATATAAAATAGGCGATACTGAAGGTATATATAATCCATGGAGTATATTAAAATATTTAAAAAACAGAAAATTAATGCCATATTGGGTAAATACCAGTTCAAACGATTTGATAAAACTAATATTAAAGAACTCATCAACAATAAAACAAAAAATCGAAACATTACTACGAGGTGAAGAAATAACAGTTCCTATAAATTTTGAAACAATTATAGTAGGAATTGAACAAAACGAAGATAATATATGGGGACTACTTTTAGGAACAGGATATTTAAAAATTACAGAAGTTGTAAGTCTAGCAGAAAGTATTTATAAAGTTGCACTTCCAAATTATGAGATAAAAAACTTATTTGAAGGAATAATTAGAGATTGGTTCAGCAATAAAGTAATAGGAAATGACCTTCGCTCAATTTTGAATGATTTGGTAACATTAAATATGCATGAATTTGAAAGAAAATTTATAGTTCTTGTAAGACAAATGTTTAGTTTTATGGATGTTGGAGAAAACACTGCTGAAAACTTTTATCATGCTTTTGTTTTAGGTATGCTTGTCTGTTTAAAAGATACTTACTATGTAAATTCTAACCGTGAGTCTGGTTTTGGTAGATATGATATTATGTTAGAACCTATAGATAAAAATGGTAATAGTTTTATCATTGAGTTTAAGGTTTTGGATGATTTATTGGAAACTACTATTGAACAGACTATTGAAAATGCTAAAAAACAAATTATTGATAAAAAGTATGAGGAAAATTTGATTGAACGTGGATTTAAGAATATTACTAGGATGGTTTTTGCTTTTAAAGGAAAAGAATTTAAAATGGTAACTTTTTAGAAAAATACACTAAAAAGACGTTTTTTGGTGACTGCTGAAAAAGTAGCATAATTGGAAAACATTTAACTTTGTCAATACTTATGGGAAGTTACTGTGTATGGCGAATAAATCTAGCTGTGAACAGTAACTTCCCATAAGGCCTTGACACTATTTTTATCCAAATATATTTGACAAAAATTCATTTATATTCTATAATAACACCGAAAATCAAAAAGAAAAGAGGTTAAAACAATAGAAAAACATTTTAATACAACTTTTTATTTCATTTTAATACTAACAATTTTTATTTCGATTTTTTTTATTCCAAACTATACTCAAACAAAATCCAATAACAATAAAATAATAGATTTTGTCGAAAACGGCTCACTCTTATGGCCTGCACCTGGTATATCAAAAATCAACTCATATTTTGGAAAAAGAACAGCACCAACATCTCGGAGCATCAACTTATCATAAAGGAATAGATATTGGAGCCCCAGAAGGTCATGAATTTGTTGCAGTTTCAAATGGTACAATTTCATTCGTTCGGCTTCTTAGGTGGTGGAGGTTACACTATAACATTAACAGATGAGAATCACGAAAATGGTGAATTTAAATACTCATATTGTCATTGTAATCCAAATTTCATTGTAAAAACCGGTGATAAAGTTGTTAAAGGTCAAGTCTTAGGGATTGTAGGACCAAAATATGTTGACGGAGTTCTTGGAAATAAATATAAAGATAGTAGCCGGAAAATACACAAATGGAGCCACAACTCGGACCCCATTTACATTTTGGTATAAGACTCAATGGTGAATATGTAAATCCATTAGATTTTATGGAACATTAACCGTTGAACTTGCTGTATATTCATTTCCGTTTTTGTCTAAAATTTTTACTTCTAAAATACATGATGTAATTGATGTTGATAATTTTCTACTTGATAATGTTGCTGTATTATTACTGTCTATCGAAAAAGGCGTATATTTAACACCATCTACATAATTATATTCCTTCCAGAAATATTTTAATGTATCTTTTTCCAAATCTCCTTGTATATTTAATTTTACATCTACAGTCAATACCATTCCACCAGTCAATGTGTCTTTTCTTATATTGTTAATTGAAATTGTGATTCCATTGCCTGCTATCTTTTGGGTTGTAACCTTTTCAATTTGGACATTATTCGAATTTTCTCTAGTAAAAAACATATCTCCTTGATATTCAACGCCTTCCGGATAGTATATTTGATGTGTTTGTTCATTTATTATGTATAAATCCTGACATTCAGCATATCTACCACTTTCAGGCCATTTTTTATAATCTCTTCCATAATTTAAAGTTAAATTTTCTAATTTAGATAAATTTAAAACATAATAATTATCATTATCATTTATATTTACAAATGCATCATCTTGACCTTTAGATGTAAATAAAAGTTTCAAATTTTCCTTTGATAGATATTTATTATCATATACAGGTAGACTATTATTCTTTAAATAATAGTCTGACACCTTTGTACTTATTGAATCTATATCACCATATAAATTATTTAATTTTTTAAGTGCTAATTGTCCATTTAAATTTCCTATAGTAACTCCTGTTATTAAAACTAAAACAATTATAGTTAAAGTTAATATAATTAATGTAACACCTTTATCACTCTTAAATTTCTTCATTTCTACTAATCTCCGCGTATTTTTTCAATTTTTCATATACTAGATAGTTAATACTTCCAGCTGAGAATTTTCCATCTTTGTCTTTCTTTCCTGCTGGTACTCCTGTTAAAATTTCAATTCCCTCATCTATTGTAGCTATAGCATAAATTGTAAATAATCCATTTCTTACACTATCTATTACTTCATCTGAAAGCTGTAAATTTTTAACATTCTGAATTGGTATCATAACACCATGAGAACCATCTAGTCCTCTCATTTTACAAATTTGATAAAATCCTTCAATTTTTTCATTTACACCACCAATTGGCTGGATTTCTCCTTTTTGGTTTACAGAACCTGTAACTGCTATCGCCTGATTGATAGGTACACCTGATAAACTTGAAAGAAGTCCATAAAGTTCTGTACTTGAGGCACTATCTCCATCAACTCCATTATATAATTGTTCAAAACATATACTTGCAGTTAAACTTAGTGGAATATCTTGAGCAAATCTTTCTCCTAAAAATCCATTTAAGATTAATACACCTTTTGAGTGTGTAGAGCCTGACATTTCTACTTCTCTTTCAATATCGACTATTCCATTTTTACCTGTATATGTGTTTACTGTAATTTTTGCCGGTTTTCCAAACATTGTATTTCCAATTGTCATAACTGTCAATCCATTTAACTCTCCGACCTTAGAACCTGAGGTTGATATAAGAAGTGAATTATCTTTTATCATATCTGTGTACATTGAATCATATTTTTTAACTCTTTCTTTTTGTTCCTTTAATGCTTTATCTATAAAGTTAGTTGTAATCAATTTTGATTTTGATAATTTTGCCCATGTTGATGCCTCTCCTATTACCTCGAATATATCATTAAACAAAGTAGATATTTTAGTTTGATCTCCTGCTAATCTTGATGCATATTCTACAACTTTTGCCATTGCAAACTTATCTAGCTGCAAAAGTTCAGCCTGAATGCAATAATCATGTATTATTCTTGCCAATCTGTTTACATTTTCTGCATTTGCCTCTGCACTATCTTCCCATTCCACCTTTACTTTAAATAAATTTCTAAAATCAGAATCCATTGCAAGAAGTGCTTGATATATACTACTATCACCTATTAATATTACTTTTAAATCAAGCGGTATTGGTTCAGGTTTTAAAGACACCATAACCATTGAAGAATGTTGTTCAACAGCATTTTCTATAGCAATTTCCTTTATTCTTAATGCCTTTTTTAAAGTATCATAACTAATTCCATTTGCTAATAAATCTTTTGCTTGGAAAATTATATATCCACCATTTGCCTTATGAAGTAGTCCAGCTTGTAACATTGTAAAATCAGTTTTTAATGCTCCATAATAATTTTCATATTCTAGTTTTCCAAACATATTTTGATATGAATAGTTAGAATCCATTATTACAGGTGCACCCTCTAATTCGCTATTATCAACAAATAAATTAACTCTATAATTTAAACATGGGTCTTGAGTTTGTCCCAATTGAGGTCCAACAGGTCCGTTGTGTTTGATTTTTTTGTTCATTTGTATCTTCTGCTAAAAATACAGGTACATTTTTTAGTACATCCTTTTTTACATTTGTCAAAAATTGATTTATTTTCTTATTTCTTTTATATTTTGCCTTTAACATATTTATATGAACATTTACAGTAAGTAAAGCCACATTTGATTGCCATGCATCAATTTTCTTGTCAGATACTCTCTCTATTTGTTTTATTTTACCTATTACATCCATTATCATATCTTGAACTACTGTTGACTTTTCCTCAAATTGACTTCTTATATCTTCATCTAGTTTATCAAATTCATCTTCTTTTAAAGCTTTTCCATCAAGAATAGGCATCATATAAATACCATTTTGGGCTGATTTAACTTGAAAACTATATTCTAAAGCATCATTTGATAGTTTTTCCATTAATTTTTCTCTTTTTTCTTCATATTCTTGTTTTATTAAAGCCTTTTCTTTTTCAAAATCATCATTATTAAATGTATTTTTAATGTCCTTTTTAATCTCCTTGATAAAGCTTTCCATATCTTCTTTAAATTCTTTTCCATGTCCAGCTTGAAGAGATACAGCAATTGGCTCATTTGGATTATTAAAATTATATATATAACACCAATCCTGTGGAACTTTTTTCTTTTTAGCAATTTTTCCCAAATAGTTCTTTGTGTACATTGTCTTTCCTACACCACTTGGTCCTTCAATATAGATGTTATATCCTTTAATATTAACACTTATTCCAAATTCTAATGCTTTTATTCCCCTATCTTGACCTATTCCTGTAGTTATTGATTCCAGATTTTCTGTTGTTTCAAATTTAAACACTTCTGGATCACATGTCATTTTTAGTTGTTTATAATTTAATTCATTTTTATTTTTCATTGGTTTCCTCCATTACTTTTTTATAAATTGTATTATATACAAAAAAATTTTTTTTATCAATAGTTTTTGGGGCTTTTTTTCTTATTGAAAATTTTTTCTTTTTACAAAATTTTTATTAATTCAGTAAAAAAATCATATGCCATAAAATATAATTGCACCTATTATTGCAATTATAAATCCAAGTATTTTTAGCCCTGTAGTCGCTTGATTTTGATCTCCAAAGCTAAACCAGTTTGTACTTAATATTCTCGCATCATATATAAATACTACTCCTATTAAAATTAAAATTAATGATATTGTTTTTAGTATCATATTTTCTTTTCTCTCCTTTTGCTCTTTTTGGACCGGGTCTTTTGTGAACATGTTCTTTTGGGACCGGGTCTTTTTGGTGCATTTTTTGTTTTCTTTTATAATATACTACTTAATTTTGTCGTTGTAAAGGATTTTATGTTTTTTACCAAAAAATTCCCACTTATGAGGTATTGCTTAAATCGTTTCCTTTTTAAGAATTACCTATAAGTGGGAATCTTTTTAGTTCTGACGGGTGCCAAATAGCTTGCACCCGCCAAGGAGAGCTCGGTTGGGGAATTATTCTTCCGTATCTTCCGTATTCACGTCCTTTCTGATTTCTATCTGTGCAAGATATAATCTTTGAAAGTTCGTTAACCCCGGAACCTCAACCTTTTTAATTGTTTCTGTAAGTCTGTCAATCATTTTTTTCTCCATTGGGTCATTCTCCTTTTCTTAAATATGTAATTTACATGTTGCTGTTTTTTATTATAACACTTTTTCCATAATTTTACAATACTTTTTTAAAAATTTCTTTATTTTTTCTATCTTCCTGTCATGCCAAATATCCTTCCAATCTTTTCCATCCTAAATTTCAATTCTTCCTGCTACTCTATTTTTAATTAAATGTCTAAGCTTAGAATTTTCATCTTTTTCCAAATTTGCATCTTCGTTCATAATTTTCATGCTTAAATCCTGAACAGTCTTCAATACATCAATATCCTCAAAAAGATTGGCAATTTTCATCTCAGGAATTCCGTGTTGAGCTGTTCCAAAAAAATCACCAGAGCCACGAAGTTCTAGGTCCTTTTCAGATATAACAAAACCATCATTTGTCTGGCACATAATTTTCATTCTTTCCTGAACAACTTTTCCCTTTCCTTCGAATTTCAATATACAATAAGACTTATATTCACCACGACCAACTCTGCCTCTAAGCTGATGAAGTTGTGCTAATCCAAATCTTTCGCTATTTTCTATTACCATAATATTTGCATTTGGTACATCAACCCCAACTTCTATTACAGTCGTAGAAATCAAAATATCAATTTCCCCATTTTTAAATCTTAACATAATATCATCTTTTTCTTTAGGTTTCATTTTACCATGTAAAAATTCCACTCTATATTGACTAAATGTTTCTTTTTGCAACTTTTCTGCCAATTCTGTTACAGATTTCAAATTCATTTCTTCATTTTCTTCAACCAATGGGCAAACTATATAGCATTGTCTTCCTTCATTTAATTGTTTTTCTATAAAATGATTTACTCTTTCCTCAAAACTTTTTCTAACAGCAAATGTATCAATTTTCTTTCTATTTGGTGGCAGTTCATTTATTATTGATATATCAAGGTCCCCATATAAAATCAATGCAAGTGTTCTAGGAATAGGTGTTGCGGACATTACAATTACATCCGGATTATTTCCCTTTGATACAATCTTGGCTCTTTGCTTTACTCCAAAACGATGTTGTTCATCAGTTACAACCAGCCCCAAATTTTTAAAACTTACGTCTTCTTCAAGCATCGCATGTGTTCCTATTAATATATCAATTTCTCCACTATTTAACTTATCTTTTATTATTTTCTTATTTTTCTTTGTAATACTCGAAACCAAAAGCTCGCACTTTATACCAAATTTATTGAGAGTCTTCTGAAAATTTTCCATATGTTGTGCAGCCAAAATCGCAGTAGGAGCAAGTATCGCAGCTTGGTATCCTGATTTTACAGCTTTATATGCCGCTATTATACTTACAATAGTTTTTCCTGAACCAACATCTCCTTGAAGTAATCTATTCATAGGTTTTAGACCTTCCATATCTTGATTTATCTCTTCAAGAACACGTTTTTGTGCATTTGTAAGATTAAAAGGTAATGTATTTATTACATCACTCATTTTTATATCTTTACTAAATGTAATTCCTTTTTCATCTGTTTGATAACTTTGTTTTATATGTAAAAGTGCCAGTTGAAAACTCAATAATTCCTCAAAAACAAGCCTATATCTAGCTCTCATAAAATCATTTTTATTATCTGGAAAATGTATCTTTTTTATTGCCTCATTCAAATCCATAAGTTTATATTTTTTGATTATATAATCAGGTATAGTTTCAACAAGATTTCCATAGACTTCTTCTACACCATTTTCTATTATTTTTCTTATGGTATTTTGGCTTATCCCATATGTTAAAGGATATATTGGAATTATCTTTCCTGTATTTTTATTTACTCCTGATTCATCAAAAATAGGTGATTTCATCTCATACCTACCTGATTTTATATCAACTTTTCCATAAAAATTATATGTCTGGCCTATTTTGAAAATATTTTTTACATAACTTTGATTATACCAAATAATAGTGCAAGGATTTTCTCCATCTCTTACTACCAATCTATATATTTTCAATCTACCCGCAAAAGTTTCAGATACTTTAGTTACCGCAGTTGCTTTTACTAAAGCCTCTTCTCCATCTTTGCAATCTGATAATCTTTTTGCAATTCCTCTATCTTCGTAATTTCTTGGGAAATATGTTATTAAATCTTGTAAAGTCTGTATATTTAATTTGTTTAAAATTTTTACTCTTGATGGTCCTACATTTTTTACATATTGTACTGATTTTTGTAAATCTATCATTTTTCCTCCTTTTTCCCAATTGGTGACGGAGAATTTTTGTGCATTTTCCAAAAAATGCACAAAAATTCTCCGTCACCAATTGGGAAATTCTATATCTTCAATAACTTAAAATCCAACGCATCTGCGCTTACCAATTTAAAATCAATTCCATAAATCTTTCCCTCTACTGCCTCATTTATTGATTTTCCGTGTAAATGAGCATAATAACATCTTTTAATATTATATTTTCTAAGTACTCTCATAAACTCATTATCAATATTTTGTTTTATAACAGGAGGGTAATGCATAAAAACAATAATCTCTTTTCCACTTTCTAATCCACTTTTTATAGATAATTCTAACCTTAAAGCCTCTCTATCTATTAACTTTTTTTCTTGTTCTGTTTTATCATTTACCAAACTCCATCCTCTAGTACCACAAATTACTTTGTCTTCTATTTCGACACTGTTATTTTGTACAAAATCTATATTATTAAAATTGTGTTCATTCAAAAATTTTTTCATGTTAGTAATAGTAGTCCACCAATATTCATGATTTCCTTTAAGCATAATTTTTCTTCCTGGTAAACTATTTAAGTATTTAAAGTCTTTTACAGTATCTTTTAAATACATAGCCCACGAAAAATCCCCTGGATGAATTATTGTATCTTCTGGTTTTACTTTAGACATCCAGTCTTTTTTTATTTTTTCTTCATGATTACTCCAATTTTCTCCAAATATGTTCATTGGTTTTGGATTTGAAAATGATAGGTGTAAATCTCCTATTGTGTATATTGCCATAATTCATTCCTCCTTGCCCAAATGGGACCGGGTCTTTTTGTCCCATTTAATTCAAATTATTTTAATAATTAAAAATGGGACAAAAAAGACCCGGTCCCATTTGGGCAAATCATAACTTCAAATTAGGTACAGCATTCAAATCCAAATTATCCCTTTTTCCATTAACAAAATTATAATAACCAGCAGATGCAATCATCGCAGCATTATCTGTACATAATTTCAAATCTGGCATATATACTTTTAATTTTTCATTTTGTAATTTCAAAATCTCACTTCTTATATAGGAATTAGCAGATACCCCGCCTGCTATTGCCAAACTTTTCATTCCAGTTTGTTTTATTGCTTTTTCTATATTCTCTATTAATACTTCTGTAACAGCCTTTTCAAAACTCGCACACAAATCTGCTTTATTTATATCTTTTGTATTGTGGTTTATATTTATAACCGCCGTTTTTATTCCACTAAAACTAAAGTCTAAAGAATTTTCAAAATGTGTTTTTGGAAGTTTTATGTTTGGTATCCCTTCCTTTGCAAGTTTGTCTACTTTTGGGCCTCCTGGGTAATCTAAACCTACTACTCTTGCAACTTTGTCAAATGCCTCTCCTATTGCATCATCTCTTGTTTTTCCAAGTACTTCAAATTCTGTGTAATCTTTTACATAAACTATTTGTGTATTTCCTCCTGATACTAATAAACATAAAAATGGTGGTTTTAGTTCCTTATATGTTAAATAATTTGCTGCTATGTGCCCCTGTATATGATTTACTCCTACTAATGGCTTATTTATTGCATATGACAATGCTTTTGCATATGATACCCCAACTAATAATGCTCCTACCAAACCAGGTCCATATGTTGGAGTTATTGCATCTATGTCTTTGAAATTAACTTTTGCTGTTTTTAGTGCTAATTTTGTTACTCTGGATATTGCCTCTATGTGATTTCTTGATGCTATTTCTGGCACTACTCCTCCATATTTTTCATGTATTGGTATTTGAGTATCTATTATATTTGATAGTATTTCTCTTCCATTTTTTACTATTGATACTGATGTTTCATCACAACTTGATTCTATTCCTAAAGTTAATATGTCTTTCATTTTTTCACTTCCTTGCTTTTATGTTATATTTTACTAGATATTAAAAAAAATAGCAATGGTTAATTGCTATTTTTCTACATATTTACTATTTTAAATAGTTATTAATTATACATTTAATCCTTTTCTTCCTGCATAAATTGCTGCACCATTAAGGTCGTTTTCAATGTTTAATAATCTGTTGTATTTAGCAACTCTATCAGTTCTACATGGAGCTCCTGTTTTGATTTGTCCTGCATTTGTAGCAACTGCAACATCAGCTAAAGTAGTATCTTCTGTTTCACCACTTCTGTGTGATACAACAGCAGTATAACCATTTTTCTTAGCAAGTTCAATTGCATCTAATGTTTCTGTTAAAGTTCCTATTTGGTTTAATTTAATTAATATACTGTTTGTTACTCCTAAATCTAAACCTTTTTGTAATCTCTTGATATTTGTAACAAATAAGTCATCTCCAACTAATTGAACTTTGCTTCCTAATCTATCTGTTAATTTTTTCCATCCATCCCAGTCTTCTTCTGCTAATCCATCTTCTACTGAAATTATTGGATATCTATTGCATAGGTCTTCTATGAAGTCTATCATTTCGTCACAAGTTTTTGTAACACCTATTTTCCAGAAATGATAATCTCCTTCTTTTCCTATTTTCTTAGCTTCATCATACATTTCTGTTGCTGCGCAGTCTAATGCTAAGCAAATATCTTCTCCTGGTTTGTATCCAGCTTTTTCAATTGCTTCCATTATTATTGCTAATGCTTCGTCTTCATCTTTAACGTTTGGTGCAAATCCACCTTCATCACCAACAGCTGTTGATAATCCTTTTTCTTTAAGAACTTTCTTTAGGTTATGATATACTTCAGCTCCCATTCTCATACATTCTGTAAATGATTTTGCTCCAACTGGCATTATCATAAATTCTTGTACACTAAGTGTTGAATCAGCATGTTTTCCACCATTCATAATGTTCATCATTGGTGTTGGAAGTACTTTTGCATTTATTCCACCAATGTAGTTATATAATTCCATTCCTAAAGAACTAGCAGCAGCTCTTGCAACTGCAAGTGAAACTCCAAGTGTTGCATTTGCTCCTAATTTTCCTTTATTTTCTGTTCCGTCTAATTCTATTAATGTTCTATCTAATCCTATTTGATCATAGGCATTCATTCCTATTATTTTATCTCTAATTATTGTATTAACGTTTTCTACTGCTTTTAATACACCTTTTCCCAAATATCTTGATTTATCTCCATCTCTTAATTCTACAGCCTCAAAACTACCTGTTGATGCTCCTGATGGAACTAAAGCTACTCCTTGACTTCCATCTTCTAGTACTACTTCAACTTGTACTGTTGGGTTTCCTCTTGAGTCTAATACCTCTAAAGCTCTTACTTCGTCAATTTCCAAATATTCTTTCATTTGAAATTCCTCCTTTAAATATTTATATAAAATGCAGTCACTTGGTTGTAACTACTATTTTTAACTTTTTAAAATCTACATTTTTAAAATTTGATTTTTATTTTTTTCTTCTTCTTTACGCCTTTTTTCTTCGTCTTTTTTAGCCTTTTCTAAGCGTTTTTTTTCTTTTTTCTTTTCCTGAATTGCTGCTTTTTCTTTTAATTCCTCTTGTCTTTCTTGTTCTGCCTTTATTTCCTTATCATAACCTACTATATTATTAATTGTTTTTAAATACATTCCTGATTGATATTCTTCCTTTTTGCCTTCATCCTTGTCTAAATATTTTTCTAAGATTTTTCTTTCTTCTTTTATTTCTCCACCTAAATGTAAATATTTATATCTCCATATTACATGTCTTACATAGCTTGCATATTCTTCTTGACTTATTTTGTCATATCTAAATTCAATTTTAAATTTACAATGAGCTATCGATATAGTTATATTGGTCCATATTTCTTGCTCTGTTTCTATAAAATCCTGTCTTAACTCTTTTATAGTTTGATATAAAACATCGACTAATTTTAAATATTCACTTTCATTTATATTGAATCTCTTCGGAACTTCATATACATTCACTGGTTTCTTTTTTAACAAACCTTTAGGCAAATAATAAAAATACATTTCACCTGTTTGAGTATCCCCTGGTAAATCTATAATTGATGCATATAGATATATTTCTTCCCATTTTTCTGGAATTAAATCAAATAAACAAGTTTGAATTTTTTCGTATTTATCCTTCATGTTTTTAGTAGTTCTAAGCATCCCCTATACACTCCTATTTTTCTATTAAACTTTCTCCTGTCATTTCTTCTGGTTTTTCTATTCCCATTAAGTCTAATATTGTTGGTGCTAAATCTGCTAATTTTCCTTCTTTTAGTTTTACATTTTCTTTTTCAGATATTAAAACTAATGGTACTAAGTTTGTAGTATGTGCAGTATGAGGCTCTCCAGTTTTGTAATCTATCATTTGCTCAGCATTTCCGTGGTCAGCTGTTATTAATAGATTAGCTTTTTGTGCATTTATGACATTAACTACTTTTCCTACACATTCATCTATTGTTTCTATTGCTTTTATTGCTGCTGGTAAGTTTCCTGTGTGTCCTACCATATCTGGATTTGCATAATTTAATATTATGCAATTGTATTTTTTAGAATTTATTGCTTCTATAACTTTTTCTGTTACTTCATAAGCACTCATTTCTGGTTTCATATCATAAGTTTCAACTTTTGGAGATGGTACTAGTATTCTATCTTCTCCTTCATATTGTTTTTCTTCTCCTCCATTAAAGAAGAAGGTAACATGTGCATATTTTTCTGTTTCTGCTATTCTTAATTGTTTTCCACCATTTTTGCTTATAACTTCTCCAAGTGTATTTTTTACTGGTTCTTTTTTGAATGCTATATGAACATTTGGCATTGTTTCATCATAACTTGTGAAACATACAAAATATAGGTTCATTTTCTTTGTTTCAAATTCATTAAATTCTGGATCTACTAATGCTCTTGTTATTTGTCTTGCTCTATCTGGTCTAAAGTTAAAGAATATTACTGAATCTCCATCTTCTATTGTTGCAACTGGTTTATCTCCATTCATTATTACTGTTGGCTCTACAAATTCATCAAATACTTCTTTTTGATATGAGCTTTCTATTGCATTTATTGCAGTTCCAGCTGTTTCTCCTTTTCCGAACACAAGAGCATCATATGCTTTTTGTTCTCTATTCCAACGTTTATCTCTATCCATTGCATAGAATCTTCCAGATAAACTTGCAATTTTTCCTACACCTTTTTCTTTCATTTTTTCTTCTAGTTCTTGTATATAGTTTTCAGCTGATGCTGGTGGTGTGTCTCTTCCATCTAAGAAACAATGTACATATACATTTTCAAAGTCTCTTCTTTTTGCCATTTCTAATAATCCATATAGGTGTCTATTATGACTATGAACTCCACCATCTGATACTAATCCAAGTATATGAAGTTTTGAGTTATTCTTTTTACAATTTTCTATTGCATTTATAAATTCTTCGTTACTGAAGAAATCTCCATCTTCTATTGATTTAGTTATTCTTGTTAATTCTTGATATACTATTCTTCCTGCTCCTATGTTTGTGTGACCTACTTCAGAGTTTCCCATTTGTCCTTCTGGTAATCCTACTGCTAGCCCACTTGCTGCAATTTTTGTTGTTGGGTATTTTTTCATAATTTTATCAATATTTGGTGTATTTGCTAATTTTACTGCATTTCCATCTTTATGATTGTTTTCCCCAAATCCATCTAATATCATAAGCATTGTTAATTTACTATCCATAAAATTCTTTCCCTCTTTCTTATTTTTTTAAGTCTTACTTATGGAGATTTTGCCAATATTTAAAATGTATTGTGCTTTATGTGCTTAAAGGCTTATTTTATTTGTTGTAATTTACTATTTTCTCAAAGGTTTCTGCTTTTAAACTTGCTCCGCCTATTAAGCCTCCATCTATGTCTGACATTTCTAATAATTCTTTGGCATTTTCTGGTTTCATACTTCCACCGTATTGTATTATAACTCTTTCAGCCACGTTTTGTCCATAGATTTCAGCAATTTTCTCTCTTATTTTTTTGCACGCATCATTTGCATCCTCTTTTGTTGCTGTTTTTCCTGTTCCTATTGCCCATATTGGTTCATATGCTATTATTGTGTTTGCTACTTGTTCTTCTGTTAGTCCATCTAGTGCTTTTTTAGTTTGCTCTGTTATTATGTTATATTGAATTCCTGCTTCTCTTTGCTCTAATGTTTCTCCTACACATACTATTGGTTTTAGATTATTTAAAAAAGCAGCTTTTATTTTTTTGTTTACTGTTTCATCTGTTTCTGCAAAATATTGTCTTCTTTCAGAGTGTCCTATTATTACATATTGTACCCCAATTGATTTTAACATCTTTCCAGAAATTTCTCCAGTATATGCTCCTTTTTCCTCAAAGTGCATATTTTGAGCTCCTATTTTTATGTTTGTTTCTTGTGCTGCAAGTAAACTGTAAAATAGGTCTGTGTATGGTGCACATAGGATTACTTCATGTTCCGTATCTTTTACAAGTGGTGCTAATTTTGTAATCATTTCCATTGCTTCATTTGGCAACATATTCATTTTCCAGTTTCCTGCGATTACTTTTCTTCTCATATTTAGCCTTCCTTTCACTCTTTAATTATTTTTAACTTTAGTATTTTACATCATCCTATCAAGTTTATTTTTTATTATTTCTATTAATTTATTTTTAGATTCTTCTGTATAATCATTTATAAATTCATAATCAAATTGTTTTCTTAAATCTTCATTTTGTGAATATTCTTTAATGTGTTCATCTATTTCTTGTAGCCTTGCTTCTTCTGCATCTTTGGATAAATTTCTATTTTTTAATTCTTTTTTAGCTCTTTTAACATCATAAGGAATAATATATATAGAAAAAATATTTCGTGCATGTCTTTTTATATCATATATTCTATTATAATGTACTTCTGTTACTAGATTTTCATCAGATTCAAGTAATTCTTTTCTATATCCATATTTTGCTCCAAGAAATTCAAAATTTGCTGTAACTTTATTGTCTCTTACCAATTTGCCAAATTCTTCATCAGTTACAAATTCCTTATCAATTCCAGCTATTTCTCCAATTCTCTTTTTTCTGGTAGTTACTATCACTAAATTTTTAAATCCAAGTTCTTTAGCTATTGCATCTTTAAAAAATGATTTTCCAGTACCTGTTATTCCTGATAATGTTACTATCATATTTGTTCTCCTCTTTGAATATCTTTTTCTCCATAATAGATTTCTTTAACTTTTTCGAAAATTTTACTATAATCGTAATTTTTAGGGAACTTTGTTCTTCCACTTTTTATAAGCTCAAAGGCTTCTTCTAAAGGTAGCCATACAATTTTATCAATTTCTTCTTCTTGAATTTCTACTTTTGAAGTTTTCCTTTTTAGACAATAAAATGTTATGAAAAATTTTTTTATCTTTCCTTTGCTTTCAAATCCCAAAGGTACACCTTGTGGTGTAACTTTTATAACATTCATTGCTTCTTCTAGTTCTATTCCTAATTCTTCCCTTAGTTCTCTTATCATTGCTTGAGTTTCTGTTTCCCTATCATCTAAATGACCTGAGCATAAATCCTTTTTTCCAGGAGTAAGGCCTTTATTTACTCTTACCTCTATTAAAGCTTCTCCTTTTTCGTTTATGACAAAACAAGTTACTCCTTTTAGCCATTCATTCTCTGTTAGTGTTTTTTCTTCTGCTTTTTCTATTATTCTTTTTAATTCACCATTTTCATCATATACTCTATATGTTTCTTTTGATACTCCAGATATTCTTTGATTTTTCATATAATTTTTACTGCCTTTCTTTTTGCCCTATTGTGCCCCATTGGGACCGGGTCTTTTTGGTACATGTACCAAAAAGACCCGGTCCCAATGGTACACATTTTTTATTTATCCATTAATGCTTCTATTCCTGGCAACTTCTTTCCCTCTAAAAATTCAAGTGAAGCTCCTCCACCAGTAGAAATGTGAGTCATCTTATCAGCTAAGCCTGCTTTTTCAACTGCTGCTGCTGAATCTCCTCCACCTATTATTTTTATTGCATCAATATCTCCTAATGCTTTTGCAATTTCATTTGTTCCAACTGCAAATTGGTCAAATTCGAATACACCAAGAGGTCCATTCCATACTATTGTTTTTGCATTTTGAAGTTCTTCTCTATATAATTTAATTGTTTCTTCTCCAATATCTAAACCTTCCCATCCATCAGGAATTTCTGTAGATTTTACAGTTTTAGATTCTGTATCCGGTTTAAATTCTTTTCCTATTTTGTTGTCTATTGGAAGTAAGAATTTAACTTTCTTTTCTTTTGCTTTTTCCATTATTTCTAATGCTAATTCACATTTATCTTCTTCACATAAAGAATCTCCAACACTGTATCCTTGTGCTTTAAAGAATGTATATGCCATTCCTCCACCTATAATTAAGGTATCTACTTTTTCTAGTAAGTTTTCTATTACACCTATTTTATCAGATACTTTTGAACCACCTAAAATTGCTACAAATGGTCTTTCTGGATTTTCTAAGGCTTCTCCTAAGAATTTTAATTCTTTTTCTATTAAAAATCCTGATACTGCTGGTAAATATTTTGTAACGCCTTCTGTTGATGCGTGTGCTCTATGTGCTGTTCCGAATGCATCATTTACAAATATTTCTCCAAATGATGCTAATTTTTCAGCAAATTCTGGGTCGTTGTCTGTTTCTTGTCTGTGAAATCTTACATTTTCTAGTAATAATACTTCTCCATTTTTTAGGTTTTCTGCTTTGTTTTTAGCATCTTCTCCAATTACGTCTTGTGCCATTATTACTTCTTTTCCAAGCAATTTTGATAGTTCTTTTGCAACTGGCTTTAGGGAATATTCTGGTTTGAATTCTCCTTTTGGTCTTCCTAAATGTGAGCATAATACTACTTTACAATTTTGCTCTAATAAATATTTTATAGTAGGTAAAGCTGCAACTATTCTTCTATTGTCTGTGATATTTTTGTTTTCATCCATTGGTACATTGAAGTCACATCTTACTAATACCTTTTTGTTTTTTAAATCTATATCTTTAACTGTTTTTTTGTTCATAATAAAATCATTCCTTTCAGGCTTTAGATTAAACTTTTTATTTAAGTAAAAGCTAGGTGGCAGGCATTTTTAGTTTGCCACCCTCTAGCTTTTTTCTTTTTTGTTCTTTTGGAACCGGTTCTTTTATGAACATGTTCGTAAAAGAACCGGTCCCAAAAGTACATTATTTCTCAAGTTCCGCAAAGTACTTAATAGTTCTAACCATTTGGCTAGTATATGAATTTTCATTATCATACCAAGAAACAACTTGAACTTGATATGTGTCATCATCTAATTTTTGTACCATTGTTTGAGTTGCGTCAAATAATGAACCATATCTCATTCCTACAACATCTGAAGAAACTAATTCTTCCTCTGTATATCCGAATGATTCATTTGAAGCTGCTTTCATAGCTGCATTTATTGATTCAACTGTTATGTCGTGACCTTTTACAACCGCAACTAATATTGTTGTAGATCCTGTTGGAACTGGAACACGTTGAGCAGAACCTATTAATTTTCCATTTAATTCTGGAATAACTAATCCAATTGCTTTTGCTGCTCCTGTTGAGTTAGGAACGATATTTACTGCTGCAGCTCTTGCTCTTCTTAGGTTTCCTTTTCTGTGTGGTCCATCTAGTAACATTTGGTCTCCTGTATAAGCATGTATTGTTGACATTATACCAGACTCTATAGGTGCATAATCATTAAGTGCTTTAGCCATTGGTGCTAAGCAGTTTGTTGTACATGATGCTGCAGATATTATTTTATCTTCTGGTGTTAAGATATCTTGATTTACATTGTAAACTACTGTTGGTAAATCTTTTCCAGCTGGTGCTGATATTACAACTCTTTTTGCTCCTGCATTGATATGTGCCATAGCTTTGTCTTTTGATGTATAGAATCCTGTACATTCTAGTACTACATCTACTCCGATTTCTCCCCATGGTAATTCATTTGCATCTGCTTTTGCATATATTTTTATAGTTTTTCCATCAACTGTGATTGAATCTTCTCCTGCTACTACTGTATCTGCTTTTTCATATCTTCCTTGTGCAGAATCATATTTTAATAGATGTGCTAGCATTGATGGGCTTGTTAGGTCGTTTATTGCAACAATTTCATACCCTTCTGCTCCAAACATTTGTCTAAATGCTAGACGTCCTATACGTCCAAATCCATTAATGGCTACTTTTACTGACATATTAAATTCCTCCTTTAAACATACTTTTGTCTATGTATGTTTTTTACATTTTTGTTTATTGTTGCCTTTTTTAGGCAAATTTATTCTATAACAAGTTAAAAAATATTTCAAGTGGTTTAGAGGATTTTTTTGTGCTTATTTTTTTACTTTTTTCGATTAATGTATAAAAAAGCCATTCGGATGAATGGCTTTTTGTGACGACTGCCGTCAGCACGGGTTAGAGCCTACTTTATAAAACTGTTTCATACCCATAAATAATATTTTATTTATAATTTTTTCTTTTTACATTAATATCTCCAAAAAGACCGTCCTGCTCCGTTTCAACCTTACTTCTTCTAGATAATTCAAGTAATCCAGAAAAAGCAGTGACAACTTCTTGCCTATTATGTTTTTGTATTGAAAATAATTTATTAAACACAAAACTTTTATTCCTAATTAATTCCTTAAACATTTCTTTTACCTTGCTAACAACAGTATAAGTATCTGTAATCGCTATTTTTTCAATATTTTTGGCATTTTCATTAACTTTGTTTTGATTTTTATCCCATAATTTTTCATATAAATTAGGAATAATATTTTCCTCATACTCTTCATCTAGCTGTTGTTTAGGTAATTCAATATTTTCAGGTAATTTATAAAATCTATTTGAATTTTCTTCAAAGCTTTTTCTTAAACTTGCTGTTATATCCTTGTATTTTTTATATTCTACTATTCTTCTAATAAGCTCATCTTCTGAAAGTTCTTCTTCTTCCTCATTTTTACTTGGAAGTAATTTTTTAGATTTTATATAAAGGAGAGTTGATGCTAAGGTTAAAAATTCACTTGCAATTTCTAAGTTTAGTTCTTGAGCTTTATTTAAAAGTTCTATATATTGATCTGTTATTTCATCTAATTTGATATCATAAATACTCATTTTGTTTTTTTCTATTAGGCTACATAGTAAATCTAACGGCCCTTCAAAATTGTCTAATTTTATTGCATATCTTTGTGTTTCTAGTGTTAGTATTCCTAGCATTTCTTTCTCCTTTCTTTTTCGTTTGGAACATTTCTGATTGGGGACGGTTCTTTTTCCGAAAAGAACCGTCCCCAATCAGAAATGTCCCAAAAAGAACCGGTCCCAATGGGACACAAATCAGAAAAATTACTCTTCTACTTCCTCAGCTTTTTCTTCTTTACTTTCACTATTGCTTTCTTCTACAACATCTGCTCTCTTTTCTCTAAGTTCGTTCATAGCTAAATTAATTCTACCTTGATTATCAATTTCGATAACCTTAACAGTAACTTTTTCACCAATTTGAACATAATCTTCAACTCTTCTAATATGTTCTTTTGCAATTCTAGAAATGTGAAGTAATCCTTCTTTTCCATTTCCTAAATCAACAAATGCACCATAGGATGTTATTCTTGTAACAGCTCCATAATAGATTCCACCAACTTCGATTTCACGAACGATATCTTCTATCATATCTAAAGCATCATAAGCTTTTTCACTGTTTTCGCCATAGATGTAAACTTGTCCATCTTCTTCAATATCTATTTTTACACCTGTTTCATCTATAATTTTGTTAATTACTTTTCCACCAGTACCTATAACATCTTTTATTTTTTCTGGTTTTATTTTTGTTGTAATTATTTTTGGTGCATATTCAGATATTTCTGCTCTTGGTTCACCTAAAACTGGTAACATTATGTCATTTAAGATGTACATACGAGCTTTATGTGTTCTTTCAAATGCTTCTTTTATTATGTCATAAGACAATCCGTCTACTTTTATATCAACTTGTATGGCTGTAATTCCTTTTTCTGTTCCACCAACTTTAAAGTCCATATCTCCGAAAAAATCTTCTATTCCTTGTATATCTGTCATCATAACATAATTATTTGGATTTTCTGGGTCTGTTATTAAACCTGTTGAAATTCCTGCAACTGGTCTTTTTATTGGAACACCTGCATCCATTAATGATAATGTACTTGCACAAATGCTTCCTTGTGATGTAGATCCATTTGATGATAATATTTCAGATACAACTCTTATTGCATAAGGAAATTCTTCTACTGATGGTAATACTGGAACTAATGCTTTTTCAGCTAATGCTCCATGACCAATTTCACGTCTTCCAGGTCCACGTGATGTTCTTGCTTCTCCAACTGAATATGCTGGGAAGTTGTATTGATGCATATATCTCTTTGATTTTTCTAAGTCTATTCCATCTAATTCTTGTTCTTCGCTCATCATTCCAAGTGTTGTAATTGACATAACCTGTGTTAATCCTCTTGTGAACATTGCACTTCCATGTACTCTTGGAAGTAATCCTACTTCACATGATAGTGGTCTTATTTCGTCTAATGTTCTTCCGTCAACACGTTTGTGTTCGTAGAAAATCATATCTCTAACAACTTTTTTCTCTAATTTGTATAAAGCTTCTCCTATATTAGATTTATCTTCTTCGAATTTTTCTTCACCAAATTTTTCTTTATATTCTTCATTTACTTTTTCTGTTAATTTATCGATGTTATTATCTCTTACTTGTTTATCTTTTTCAGTAACTGCTTCTTTCATTTCATCTTTGTAATTTTCTGATAAATAATCATATATTTCAGGTATTACTGCAAATGATTTGTATTCAAATTTTGGCTTTCCTATTTCTTCTTTCATTTTTGAAATGAATTCACATAATTTTTTAATTTCAACATGTGCTGTCTCAATTGCTTCTAGCATTTTTTCATCTGGTACTTCGTTTGCACCTGCTTCTATCATTGCAATTTTGTCGTGTGTTCCAGCAACTGTTAAAGTTAAATCACTATGATCTCTTTGTTCTACTGTTGGGTTTATTATAATTTCATCATTTACTAAACCTACATTTACCGCTGCTGTTGGTCCACCAAATGGGATATCTGAAATTGAAAGTGCTGCAGATGCTCCAATCATTGCTGCAACTTCTGGTGAGTTGTCTTGTTCTACAGATAAAACTGTACATACGACTACTACATCATTTCTGAAATCTTTTGGGAACAAAGGTCTTAAAGGTCTATCTATTGCTCTTGATGTTAATATTGCCTTATCTGAAGGTTTTCCTTCTCTTTTTGTGTATGAACCTGGTATTTTTCCTACTGAATATAATTTTTCCTCAAAATCTACTGATAGTGGGAAAAAGTCTATTCCTTCTTTTGGTTCTTTTGATGCTGTTACATTTACCATAACAACTGTGTCTCCATATCTTACTAAGACACTTCCATTGGCCAAACCTGCCATTTTTCCTGTTTCTATTGTTAATTTTCTTCCTGCTAGTTCTGTTTCATAAACTTTAAACATAAAATTTCTCCTTTTTTATTATATTTTTTACACCCCGTTAATTTTAAGTTTATTATTAGTATGTAACCTCTATAATGTGCTTAATGTTTTAAGCATATTATACAAGCTACACTTAAACTAATACATAAACTTTTTATTATTTAAACTTTAAAAAAGAAGGGCAAAAATCCTCCTGCCCCCTTGTTATAATTATTTTCTTAATCCTAATTTAGCAACTATTTCTCTGTATCTGTTTACATCTTTTTTAGCTAAATAGTTTAATAAGTTTCTTCTTTTACCAACCATTTTTAAAAGTCCTCTTCTAGAGTGATTGTCTTTTTTGTGAACTTTTAAGTGTTCTGTTAGTTCGTTGATTCTTTCTGTTAAAAGAGCGATTTGTACTTCTGGTGACCCAGTATCTTTTTCATCTCTTTTATATTTTGCTATTATTTCAGCTTTTGATTCTTTTGATATCATAGTTTACACCTCCTGTTTTCTTTTTCTCCTTAGACCTGGTTTAAAATCGGGTGTGTTAATTATTTAACTAAGTTTAAGGAATTTTTTTACATCTGTTATTTTACTACATTTTTTGAGGTTTGACAAGGGGTTTGAGTAAAAAATTTCTGATTGGGGACGGTTCTTTTTGCGAAAAGAACCGTCCCCAATCAGAAAAATTAAAATTCCATTAAAGTGCAGGGATTTAAATATTCACCATCTTTAATTACTTCAAAATGTAAATGATAATCATCAGAAACTTCAAAAGCACTGCTATTTCCTACTGTACCGATAGTTTGACCAACCTCTAATTTTTCTCCTTCTACCACATACTCAGCAGTCAAAAGATTTGCATAAACAGTTTTATATCCACCATCATGTTCTACAATAACAGTCAATCCATATCTAGGGTCATTTTTTATTGCATATACTGTTCCTTCAGCTGCTGATTTTACAACTGATGTTTTATCAGCCTTTATATCAACACCATTATGAGTTACCCATTCATCGAGAGTATTTGAATATACTAGAGAATCTGATGCAAATTCTCTAATGATTTCTCCTTTTATTGGTGATGTAAATTTTACATTTTTTGTTTCTTCTTTTTTTGAATTTGATTCTTCGCTTTCTACAGTATTAGTTTTCTTTTCAATATGTGTATTCTTTTTTTCTGTGACAGTATTGTTTTCCATGCTATTTTGCGTATTTACCTTATTTGTGTTTTGGTTATTTTCTAAGGTATTTGTTGCTGTGCTATTCATTTCATTTGAAACTTCGTTTACTGTTTTTCCTACATCTATACTAACCTCTTCAAAATTTTCTTCTTCATCTTGGCTATCATCTGCTACTTGCTGTTCTTGTTTAGCAATATTATTTTGAACTTTTGTCTTATTTACACTTATTAAATATACAATTAAGGATGTCATCAATAAACCTATTATTATTATACCACCTATAATCATCCCCATTGTTATTTTTTCTTCATTTTCCCTAAAATGTACTCCCATATAATCCTCCTTAAAATTTTATTAATATTATTATTTACATTTTAAGGGAATTTATACTTATTATTAGACTATTATTAAATTTTGAATTTCTTCAGGATTATTTTTTAAATAAATTTCTAATATATCTCTGATATCGAAATTTATATATTTTTTGTCTTTTGTAATTTTTTCCATTTCTGTGTTTTCTTTTACTTTAACTTCATAATCATTTATAATTTTACCATTAAATCTTTTCTTTTTAATTCTTACATTTTCTTCCAAATTAATTAGAATACCATTTCCATATATTGTATATTTATTTATCATTTCTTCCGGAAAATCTACATTTAAAATTATATTCGATTGTGCCAATGCTTTCTTTTTATTATTTGTTAAAGTAATTATAATACCTTCCTCATTCCATAATTTTTCCTTCAATTTTATAAAATAGTTTGTATTATTTGTGACTATATTTAATGATTTAAATTTTTTAGCCAATAAATATATACTATTCATTTCTAATCCATTCAAATTATTTATGCTAATACTGATATTTGCATTTTGACTTTCAATCTTATTTTCAATACACACCTTATCTATAATTTGATTTACTAACTTTTTCATTAAATTTTTTCCATCAACAATATCCAAACCATTAGAATATATAAGATTTGTGAAATATTTATCTTTTTTTAATTTTTTTGAAATAATTACTCTTTTTACATTCTCATTATTCAATACTCTTGTAATTTTATCCACAATCTTTTTTTTACTTTTTAATCCTAATTTTTCATATTGACAATGCAACATAATTTTATCTTCGTTTACTACAATATTTTTAAATAATGATTTAAAAATACTTACTTTTTTAATTTCATCTATAAAAAAAACTATCATATATTCCACCTATTGAAATATATGATAATTTTTCTATTTTATACTTTTTATTTTTTTATTGCTAAAATTTTAAATTTAATAATTCCATCTGGAGCATCAACATCAACAACTTCACCTTTTTTTCTACCAAGTAAAGCTTTTCCTATTGGTGATTCATTTGAAATTTTGTTTTCTGCTAAATCAACTTCTGTTGAACCAACTATAGTATATATAATTTCTTCTTCAAATTCTTCATCAAATAATTTAACAGTGTTTCCAATTTGAACAGTTTTTGTATCTATTTCCTTACTGTCAATAACTTTTGCATTTCTAATTTTTACTTCTAATTCTGCAATTTTTTGTTCATTTTCAGCTTGAGCTCCTTTTGCCTCATCATATTCAGAGTTTTCTGATAAATCTCCAAATCCTCTTGCTGTTTTTATTCTTTCAGCTATTTCTGTTCTCTTTTCTGTTTTTAGGTAATTTAACTCTTCTTCTAATTTTTCAAATCCTTCTTGAGTTAATATAACTTCTTGTTGTTCTCCCATTTTCAATCATTCTCCTTCTCTTCTTTTTTAGGTAATTTTTCTTTTTCATTTTGGAATTTTATTGCTAAAACTCCTATTGCTAATACATATATTCCAATTGCAATACTGTTTGTAATTCTTCCAAATTCAGCTCTTGTAATTACAATAAGAGAATAATATGTCAATTCTGCAATTACTGGTATGAAAATACTTTTTAATAATACTTTAGTTAATCCTATTTTATGATACATTATAACAAAATATATAACTATAATTGCAAATGTAATTATTCCTGGTAATATGTATAACTTTAAAATATCTCTTATTTGAGTATTTGATACACTTATTATTTTAGTATCATCTTTTGATATATTAGTTCCACATTCTTCATTTATTTTATCTACTAAATTATTTTTTTCATCTTCGCTAATTGATGTTGATATAACTTCTAACGCATTTCCAAATCTTTCATGTCTTACAACTTTAACACTTCTATTTTCAAGCACTGTGCCTGCTATTTCTTGTATTTTTGTTACATCCATCTCATTGCTATCTGATATCAAAACTTCTTGCCTGTTTGAATATAATAATTCTATATTGAAACCTTTTTTATAATACATTATTATTCCGATAATAATTATAAGTATTGCGACAATATATAATATTTTATTTATTTTTTGTTCTTTCATTATCTTCTTCCTTTCTGTTAATCTATCATATTTTTGGTTACTAAATAGTTATAAACTATACTCAAAATTAATCCCCAGAATATAAACATTCCGAAAGTAGCTATTTTTGTCCATTTTACAAATGTAAACACAACAGCTATTATAAATATTGGTATAGATTTTATTAATATAGACTTGAACTCTTTTTTATTTGCCTGAGCCTTTTCATCTAATTCTTTCTTAGAAATTTCTAGTAACTTATAAACTATCATATAATTTATAGCAAGAATTATTATACCTGCAACTATACTTTCTAACGTTATTGTTACATTTGTGTATCTTATTACTAATAAATCTAAGGCTACAAATCCTATATAAGCCATTGATGCAATGAAACCTTTTAATTTATATTTAATTACCAATAAAACTAATGCTATTACTGTAATTGCTGCTATTATATATATTACTTGTTCTACATTTTCTATTTTTATATCACTATTTATATAATTATTATCAGAAACTTTATATGTAAGTGGCATTTCTCCAGAATTTACAACTGCTGCTATTGTTGATGCAGATTCTAATGTATCAGCAATTGAGTCACTATCAGTTGTTGCCTTATTCATAGACAAATCTATAACTCCATCTTGTATTGGATTATCAAAGCTTGTTGTTATCATATCATTGTTGTCTATTGATAAAATTATTTTCTTTTGAGAATTGCTTTCACTATTTTCACTGCTTCCTTCAGATGTTGTATTTTCTTCTGCTTCATTTTCTGTAGTTTCTTCATTTGATGTATTTGTTTCTTCAGCTTTATTCTCACTGTTAGAATCACTTTTGGTTGCATAATCTCCTGAACTTATGTCTTTTAAAATTTTCTTTCCATTTTTATTAAAATTCATTCTAAGATATACTGTTGTTCCAGATGTTTCTGTATTATAAAGTGCTGATATTTTTTTTATATCACTGTTTGTAATAAATATTTTTGAATCATCTTCTGAATCTTTAATTTGGAATTTAGCAACTTGAACTATATTGCTAACAACATGGTCTGTTTCACTATTTTCAGGTATTTGAAGATATATTGCTCCATTTTCGGTATTAACGCTTATATTATAATCTTCAACATTCAATTTTTTTAGCCTTTTTTCAATTATTGATTTTGATTTTTCAAAATTTTCTTTAGTTAAACTTTCTTCTTTATTAATTTTATTATCTGATTTTTGATATGAATTTGACTCAATACTACTATCATTATATTGGTCTGTATTTCCTACAACTTTCCCATCAGAATCCAAAACCTCATTTGCATCACTTACTTCTAGTACAATTTCTCTGTAACCGTTCAAATCCTTTCCTAATTCATAATCCTTCACTTGATTTTTCATTTTATTAGCATCTTGTTTATATATCCCAATAAATGATATTAAACATATTGTAATAATTGCTAATATTTGTGTAATTACTCTTAATTTTTTTCCTTTCATTTTTTCCTCCTCATTTTATAATAATTTTGTATTATTTATAATTAATTCATACCATATTTTTAGATACTTTGCTGCATATTTGCTCATAATTGTTCTATCCATGAAAATTTTAAAATAGTCTAGTACAGGACATATTGTAGTATCTATATCTAATTTTAATGTTATCACTCTCTTTTCAGCATCTAGTTTCAAGTCTGCATTTGTTACAGCATAATTTACTTTATCGTGAATATCAAATGTTGCAATATTTTTCTTCGAAACTCGTGACCTTGCTACATCTGATTTATCTGCTAATATTAGTGCAGCTGATATATCACTTACCGCAGTACCAGTACTTTCGTCATGATTCCCTATTGCCATCATAATTTCAGTTCTTTCAGCAATACTCATCCCCATATCTTTTAATATATTATAACTTAATATCGCCCCTGAATGTGCATGATCTACTCTATTTACACAATTTCCTATATCATGCATATATCCTGCTATTCTTGTTAGCTCAACCGTTCTTTCATCAAAACCTAAATCTTGTAAGATATCTCCAGCCCTTTTTGACACAATTCCTATATGCCTATATGAGTGCTCTGTATATCCGAAGTTCATCTAATTGTTTTTGGGCTCCTTCTATCAAATACTTTATTTCTTCATTATTTTTTACATCTTCTAAAGTTACCACGTTTCAGCCTCCTGTCCTTTTATTTTTTGAACTTTTTCTATTTTAGCCCAAATGTAAAAAAATATCAATATTTTTTTGAAATTTTTTTGATTTGGGACGGTTCCTTTTCCGAAAAGGAACCGTCCCAAATCAGAAATCGCTTGACAATTCCACTAAACTATAATAATATATACTCAAATTTAAAGGAGGTTATATTAACATGTCTAATAAAATATTATCATATTTATTTGAATCAAATGCAATAAAATTTTGTAAAGAAAACGAACCATTCTGGCTAACATCTGGAAAACTTTCTCCTTATTTTTTTAATAGCCAATATGTTTATGGCGGAGAAAAAGAATCAACTGAATTTTTAAATTTCATAACTTATGAACTTAAATTGATTAATGATGGAAAAGCTGATAAATTTGACTTACCTAAAAAACTTTTTGATAAAGTTTTAGAAGAATATAATTCAAATAAAATTTATCAAGATGTTATAAATCAAATGAAAGAATATATTGAAAACAACATCGGTGTAGATAATTTTAAATATATTTCTGGTGGTGAAAGAAGAGATTGGTATTTCTCTATTATTTTAGCTTATTTGCTAAATAAACCACATTTAACTATTTTTAAAGATATGTCTGCTATTTTAAGTAATTCTGATTTTAATATGTCGGAACCTATTTCTAATTTAAATGGTGATAAAGTTTTACATTTATCTGATTTAATTACTACAGCTTCAAGCTATATCAAAAGATGGGTTCCTATTATTAATAATTTAAATGGTAATATGGAGCATACTTTGGTGGTTATCGATAGAAATCAAGGTGGTTTTGATAATTTAAAAGAAGTAGGTGTTACTGCTCATGCTTTAGCTACTGTTAATAAGGATTTATTTAAAGAGGCTTTGGCTCATGGTGCTATAAATGAAGAACAATTAGAATTTATTAATAGATATTTTGATAATCCTGATGATACTATGAAAGAATTTTTGGTTAATCATCCTGAGTTTATTGAAAATAGCTTGAAATCTGATAATGATAGAACTTTGACTAGAGTTCATACTTTAATTGATGAAGATTTATATGGATTAGGATTGAAATATTAGTAGAAAACAGATTAAGATTTTTTAAGTCTTAATCTGCTTTTTTTACTGCTCCATATTCTCAATAGCATATTTAATCATACTATTAACAATATCATTAAATGAAGTATTATTATCATAAGCCAGCTTTTGAATAATATCACAATCTTTTTCATCAATTCTTATTGTCTTAGGAACTTTTTCTACACCTTTTGGTACTTTAAATCCCATTATTTCATCACCTTCCACTTTTTTTGACATTATTCTACAATTTTTCAATGTAAAAATATACTTCTATTTAAATTCTAAAATAATTCTTTTGAAGAATGATTTTTAATTCTTTTTGTATTAGGGATCGTTCTTTTTACAAAATGTCCCAAAAAGAACCGGTCCCAATAGGTCAATTCATTTTAACTTTACCAACAATATCATTAACATCATCTATATTATGTCTTTTTAAATAATCTTCAATTCCCTCTACTGTTTTTGGTCCTGCATAAGGGTCAATAAAGTTTCCACATCCAATTGAAATTGCTTTTGCACCAGAAAGCATAAATTCAACTGCATCATTTCCATTTACTATTCCGCCTAATCCAAGTACTGGAATATTAACCTTTTGAGCAACTTGATATACCATTCTAACAGCAACAGGTTTTATTGCAGGTCCTGAAAGTCCACCTGTATTATTTGCTAAAAATGGTCTTTGTTTTTCTATATCTATACTCATTCCAAGTAATGTATTTATTAAAGATACTCCATCTGCTCCTGCATCTTCAACAGCTTTTGCAGTTTCTGTTATATCTGTAACATTTGGTGTTAGTTTTACAATTAAAGGCTTTTCTAAAACTTTTCTACATTGACTAGTTACATTTTTTACACCCTCATAAGTTGTACCAAAAGCTAAACATCCTTGTTTTACATTTGGACAAGATAGGTTTAGTTCAACGGCATCTATATCTAAAGAATTTAATACTCTACAAAGTTCAACATAATCCTCTACTGTATTACCACAAGCATTTACTATAATTTTTGTATCAAATTTTCTTAAGAATGGTAAATCATTTTGAGCAAAATATTCTACTCCTGGATTTTGTAATCCTATACTATTTAACATTCCACTTGGTGTTTCACATACTCTTGATGGTTTATTTCCATTTCTTGGTTTTAAAGATGTTCCTTTTGTTATTACTGCTCCTAATTTTCCTAGGTCATAAAAGTCACTATATTCTCTTCCATAGCCAAATGTTCCAGAGGCTACTGTTACTGGATTTTTTAGTTTTAATCCTGCAAAATCTACTTCTAAATTCATTTTTATTTTCTCCTTTCATTTTTTCTTATTGGGAACAGTTCTTTTTCAAAATGTCCCAAAAAGAACCGGTCCCAATGGAACACTAAAATTCAACTTCTGTAGCATCAAAAACTGGTCCTGCCTTACAAACATGTTTATATTCAGGATTTTCACTTGTGCTTTCTGCAGTTTTAACCGCACAACCTAAACATACTCCGATTCCACATCCCATTTTTTCTTCTAATGAAACTTGGCAAGGAATATTTTTTTCCATTGCTAATGCCTTTACAGCTCTTAGCATAGGCATAGGTCCACAAGCAAATATTGAATCTATTTTTTCTTTTTCTATATCTTCTTTTAAAAAGTTTATTACAAATCCGTTTTTTCCATAACTTCCATCATCTGTTGCCAAACATAAAGATGTTGATACATTTTTAAATTCTTCTTCTAATGTTATGAATTCTTTATTTCTAAATCCTAAATATGTATTTACATTTTTTCCATCAAGCTTTGCTTCTTTTGCAAGTTCATATAATGGGAATATTCCTATTCCTCCACCTATTATTGCTAAATTTTGATATTTAGAATACTCAAATGTCCCATGTCCTAGAGGTCCTATTATATCTATTAATTCTCCCTCTTGTTTTTGAGCTAATATTTTAGTTCCTTTTCCCTTTACTTGGAATATAAATTCTAAAATACCATTTTCTTTATCTAAATTGTATATACTTATTGGCCTTCTTAAGAATGGTTCTACTTGGTCTGTTACTCTTATTTCTAAAAATTGACCTGATTTTGCTATATTTACAATTTCTTGTGCTTCCACACAAAATTTGAAAATATCATCTTTTAGTTGTTCTTTTTTTACTAATTTTGCTTGTAATTGCATTTTTGACATAATATATTCTCCCTTCTATTTGGCTAATTTTCTCCAATATATGTTTCAACTAACACTAATAATTCCCTAGCTGTCTCAATTTGTTCTTTAGTATCATCTGCTTCAACAACAAACTCATCTTCATAATCACTATCTTCTCTCATCCTACTTGCTATTGATATTTTTCTTCCCATTTTTTTAGGAAATATTTCATTACTTACATAATTCTTATTAAAATATGCTATAACATCTTTATGTCTTTTAAAATCTATTGGTTCTAATGCTAAAACTGCTTTTATACTATGAAATATAGAATAATATGCTCTATTGTTAGCTGATTTATATAGATTTTCTTTATATAAAATTTCACTTGCTCTTAAATCATCTTTTGCTTGTTGTAATCGATGTTTAGAAAGTTCTTTTGATACTTTATTGTTCACTTAATACCACTCCTTCCTTTTGTACATTCATATAAAAAGGCATTGCATTAAGCCAATAATTAAATTTATCTATATTTTTTACTAACGGAGACAAAGTTATATCAAAATTATTTTCGAATTCCACATCATATGCAAAATCCCAAATCTTATCTCTGTATTGAATTAACTCCTCATCTTCTAAGTCAGTTAATATCATAATATCAATATCCGAACTCTTTTGGAAATCTCCTCTTGCATAGGATCCATATAATATAACTTTTTTTACTCTATTTCCAAGAATTTCATTAACTCCTTTTACAAAATATTGAATTATATTATTTATATTATTCGGAATTTTTTTCTTCATACAAGTTTCTCCCTTCTATTTCTGAATTGCACCCATAAGTTCTTCTCTCATTCTCAAAGCCTCTGCTCTTGTAGCTTCTGCAAATTGCTCTTCTGTATAAATTTCTTTCCATCTGTCTGCTTTATAAGCACACATTAAACTTCTTGATGCATTAACAATTCCGCCTATTCCGTTTTCATCAAATCCTAAAGCTATATCTTCCGCTTTTCCTCCTTGTGCTCCGTAACCAGGAATTAGGAAAAATGTATGTGGTGCTAGTTTTCTTATTTCTTTTAATTGTTCTGGATATGTTGCTCCTACAACAGCTGATATACTGCTGTATCCGTATTCTCCTATTAAGTCTTTTCCCCACTCCTCAACTAATGTTGCAACTTGTTCATATACTTTATTTCCGTTTTCTAATCTTAAATCTTGAAGTTCTCCTGATGATTTATTTGATGTTTTTACTAATACAAATACACCTTTTCCATATTTTTTAGAATCCTCTACAAATGGCTTTACACAGTCTGTTCCCATATATGGATTTACGGTTACAAAATCTGCATCATATATTTTTTCTTTATAATCATCTAATGATGTTTCTCCTAAAAATGTATTTGAATATCCTTGTGAAGTTGTTCCTATATCCCCTCTTTTTGCATCTGCTATTACTATTAAATCTTTTGATTTAGCATAATCTACTATTTCTTGAAATGCATCTAGTCCATTAGGTCCCATCATTTCAAAATACGCAAGTTGTGGCTTTATGGCTGGTATTATATCATAAGTTGCATCTATTAGTTTTTTTGCAAATACTACTGCTGATTTAGCAAATCCTGCCATATCCTTTGGATATTTTGATTTTATTATGTCTGGTATCATTTCATATCTAGGGTCTATTCCCATTACTATCGGGCTATTTTTTTCTTTAATTTTGTTTATTAGGTTGTCCATCATATTTTGGCTCATCTTTAAAACTTCCTTTCTTTATCATTCATATTACTTTTGTTATTCTATCATATTTTGTTTGATTAGTAAATACATAAATAATTTTACTCAGGATAAAATTACAACATTTTTTATCAATCCATCAATTCCTTTCTAAACATGCTAACACAAATTTATCTTTTATTTCTAAATTCAATAATTCGCTTTTATTTAATGTTATATTTTTGTCTTGTTCAAATGTAAAATCTAATGTGATTGATATATAAAAATCGAGTAGAGGATAACACTTAGTGTGTTTTTCCCCTCTCACACCACCACTCAA
>USCB01000013.1 GCA_900553125.1 uncultured Clostridium sp. | reverse complement strand
TAATAAAACAATCACTGTTACAACAAGTGCAATCAGCGTTATAGCTCTATTTTCCTTAATTTTATTTTTCATCATACTTTTTATCCTTTCGTATTTTATGCGATACAAAACGAATACCACATCCTGTAAAAAGTATAGCATATTTAGCACCCGTTTTCAACTGCACTGTGTGATGTAATCAAAATGTTATGTTTTTGTAATACTCTTGTAATATTTTCGTACCTTCTCTCATTTTTTCTATATAACTTTCAAACTATATCTTCTCCTTAAACCCAACCCCCAAAACTTCTCTCGAATTTGTTATTATCAAAAAAGCCTTTGGGTCTATTTTCTTTATAGCCTTCTTTATCTCTGCCAAATCATTTCTTCCTATAGCACACATCAAAACCAACTTTTTCGAATCTGTATACATTCCTTTTCCATAAATTCCAGTCACACCTCTCTTAACATCACGTTCTATAAAATAAGCTATTTCATTACTCCTATCTGATATTATGAATATCAATTTTGTAAAATAAATTCCCTCAAACAAAATATCAATAACCTTCCCCATAAGATATATTGCAATCACAGAATATAGCCCAATCTCTATCTTATTTAAAAATATAACATTAAAAAAAACAATTATAAAATCTATTATTGATATCAAATTACCAGTTCGAAACATAGGCTTGTACTCTTTTATAACAAGACTTAGTAAATCTGAGCCACCTGTTGATGAATGAGCTCTTAGTAAAATGGCTGTCCCAATTCCGGTAAGGATTCCACCATATACACATGCTAATATTTTATCATTTGTAAGTGGGTTAAATTTATCAAGTATATCTATAAATAATGATAAACTAACAGTTCCTATTATGGATTTTTCTAAAAATCTTCTTCCTATTTTAAAAGTTGCCAATATGAATAAAGGTATATTTAAAATAAGTATAGTTGTTCCCATTGGTATTTTTAATAGATAATATATAATTGTTGCGATTCCTGCAAAACCACCTGAAGATAATTCATTTGGAAGTAAAAAAAGTGATACAGCAACTGCCATTATAAATGAACCAATTATCGTTTCTAATATTTCAATTATATGTTTTTTTATTCCATTTATTTTCATGGTGGTTCTCCTTTTTATAATTATAGCAATTGCTGTTATTTTATCTTTCTTTTTTTATTATTTGCCTTTTATTCCTTGTTATACTGTTTTTCTTAACTTTTTTATACTTTTCTTCAAGTTTTCTACCAAATAATCTACTTCTTCTAATGTGTTGAACTCTCCAAATGTAATACGTAAAGCTCCTTTTATTAGTTTTTCATCTAAACCTATCGCTGTTAAAACATGTGATGGTGTAGGGTCTTTTGATGTACATGCTGAGCCACTTGATGCACATATCCCAGCATTATCTAGTTCAAGTAATAAATCATTACCATTTATATTTTCAAATGACATGTTCATATTTCCTGGCAATCTTGCATTTAATGGTCCATTTATTCTTATGTTTGGTATTTCTTTTGTAACTCTTTCTAAATAATAATTTTTCAATTCTTTCATCTTTTTTATATGTTCTTCTAATCCTTCATCTGCAAGTTCTGCCGCTTTACCTAATCCTACTATTCCTGCTGTATTTTCCGTTCCTGCTCTTTTATTTTTCTCTTGATGTCCTCCATTCATAAATTTTTCAAATTTTATATTTTCTTTTACATATAATGCTCCAACTCCTTTGGGTCCATGAAATTTATGTCCTGATAATGATAACATATCTATTCCCATTTCGTGAACATTTATTTTTACATTTCCGAACTGCCTGAACACTATCTGTGTGAAATATTATATTCCTAGATTTTGCAATTTCTGCAATGTCTTCTATTGGCTCAATTGTTCCTATTTCATTATTTGCAAACATTATACTTATTAATATTGTTTTTTCTGTTATACTCCTTTTTAATTCTTTTAAGTTCACAAATCCTTGATTATCAACATTTAAGTATGTTATTTCAAAGCCTTGTTTTTCTAAAAATTTACATGTTTCTAAAATAGCAGGATGCTCAATTTTAGTTGTTATAATGTGTCTTCCCTTTCTTTCGTTTTCATATGCTATTCCTTTTAATGCTGTATTATCAGCCTCTGAACCACAACTTGTAAAATATATTTCATTTTTCTTAGCACCAATTAATTTAGCAACTTTTTCTCTAGATTCTTCTATAGCTTTTTTTGCCTCTCTTCCAATTCCGTATGCTGATGAAGGGTTTCCATAATGCTCACTAAAATATGGTATCATTTCATCTACTACTTCTTGCTTTACTTTTGTTGTACCTCCATTATCAAAATAATATGTATTCATATTCCCCTCTCTTTCTTATTTTATTATATTATTTTGATAAAAATATGTGAAATTTTATTTTGAAAGTATTTTTTTTATTTCTTCCATTTTTTCTATAGTTGTTTTATACCCAAATTTATAACAATTTTCTATTTGGTTACTATCTAAAAACCCTATTTCATCATCTGTTGGAATATTAAGTATTAGGTCACATTTTTCTAAGTCTTTCTCTATTATTTTATTGCCCATAATATCAATTGTTCTTAATACAATATCCATTACATTACTTTGATTATCTATTTTTATTGGATCAAATTTGACTGCTATAACTTTTTTAGCTCCTAATTTTTTTACTTCACTAACAGGTATATTGTTTATTGTTCCACCATCTAAAAATATGTGATTTTCGAACTCACATGGGCAAAATATTGCAGGGAAACTACTACTTGCTCTTACTGCCTCCCCAACTGTTATATTTGTAATGTATTTTTTGTAACTTTTGTTTTTGGAATCTATATTTGTGAAAACATATTCTTTTCCATCATTTACGTCAATTGTAGGAATGGCAATTGGCATTTTCATGTCTGACATTTTGTATATTTTCTTTTTTTCTGCAAATTCATTATATAGCTCTTCTATTGCCTTTCCATCATTAAGTCCAGAAATATTAAATTTTTTATTTATAATGTAACCACCAACACCATTTAGTATTGTTCCTTTTTCCATGTTTGTAATTATTTTTCCATATCTTTTAAATAATTCATATATATGTATAGGTGAATATCCCATTGCATATAATGATGCAACTAGACTTCCTGAGCTTGTTCCTCCTATTATATCTACTTTTATATTATTTTCTTCAAGAGCTTTTAATACTCCTATATGAACAGCTCCTCTAATTCCTCCTCCTGATAATGCTAACCCTAATGTCATATAGATCATCTCCTTATATCATAAAAAAGAAAGTGATAATTTTTGTTCTTATATTATCACTTTCTTTTTTATTATTTACTATTTTTTTACATAATATACATCTTCAATTGTTAATTGTTCTTTTTTGTAATCTCCTATTTGTTTTGGATAATTTGATTTTTGTAATGATGTTATATCTTGTATTTTGTTTCCATCATTATCTAAATAATTTTCCTCTTTATCATTTGATATTACTATATATTCTTCTTCTATTTGTATATTAGGTTTTGATATCTTGAGTATTTCTTGCATTTCTTTTGAATAAAAATTGCTTACATCGGTGTCTTTTTCTACTGCTTGAATTATATTTTTCCCTTTTATTTTTTGAAGTGAACTATACTTCATATCTAATATTATTTTTCCATTACTATTTATTACTCCTAAATTGCCATTTTCATCTGTTGCTATGAAGTAATTTTTATATAGATATTCTATATATCTATAGTTTTCGTTTACTAGCTTGTTTCCATTTTTATCTATAATTCCATAGTATGTTATATTGTTATTTAATAATGTTGATATTTGGTATTCTTCACTTTCTGTTTTATATATTGTTCTATTGAAGTTTATATCTACTTCATTTCCGCTTGTGTCATATACTTTATTGTTTGATGATTTTGCATATATATAGATTCCTCTTGATTCTATGTTGTCATTTTCTACATTTATTATTATTTTGCCATCTAGTGATGCAGCTCCATATTTTTTATTTTTTTGTAATATTACTATTCCACTATCTTCATATGATATTGATTGGTATTCGTTTTCTATTACTTTTTTTGTGTTTTTGTATAAGCCGTATTTTCCGTTTTCTGAGTTTATTAAGTATATGTTGTTATCATCTTCTTTTGATATTCTCTCTATTTCATTATATTTTGTTTCTAAAATAGTTTTTCCGTCATATGTTATATATCCACTTTTAAATCCATCGTCTGTTTTGTTTGTTGTTATGAATCCTGATTTTTTGTATTCGTATTTTTTTGTATAATATCCGTCTGATGATATTTTATCATATTCAGTTTTTACCAATAGGTTACCTTTTATGTCTATTACTCCATATTTTCCTTCTATTGATACTAGTAGCTTTCCTTCTGTTGGTTGTAGGTTTTCTATTGTTGAGTATATGTTTTGTGTGATTATTTTTCCATCAAAATTCATTATTCCATATAGACCGTCTTTTTTGTATTTTAATACACTTTTTTCATATGAAAGGGTACTTGCTACGTTTTTTAGTTTTATTGGTTGTGTTTCTTCATATTGTGTAAATAGCTTTTCCCCTTTTGCATTTAGTGTTTCTGTTTTTTCACTATCTGTATAACATATGAATATGTCTTTTTCTGGATTTGGTATTATTATATTAACATATTTGGGTTCTATTATGGTTTTACCTTCTTTGTCTATTACTCCATAGTTTTCGTTGTTTTTTGTTATATAGTAGTTATATGTTTTTATTTCTTCTATTTTGTAATTGTATTTGTTGGATTTTTTTTGTGTTATTATTGTTATTGTGGATATTATTATTATTGCTATTATTATTGGTATTATAATTTTTTTTCTCATTTTGTTTTTCCTTTCTTTTTGTTTTCCCTATTATAATACAATATTTATTTTTTTATTTCAAGATGTTAGTACGTATTTTTATTTTTTTAGCACTTTTCTTTTTATTGTTAGTATTCCTATTGCTAGTGCACTTAGGCTTATTCCTGCTGCTATTATGTATTTGTTGCTTTTGTCTTTTCCTGTTGGAGCTGTGATTGAAAAATAGGTTTCGTCATTTTTCCACTTGAACAATCTTTGTAAACAAGTTAACTTATCGAGTGAAATTTTTGTTAAACTTACATTATTAGTGTATGTAGACAAACTATTTGAAGATAATAATGTATTAGCTGTATAAGTTACAGATGTACTTTCTCCTTTTTTTATTGGTGTCCATTCTGTCATAAACAAATATTTATTATTTCCTTCTTTTACTTTTTGTACTTTAATTTGTCCCTTTCTTGTTGAACCACTAACTGTTTCATCAAATTCCTCTTGATTAAAATCATATCTTGAATCTATCTGATCCTTTACTTCTTTTATAGTAACCTTCTTTTCGTTTTCTTTTATACCATATTTAAAGTAATCATCATTACTATAGTCTAATGTTGAATTATTTGTTAAAGTTACTTGATATGTTACTGCCAATTCTGAACCATATGCCAAGTTATTTTCTATCTCCATTTTTGCATTTTTGCAAAATTTATCTATAGCCGTTATATATTTTGCCTCTTTATCATCTGGACTTGCCGATACAAGATTAGTTCCTGTTTGTGTTGTAACTCTTATATTTTTTATTTCTTTGTTTACATCAATTTCAGTTATTCCTTGTTTTATAATTCCAAAATTAAATCCATTATATTCAAACTTTTGTACTCCTTCTGGTTCTGTATAGACTGTTTTCTCATTTTCCTTTTCTCTTTTTTGTACATTTGTTGAATCTTCTATATCATTTTCTATTGGAATACTTACCATTGGGGTATATGCATTCATTTCTTTTAATAATTCAACTTTTTCATCGCCCTTTTTTGTGCCCTCATCACTCGTATAAATGTATTCATCAGATTCATGTCTTTTTTCCATATCATCTATTGCTGTTGAATATTTATCATTTAAATTATTATACCATTGTCCTATTTCCTTTTTTTGTTGTTCTGATAAATTTTCAAAATCACTATATGTATTCTTTTCCCAAAAATCAATAGCATTCTTTATTTTATTTCCATTTTCGTTAGTATTTATTATAGTAGATTTATACTCATTAATATATACTTGTACACCATTATCTTTATTGTATTCGCCAACTATTTGTTGAGTACCATCACCATATGTAAATCTTACATAATAATGCCCTGGAACTACACCATCAAATTGATAAACTCCATTTATTATTGATTTTGTTACTGCTAAACTGATTTTTACTCCTTCTCTATCATCTTTCTTGTATAACGTAGATACCGTTTTTTTATCACTTTCTAACAGTTCTACTTTTACGTCTTTAACCTGATTTTCTCCATTATTATAAATTCCATTTCCTAATATTGTTCCTTCTTCCTGGCTTTTACTTGTTTGATTATCCTCAAACACAGTTCCAGAAATTTTTCTAGATTCTCCTAATGTTAATCTTAAATACAACGCTCCTGATGAATATTTATTTTCTATTGATTTATGTACATAATATTTTTTACTCTCATGTCTTGGTAGCAAATAGTCAATTGTTGCCTTTGAACCTTCAAATGCACTAATATTGTTTGAATGAACCCATAAATTATCTGTTCTTATGTATTCATGATATCCTTCAGCAGTTGCTATAGATGGGGCTTGTTTTAAATCTTTATCATCAATATTATTTTCTAATATTTGTTTTAGTGCTCCTTGTTGTACTTTAAATTGTATATATGCTTTAGATGTTTGACCACTTGATATACCTTTTTTAAATGAACTGTTTTCGCTATTTATATTATATTTTGCATTACCTTCTCCATCTTTTTCCCATAATCCGAAATCTGATTTATCAGAATTATTTTCATTTGTACATAATTCATACCTATTCTGATCATAGCTTGTTGTTAATGATTTTAAATATAACATTTGTTCTTTGTAAAGATTATCTATGTTTACACTCTCTGAGTTTGTTACATCTATACGATATATCGCATAAACATTTAGAGCTGATGTTTCTGTAACAATATTATAAGCTATATCTGTCGGATATATTTTTCCTGTAAATGTCTTTGCTGTAGTTTGTTCATTTACTGTTGGTACATAACTTGAGGTTGTTACAGGTGCATCACCATATTTATAAGTATATGTATATCCATTCATATTTACTTTTATATATGCTAGTGTTTCATTAACACTAAATTCAGGTGTATGCTTTCTCATTAATCCTAAATTTACATTGCTTACTTTGAATTTTGTACTATCAAAATATCCTGTAAGACCTTTTTGTCTGTTTGTGACTGCTTTTCCTGGATTCTCTCCTGTTGTTCCTGTTAATTTATTATCATCTAGTTTTGCAACTGTTGTATCATATTCTTGTGCTTTTGATGTATTTGTTTCATTTCCTGTTGATGGCTCTACTGTTACATATTCTTTATTATCATATATAAATTCTACATATGCTTTTGCTAAATCTGTATAATAAATATTTTTGTTTTTTCCAGTATATAAATTTTTTGTTGTAAATATATAATGACCTTGATTATCTGTAGTTGTTGTTGCAATTGGTGTAGATTGAACTCCATCATATAAGTTTACTCTTATTCCTTGTAATAAATTGCTTGTTGATACAAGTTTGGTTTCTATTGTGTTATTCTTTGTATCAGGCTCATTAGACCATACATTTCCTTCTATTTCGACAACTTGACTATTATATCCTTCAAATGTATATTCTTGGTCACCATTAACTACAATTTGTCCTAAAAATACCATTCCATAGGTTTCATTATATCCCGCTTGTTTTTCTTTATTATATCCTTCTGGAGCATCTGATTCCCAAATATCATATGTTCCGTATTTTAGGTTTTTAATAACTGTTTGTGATGGATATTTTGTTGCTTGGTCAATTGAACCTCCATATGATTTAGTTCCTTCTGCATCTCCAGATACAATTCCTTTCGTTCCATCATTTAAAGTTGCATAAAGTTTGAATTGTGCACCATTAATTTCTTGTCCTGTTGTTGCATCTTTTTTAATAATTTTCAATTTTCCTAATTGTACTGTTCTCTCAATTCTCCATTTAATTTCTCCCTTAACAGAACTTGAAGTCTTGTCGAAAACATATAATCCTGCTTGTTGTAAATTACTTCCCATACAAATCATAATTCTAGATTTCTGATATTTAAATTCCTTCTGTCCAATTGTTATCATATATGTACCAGTATTCGGCAAACAATCTTTATTTACAGCCAAATAAAAAGCTCGATCGCCAGCACTTAACATAAATTCTCCGCTACTAGTATTAACTTTTTTGTTAAAGTCCATACTCCAATCTGTATAAGTCCATTTACCATCTTTTTTCTCATTTTGTTGACACCATAATATATCACCTGTCTTTTTTTCTTCTGTCCACTCTGCATTTCCTACTTGAACTCTTTCAATTCCCATATATCCAAAATCCATCTTTAATGGTCCAATTATCGTATATTTATCTTTATTTCTTCTTCCCCAATTTTCTCCAGTGTCAAGGTTACGTTCTGCTGCTTCTTTTTTTGTTTCTCTACCATCTTTAGTTATTTTTTTATAATCTTTATATTTATTTACTTCATTATTATTTATTGTTTGTTCTTCTTCTTTAATAGAAATGTCGTTAGCTAATTGATCACCCATAAAATCACCGTAAGTATTATTTTTCAATCCAGCTGCAGTTACTACTAAATTTTTATTTGTTACTTCTATTAGTTTTTTTCTTACCCCTCCATTGTTTCTTGTCTTAGTTGCTGCAACTGCTAATTCAGCAATAAGATTCCCATTTTCTTCATCATTTACATAACTTTCCATTTCTCCAGACTCACGTTCTCCAGTATAATTATCTTCTTTTATAATATTTTTTTTCGATTTTATTTTCATTACACCTTTATCAGAGTCAAATGTTATATCATATACAACATTAACTTTAGTATTTATTGACATCTCTGTTGCTTTCTTATTATGATACAAACATGTATATTGAAGTCTACTTCTATCTCCCAATGTTTTTATTAAACAAAATTCATTTTTATTCACATTATGATACCAATCTAATTTTTTTCCTAGTTTTAACAAATGATCAGCACTAATCGACATAATAGCATCTTCACTCTTAAAATCTACAGTACCATCCTCGTTTTCGTAATAATATTTATTATCTGCATATACTTTTCCAACAAGCCAATATATTATTACTAAAAATAACATACAAAATATTACATTTACAACATTTCTCTTATACGTTCTTTTCATTGCTATTTCCTCCGAATTATATTTTTTGAAATTTTTTATTTACTAAAAATGCAAATAAACCTAATATTATTAATGTTATAATAGTTGTTGCTACATAATTAATTAATGCTCCTGTGCTTACACTTATAATAACATTTGCTGTTCCCTTTTCTTGTGTTTTATTTTTTATACCCAATTCATTCGAACTTTCGGTTATTTCTGCTTCATTACTTACTAAACCAGTATTACCTTCTGTCATTGTTTTAGTTAATGTTAAAGTTAATTCTTGTGTTTCACCAGGTTCAATTCTTGTGTTTGATAAACTTGTATTATACAAATTGTTTCCTGATAAATACCAATCCGGATTTAAACCTGAATTGAAGTTTAATGATGTTGGCATGTAGTCTACTATACTTCTTGTATATCCTGCTACATCTCCTGCATTTGTTACTTTAATTTTGTATTCTATAACTACTAATGCTCCTTTTAAGTTTTTAGCTTTTATTTCTGCTTTTGCTAGAGTTGTATTTTCTTTTTGAACATATGTAGTTACTTTTTTATTGTCATTTACCTTTATTTGACTTATATATTTTTGTATTTTTAGGTCAAAATTGCCTTTTGTTACTAAACCTATATCTATATTACTTATATTTTGATTTAGTTCTATTATATCAGTAGCTCCAACTGGCATATTTTCTCCATTTATTGTCATTTGTTTTTCTATAGCATCAGAATTTTCAGTATCTCCAACTCCTGATTTTTGGTATGTTGTTAATGTATATAGTTCATTATTATATTTGAATGCAATTATATATTTGCCCTGTGTTAATTCCAACTGATAACTTCCATCTGATGCAGTTTTTGTTGTTAATGCAACCTCTCCTGTTTCTAATTTTATTGCATAAACATCAATATCTTTTTTTAATTCTTCTGATGAATTTCTTTTTCCATCCTTATCATTGTCTAACCATGCAAGTCCACTAATTGTGTATTTCTTTTCTACATTAGAGTTATTAGAATCATTATTGTTACCATTATTTGAATTATCTGGATAATACGTATCATCATCATCGTCATCTGTAATTTCTATTTTATTAACATTAATTTTTAATTGATTTTCTAATGACATTTCAACACTATCATCCCAAACATTTAACTTATTTGTTATATTGTCTATATTTTCAGTACTAACCTCTCCTATTACCATGACTTCCATACTTTCACCAGCTTTAAGTTTTGTTTTACTAATCCTTATATAATTGTAATCAAAATTATCAATACTACTTGTTTTATCTCCTATTTTCAATTCTGCATTTTGTATATCTATATTTTTATCTGGGTTGTAATTAACCTCGATAGTGTGTTCAACCTTTTCATTATTGGTTATTGTCGCTGTAAATCTAACTTTATCTCCGTCATTGATTTTATCTGTAGATACATTGATTTTTTTACCACTTTCAAACTCTGCTTGTTGTTCTAATTCTATATCTGGATTAAAACTAACCACATTTCTAGTAATTTTATTTGATACATAACTGTTTTTATTTGATGTTAATGCCTCTGTAAACAACCATACATCTGTACTTTCTTCTCCATTTAAATTATCATTTGTATATGGCATCAATTCTATTTCTAATTCTTTACCAAATTCAAGAGATTCTATTTTTAAAGTTTTTATTTTAGTACCATCTTTAGTCGTTTCTTCGTTAACATATGAAAGTCCATCTTGAGCTGTAATATCTAAATTTAAATTACTTGAATATGCTACCTTTATTAAAATATCCTTCATTGTTTCTTTTGTTGTGTTTTTTACTATAATGTTAGTATCTATTGAACCTCCACTTACTACTGTCATTTCATTTGATAAACAATGTATCATGTTTACCTCCAACTCCGCTTTCTTAATACTATTTTTTATAGTATTAACTGTTTCATTCAACGATTTATCACTTGAAACAACCGATATACTCCCATAAGTTTCCGTTCCATCTATCTTGGTATTACTCAATTCATAAACAGCAGCCTCATACTCATATGTAAATTCATCACCATTTTTCAAAGTCTTAACTGTTCCTAATTCAATCTCATTTTTATCTGTAATCTCATAATAATGCTCTTTTCCATTTGTACCATAATAAGGGTTATATACATCTTTTTCCACTAAATCCCAAACATAACCATTTTTCTGGTTTGCCTTTATAGTTACATTTTCATAATCCTTTCCCGTGTTGTTTGTTATTGTAACCTTATATCTCACTGTTTCACCTTCATAGATATTATCACCATCTAATAAACCATCATTTCCTCTAAATGCACTAATCTTTGTGCTTAAGCCGCTTTTAGTTTCCTGTGCGGTTGTTTTTTCGTTTTCTTGTGAGGAAATATCAGATGTTGATGTTAATACAATGTTTGAAGAATTTGTGTTTACCTTATTTTCATATTGTGCACTAACTGTTGATGATAATGTTCCTTTTTGTCCATTTTTTATATTTTCCGGTATTGTTATAGGTACATTAAGTTTTACAACTTCTTCTTTTTCCATTTCATCCACAACAACTTTATATGATACTGCTTCTTCTGTATATTCTCCCCAACTTGTATCTTCGGCTTTTGGTTCTGTTTTGTTTGAATAATATATTTTTAATTTACTATTATTTGTCTTTAGCTCATTCAACTTTGCTGAAAAACTTTCTGTCGTTTGCTTTGATGGTATTTTTCCTATTAATGTTACATTTGTTATTTTTTCCTCATAATTATTTATCAATGCTGTGTTTAATGTTATATCTTTTTTCTCTGAATTTGAATTTAATTCCCCATATGTTGTTTTTTTATCAACTGTAACTACCGCATCTCCTTTGTTATTATAATTTGCTATTTGGTTATATATCATTAATCCATATTGTGATTCGAAATTTACATCTACTGTAGAAGTTTTTTCTCCTTCTTTGTAGTCATTTGTGTAATTCATTTCTATTTGACTTATTTTACTTGGAGTAAGTTTATTTACTTTTATTTCTAGTTGTAAACATATCTTTGTTCCACCTGAAATATCATAATTTTTCTGTTCTCCATTTAGTTTTACATTTACCTGTGTTCTTCCATCTTCGCTCTTACTTGCACTTATGTCCTTTTCTAATTCCAAACCATTTTTATATAATACTGATGATTGCATTGATTTTATTGTAATTTCTTTTGGGAATTTTATTGTTATATTTGGATTTTTATATAAGTCTTTACTTTCATCATTAGCTTGCAATGTAGCCTCTACTTTTAAGTTTTGCTTACTTGCTATTGTAGATAATTTTGATGCATTTATTGCTATATTTGCTGATGTTTCTGTTTCTTTCAAATTTATTACTTTTTCTGTTTCTTTTTCATTTATTGTTGTATTTTCTTTTATACCTGTTAAATTTTTTATATCTTCTCTTAAATATCCATTAGCAAATATTCCTTTTGTATTTTCTATTTTTAATTCTCCAACATCTATTGGTGTACTTGTTTTTATTTTTATTTCTTTTTCTCCATTTGGGTATGTTACTACTATTTTTCCATTTTCATCTGTTTGAGTATCTTTATTTATACTTGCTATTAATACACCACTTTGGTTTTCTATTGTTAAATATCCATTTTGTCCTAATATTTTTAATAATTCATTTTTATTTATTTTTGTTTCTTTATATAATATATTTGCTGTTTTTATTTCATTATTTTGTAAATATGTTGACTGTTTTTGTGTTATATTTATTATGTTATTTATACCTACATAGTCAACATTTACCTTGTTTATTTGTGTATAATCTCTTTCTTCACCTGTATATAGCTTTCCTTTGTATATCTCATTTTCTATTGTTTCAATACTATTTGAAATTACCCCATCTATATTTTCAGAAACAACAATGCTTTTTGTTTGTGATAATTCCTTTTCATCGTATAATTTTAATTTATCTTCTATTTGTATTTCTTGATTGTTTATATTTTGTTCTTTATTTAATATATATGTAACAACAAACTCATCTTTAGCGGTATTTTCCCAACTTATATTTTCACCATCATTATTTACTTTTATTGTTACTTTGTTCTCTTGTTTTTTGTATTCATAATTTGCCTTACTAAATTGATTATTAATATTTGTAGCATCTGTTCTTCTTGCATTTACAACTACATCTTCTACATTTTTTGGAACATTTAAATTTATTTCTGTTGTTTTTACAGGATAACTATTGTTTAAAATATTACTGCTTACCAACATCTGTACTAGTCTTTTACTTTCCCCATTTATTTCATATATGTAGTTTGTAAATACATTTCCATCTAGCTCTATACTTGTATCTTCATTAGATTTCCATTTTACTTCCACTTCAGCGTTTCCAGTTATTTCAGTGTATTTATTTGTTTCAATATTTTGGCTATTTATATACAGTCCTTTTAGTTGTACACTTGTTTTTGCATCTAATGAATCTTCCTTTATTCCACTTTCCTTTTTCGCACTTATTCCAAGTTTTACTGTAACAGTATTTCCTGCATTTATTTGATTTAGCTTTACAGTATTACCTGAAATTTCTGATATCTCTGGACTTAGTTTGTCTGGTTTAATGTTAAAATTGCTATCACCTAATGTTATTTCAGCATTTAATTTTCCCTCATTTTTCACAGATATATCTACATAAAGGTATTCTTCTTTATCAATATTATTTTCTACTCTTTGCACTTTTTCTCCATTCTCATTTTGAAAATATGCAGAAAATTCAACATTTGTATTGTTTGTTCTTACTACATCTATTGCATAGCTTATTGCTGTCATTCCAACAAACACAAAATAATACAATGTCATTGTTAATATTGTTTCAATTGCCACTAATTTATTAAATGTTTTTTTCATTTTTAACATCTCATAATTCTCCCTTTCAAACTTATTTGTCTTATATATTGTTACATCTTTTTTATGTTATTTCAATATGTGTTTTTTTCGTTTTTGGAATTATTACAAAAAATGTCCACAAACTCTTTACGGAAGTTACTTTAAGCGAATTTTATGTTTTTTGTTTAAATTTATATTACATTTTTGTTTCAAAAATATTTTTAAGGCAAAAAATAACGATATTCCTTACGGAATACCGCTATTCGTCTATTGTGCTATTTCTTTAACACTTTTTTCTTTATAAATACTAATCCTGTTGCTAAAACAATTAATCCTATAAATCCTGCTATCCAATACGTATTTCTTCTATCACTACCTGTTGGTTGTGTTATTGCTAATGATGTTTGGTCTTTTGTGTCATCCCAATTAAATCCTGTTTCTAAGGTACTTAATTTAGCAAGTGTTATTTTTGTAACTTGAGCATTATTTTCATATGATGTATCATTATCAGAAGATAATAGTGTTTTAGCAGTATATGTTACAGATGTAGATTCTCCACTTGCAATAGGTGTCCAATTTGTCATTGTTAAGCTGTTATCTTCATTCTTTGATATTTTTATATCATTTCCACTATCTTTTCCATTAACGATTTCATCTATTGATGCTGCATCACAATCATATTTTGAATCCAAAGTATCTTTAACTTCTTGAATATTAATCTTCTTTTTGTCATTTCCTTTTCCGTATTTGTAATATTCTTCTCCGTTATAATCTATAGTAGAATTGTTTGAAATGGTTATGTTATATGTTGTTTCTAATCCAGAACCATATATTAGATTTTGCTCTATTTCCATTTTTACTCTCTTACTTCCACCATCGACCTTATCTAATGCTGTTACATATTGTGCTGTTCTATCTGTTGGATTAGCAGATACTAATGTTGTTCCTGTCTGTGTTGTAAACTTAATATTAGTTATTTTCTTATCAAGTTTTAAAGTTGTTGTTCCCTGTTTTATAATTCCGAAGTTAAATCCTTTGTATTCTGCCTTTTGTACTTGTGTTGGATTTTCTCCTTCTCCTTCTACATTAGTAGAATTATTTGTATCATTTTCTATTGATATACTTGTTACTGGTGTATATGCATTTATTAATTTCTTCAAGTCAACTTCTTCTCCTACCTCATTATATGTCTTTCCTTCTGTATATACATAGTCTTCTCTTTGAGAAAGGTTATCAATAGCTGTTGAGTAATTAGTGTTATTTAAGTATTTATACCATTCTACAATTTTCTTTTGAGCCTCTGTTTGATTTGCTGGTAATGCTTTTTTAGCCTCTGCTAATTGTTCATCTGTTACATCCATAGCATTTTTAATTATATCTCCAGCATCTGTAGTATTTATTATTGTAGATTTATAATCATTTGATAATATGTATTTATTTCCTGGCATTATTTTTTGAGTACCATTACCATAAGTAAATCTTATATAATAATATCCTGGAGCCACACCATCAAACTCATATGTTCCGTCTGACTTGGTTTGTGTCATAGCATCTGGTAAATTACCCTTTTCATCATAAACAACCTTGCCATCTTTTTCTTGATATAATTTTGCTACCTCTTTACTTTCATCTAATAACTCTACTGTTACACTTTCACCTCTATTATTTTCACTTGAATCTATAATACCATTTCCTAGGTTTGTATTATTCTTTGCACTCTCACTTGTCTTAGTATCCTCAAATACTGTTCCTGAAAGCTTTCTTGACTCTCCTAATTCAAATCTTAAATATAATTCTCCTGAGGTTTGTGTTTTTTCAATTGATTTGTGTACATAGTATTTTTTCTTAGCATCATTTTGTGTTGGATAACTATTAGTTCCTTTTGCTCCATTAAATGCTCTTACATTATTTGAGTGAACCCATAAGTTATCTGTTCTCAAATATTCATGATATCCCTCTACGACTGCAACTGTTGGTGCTTTTGCTAACTGTTCATCTTGTAGATTTCTTTCTAATATTTGCTTAACAGCATCGTCTTTCAATTTAAATTGAATATATGATGTTTTTGTTCCTGATTTTTCTATACCATCTTTAAATACACTGTTTGCATTATCTACATCATAACTTGCATTTCCTTCTGAATCAGTGCTCCATAATGCAAAGTCTGATTTATCTGAGTTATTTTTGTCAGTACATAATTCAAATCTATCTGTATCATAACTATCTTTTAATGATTCCAAGTATAGTCTTTGTTCAGTATAAAGATTATCATAATATACTGTTTCTGTGTTTGTTACAGCTATACTGTATACTGCATAAACTTTCAATTCATCTGATTTTTCAGCAATATTATAAACTATATCTGTTGGATACATTTTTGCTGTAAAATAAGATGCAGACATTTGCTGTGATACTTTTGGTACATATTTTGATACTGTTGCAGGTGCATCATCATATTTATAAGTATATTCATAACCATTCATAGTTACTTTTACATATGCTAATGTTTGATTTACACTATATTCTGGTGTATGTTTTTGGATTAATCCTAAGTTTATATTACTTGCTTTGAATGTTTTATTATCATAGTAACCTGCAAGTCCTATTTGCCTATTTGTAACTGCTCTTCCTGGATTATTTCCTGTTGTTCCTGTTAGGTTATTATCATCTAGTTTTTCTGCTGTCATTTCATATTCTTGTGCTTTTGATGTATCTGTTTCATTTCCTGTTGATGGCTCTACTGTTATATATTCTTTATTATCATATATAAATTCTACATATCCTTTTACTAAATCTGTATAATAAATATTTTTATCTTCTCCAGTATATGTTGATGCATTTTTTGTTGTAAATTTGTAATGACCTTGACCATCTGTTTTTGTTGTTGCAATTGGTGTCGCTTGATTTCCATCATAGAAGTTTACAGTAATTCCTTCTAATAATTTACTTGATTCAACACGTTTACTTTCTATTGTATTTACTTTTGTTTCGGGCTTATTAGACCATACATCACCTTCTATTTCAACAACTTGACCATTATCTGCACTAAATGTATATTGTTGGTTACCACTTACTACAACCTGTCCTAAGAATGCCATTTTATAAGTTTCATTATATCCTTTTTGTTTTGTAATATCATATCCTTCTGGAGCAACTGATTCCCAAATGTCATATGTTCCATATTTTAGGTTTTTGATAACTGTTTGTGATGGATATTTTGTAGCTTGTTCAACTGAAACTGATCCATATGATTTAGTTCCTGCTGCATCTCCAGATACAATTCCTTTAGTTCCATCATTTAAAGTTGCATAAAGTTTGAATTGTCCACCATTAATTTCTTGTCCTGTTATTTTATCTTTTTTAACAATCTTTAATTCTCCTAATTGTACTGTTCTCTTAATTGTCCATTGAATTTGACCATTAACAGAATGTGGATTATTGTCATATGCATATAAACCTGATTGTTGTTGTTGTTGTCCAACACAAACTACTATCCTTGCCTCGTTGTATTCAAATCCACTTTGTTTAATTGTTATATTATATTGTCCATTTTCAGGTAATTTTGAAGTTTCAACTGCTATGTAAAATGATTTACTATCACTGTTTAATTTAAATCTTTCTCCATCTTTATCATTGAAATCATTATTCCATTTTGTATAAGTCCATTTTCCATCTTTTTTCTCCTTTTGTTGACGCCAATATATATCTTCAGAATTATTTCCATTTGTCCATTTTGCATTTGCAACTGTGACTTCCTTTATTCCTTTATATCTGTATGTCATTTTTAATGGTCCAATTACAGTATATGATTTTCCATTTATTGTAACTGTTTCACTTTGTTCTTTTGCCTCAGCTTTTGTAGTTTCTTTAGTTATCTTTTTATATTGATTATATGCTGTTATTTTTTTCTGTTTAGCCTCATTATCAACATCATAACCAGGATCTTTCCAATCCATTTCTCCAGCTATATTAGTTTCTTTAACAACCGTACCCTCTTCGATAGCCTCACGTAATGCCTTTTGCACATAAAAAGCATTGTGATCTCTTGCAGCCTCAGCCGCTAATTTTCCAATTGATGTATTTTTACCATCTGCATAACTTGTTTTAGTTTCTTTTTTACCTGATGTATCCATTATTGAATCAACTTTCATTACACCCTTAGTTTCATCAAAACTTATATCAAATACAGAATGTATTTTATTATTCATTCCTTGACCCGAAAAGTTACTTTCTTTGTGCCAGAAACATGTTAGCTGTCCACCTTTTAATAATTCATTCCAAAATGTTCCACTTTGGTCTACTTCTTTTCCAAGTAAATTCTTAGCCTTTGCTGATAAGAAATCACGTTTTGATGGATTATAACTACCAGCATAAACTCTACCAATTAATATAAAAGCTACTAATAACATTATTAGACTAAATACTATATTTAAAATAAAACTTTTTTGTTTTTTTATCACCTTTTTCACCTCCTCTTTCCTATATCTTTTTACTTAAAAATTTTTTATTTACTAAATATGCTAATCCTGCTAATACAATTAATGTTATAACTGTTGTTGTTACATAATTTACTAAAGCTCCTGTACTAACACTTATAATTACATTTGCAGAACCTTTATCTTCTGATTCATTCTTAATACCTAATTCATTTGAGCTTTCTATTATCTCTGCTTTATTGTTTATTAATCCTGTATTTGAATCTGTCATTGTTTTTGTTAATACTAATGTTAATTCTTTAGTTTCACCTGGCTCAATTCTTGTATTTGATAAGCTTGTATTATACAAGTTATTTCCTGATAAATACCAATCTGAGTTTAAACTTGAATTAAAGCTCAATGTTGCTGGCATATAATCTACTACATTTCTTGCATATCCTGCTACATCTCCTGCGTTAGTTACTTTTATTTTGTATTCAATAACTACTAATGAACCACTTAAATTTTTAGCTTTTATTTCAGCTTTCGCAAGTGTTGTATTATCTTTTTGGTCATATGTTACTGTTTTTGCACTATTTTGTACAGTTATTTTACTTACATATTTTTGTGCTTTTAAATTAAATGAACTTCTCGTAATTAAACCAATATCTATATTGCTTAAGTTTTGATTTAATTCAATAACATCTGTTGCTCCAGCTTTCATAGATGCTCCATTTATTGTTACATCTTTTTCTATAGCATCTGAATTTTCTGTACTATTAGCTCCTGATTCTTGATATATTGTTGTTGTATATACTGTATCATCAAATTTGAAAATAACTATATATTTTCCTTTTTTCAATTCTAATTGATATGTTCCGTCTGAAGATGTTTTTGTTGTTGCCACAATTTCTCCTGTTTCAGAATTCATTGCATAAACATCAATATCACCTTTTACTTCTTCTGATGAACTTCTTCTGCCGTTTTTATCATCATCTAACCAAGCAATTCCTGAAATTGTATATTTTTGTTCTTCATCAGCTTGTGATGAATTATTGTTGCTATTATTGCCTGCATTATTTGAATTTCCAGAGTTGTTAGAATTGTCTGTATTTCCAGAATTGTTTGAATTATTTGTATTATCATCAACATCATCATAATCAACATTTGGCTTATTTACAACAACTGAAAGTTCATCGATTGACACTTTACCATTGCTATTATCAAAAACCTTAACTTTATTAGTAAGACCATCGATTCCTGTTGTATCTACAGTTCCTACAACATCTAGTTTTACAGTCTCTCCAGGTTTAATTGTTTGTTTTTCTTCTTTAAAATTGTTATATTCCATTTGGCTTGAAACATCTTTTTCTCCTGATGCTGTTGTAATTTTTGCATTATCTACACTTATCATTTCATCTAATATATATTCAAGCTCAACTTCGTGTTCTTCTTGGTCATTATTTGTAATATTTGCCTCAAATTGTACCTTATCTCCGTTATTTAATGCTGTATTAACTTGAGTTCCATCTTCATGCATTGCTTGTTGTGTAATTTTATAACCATTTGAAAAATTATATACTTCTCTACCAAATTTATTTGATATATAACTATTCTTACTTGGTGTTATAACTTGAGCTAAAATCCAAACATTATCTTTATCATTTTTTCCTTCTTTAACAGATGGATATAATTCTATCTCAAATATTTCATTTGCACCTATGTAAGATATTTTTAATGTAGCGTATGTTGTTCCATCATCATTTTTCTTCTCATCTTCAAGAGTTATTCTTTCATTATCACGTATATCTGATTCTAAGTTACTTGAAAATGCAACTTTTACTTCTACATCTTTTAAAGTTTCATTTGTTTTATTCTTAATATCCAATTTAGCTTTTATTGCTCCACCATAAGGTATTTGCATTTCATTTGATGAACCATGTAATACATTAACTTCTAATTCTGCCGATTTTATATTATTTTTTATTGTATCTATTGTCTCATTTAATGATTTATCTTCAGAAATAGTTGTTATTGTTCCATATGTTTGAGTTCCATCTATTTTTTCGTTACTTAATTCATATACAGATGTTTCATATTCATATGTATATTCTTCGCCATTTTTAAGGCTTTCGATTGTTCCTAATGTTATTTCACTTTTATCAGAAACTTCATAAAAATGCTCTTTCGTTTTTTCATTAGTATACGGATTATATCCTTCTTTTTCTACTAAGTCCCACATAGTTCCATTTTTTTGTTTTGCTTTTACTGTTACATTTTTATAATCTTTTCCCGTATTATTTGTTAAAGTTACTTTATATCTTATTGTTTGACCTTCATATACATTATCATTATTTGATAATCCATCATTTCCTACGAAAGCACTTATTTTTGTACTTAATCCTGTTTTTGTTTCTTGTGTTGTAACTCTTTCAGTTGGTTCTGATGACATATCTGTTTTTGTTGCTAATACTATATTTGAAGAATTTGTATTTACTTTATTTTCATATTCTGCGCTAACTGTTGATGATAATGTTCCTTTTTGTCCATATTTTATATTTTCTGGTATTGTTATAGGTACATTAAGTTTTACAATTTCTTCTTTTTCCATTTCATCCACAACAACTTTATATGATACTGCTTTTTCTGTATATTCTCCCCAACTTGTATCTTCGGCTTTTATTTCTGATTTATCAGAATAATAAACTTTTATTTTATCATTATTTGTTTGTAATTTGCTTAAATTAGCTAAGAAACTTTCATCACTTTGTTTTGATGGTATTTTTCCAACTAATGTTACATTTGTTATTTTTTCACCATAATTATTTATTAATGCTGTATTTAGTGTTATATCTTTCTTCTCTGAATTTGAATTTAATTCTCCATATGCTGTTTCTTTATCAACTGTAACTACTGCATCTCCACTATTATTGTAATTTGCTATTTGGTTATATATCATTAATCCATATTGTGATTCAAAGTTTATATCTGCTGTAGTTTTTTTATTAACTCCTTTGTTTTCATTTGTATAGTTCATTTCAACTTGGCTTGATTTACTTGGTGTTAATTTGTCAACTTTAACAGCTAGTTGTAAACGTATTTTTGTTCCTCCTGAAACATCATAATTTTTCTGTTCTCCATTTAATTTGATATTTACTTCTATTTCACCATTTTCATTTTTACTTGCACTTATTTGTTTTGCTAATTCAAGACCATTTTTATATAATACTGATGACTGCATTGATAATACTGTAATTTCTTTTGGTAATTTAATTGTTATATTTGGATTTTTGTATAGGTCTTTACTTTCATCATTTGATTGCAATGTTGCCTCTAATGTTATATTTTGTTTATCTGCTATTGTTGATAATTTAGATACATTTAAAGCAATATTTGCAGATGTTTCTGTTTCTTTTAAAGTTATAACTTTTTCAGAAACTTTTTTATTTGTTGTTATTTTTTCTTTTATTCCTGTTAAACTATTTAAATCTCCTCTTGCATAACCAGCATTTAATATTCCTTTTGTATTTTCTATATTTAAAGTTCCAACATTAACAGGTTTACTTGTTACTAATTGTACATATTTTTCACCATTTGCATAATTAATAACTATATTTCCATTTTCATCTGCTTGAGTATCTTTATTTATATTTGCTATTGTTTGTCCAGCTTGATTTTTAACTACTATAACTCCATTTTCACCAAATATTTTTGTAAATTCATCTTTACTTATTTTACTTGATTTGTATATTATATTAGCTGTTTTTTCCACATCATTTTGCATATATGTGGATTCTTTTTGTTCTATAGTTATTTCGTTACTATCATCTATATAATCTATATTTACTTTGTTTGTTACTGTATATTCTTTTTCTTCACCAGTATATATTTTTCCTTTATATATACCTTCATCTATACCTTCTATTGAACATGAAATTAAACCTTCTACTACTTCCTCAATATGAACATTTGCATTTGCAGTCTTTTCTTTTTCGTCATATGTCTTCAATGTACTTTGTATTTGGATATCTTGATTTGTTATGTTGTCATCTTTATTTAATATGTATGTTACAACAAACTCATCTCTTGCATTCTTTTCCCAACTAATATTTTCTTTATCTTCATTAGCTAATTTTATTGTTAACTTTCCATTTTCGACATTATAATTTTTTTCACTGAAATCTATACTACTATTTGTAGCTTTTGTATTTCTTGCAGATACTACTACTTTTTCTACTTTATCCGGAACATTTAAACTAATTTCTGATGTTTTTACTGGATAATTATTATCTGATAATTTACTATTAACCAATATTTGAACTAGTCTTTTATTTTCTCCATTTACTTCATATATGGAATTTGTAAGTAATTTTCCTGCTAATCTTGCATTTGCGTTTTCACTTGATTTCCAATTTACTCCAACTTCCACTGTTCCTTTTATTTCAATTGGCTTATTTTTCTCAACATTTTTACTATTTGTATATTGTCCATTTAATTCTACTTTTGTCTTTGTATTTAATATATTCTCATTAATTTTATCTTCTTTTCTTGCCTCAATTCCAAGCTTTAATGTTACTGTACTTCCTGCATTTATTTGATTTAGTTTTACTACATTATCTGATATTTCTGCTATCTCTGGACTTAATTTTTCTGACTTTATGTTGAAATTATTATCAGCTATTTTTATACTTCCATTAAAGTATCCTTCATTTTTTACTGATACATCTACATATAGATATTCATCCTCCTTATCAATATTATCTTCAACATTTTGCACCTTTTCTGCATTTTCTTTTTGAAAATATGCCGAAAAATCAACATTAGAATTATTTGTTGCCACTTTGTCTATTGCATAACTTACGGCTGATTTTCCAATTAATAAAAAATCTGAAATTGTTAGTGTCATTATTACTAATATTGCACATATTTTATTAATTAATTTTCTCTCTGTAATGTTCATCTTAACTCCTCCCTTTTTGTAATAAATACTTTATTTATTATATATAAGCGCGATTTTCATGTCAATATTTTATTTTTTGTCTTTGTCCTTTTTTTATTTTTTGTGTCATTCTTCTTTACGGAAACTATTTTTATTGATTATTTTATTTTTATATTACTTTTTTATTACAATTATATTACAATTTCCTTACGGACACAAACGCGCACTCACTAACTATTATATAGCTTTTTTAGTTTTTTTGCAATAGATTTTTACAGTTTTTGCAAGTTTTTATGTAATATATTGTTGCAATTTATAAGATTAGAATTGTTATACTAATTGTAATAAAAAAGAATTAATGATAATTTTTTCTATCATTAATTCTTCTTTTTCAAATCCATTATTTTTATTATAAGTTATTTATTTCTTCTTCTGTTAAATTTGTTATTTTTTGTATCATTTCTATATCTAAACCTTGCTCTTTCATTTTCTTCGCAAGTTCTAGTGTATTATCTTTTTTACCTTGTCCAATTCACTGTTCAATTGCTTTTTTTACCTCTTTATCTGACATATCTACCACCCTCGGATTTTTTATAAATTCTACTCATCGGTCTAATGCTAACCCTTTTTTATATTTATCAACCTTTGGCAGTTCTATTATATTCATATTTTATCATTACTTTTCTTCCACAATATCGCTTATATCCATATAATATTTTTTAGGATTATTAATATCACTTGAAATTGTAGGTCTTACATCACTCGGATTATTTTACCAATTAAATTATTTTTGGTCAATAGCAATCTAGAAATCTTCTACAAATAGCAATAAATTTTATCTTCAATTCACACATATTCAAAAATTTAATATAATATAATATTAAAGAGGTGAAAACTATGAATAATACAGATATATCATATCTAATGAACATGTTAAATCAAATGGATAAAAAACAACTTGCAAATGGACTAAATCAAATTAATCAAATGCTTACACCAGAAGAAAAGCAAAAAATAATTCAAGCATTAAATTCAAAAAACACAAACTAAAAAATAAAAAAGGAGGATTAATCTTATGGCAGAAGACAACTTTTCTAACATTATTAACAACTTCAAAAAAATGCTAAATAATAATAATTCTCCTAATAATATTAATTCATCAACTACTCAAAGTGAAAATCAAGAAAATTTAAATATAACTCCAGAAATGATAAGTAACTTAACTAATATGCTAAAATCTAATAACTCAGAAACAGAAAAACAAACAGAATCAAACTCAAATAATACAAACAAACAACAAGATTCAACCTTTAATAATATAGATTTTGAAACAATTATGAAAATAAAATCAATAATGGAAACTCTTAATAAAAAAGACGACCCTAGAAGTAATTTATTATATTCACTAAAACCATATCTAAGAGAAAGTAAACAAAAAAAGCTTGACCAATATGTTAATTTACTCAAAATAACAGAAATCTCAAATTTATTTAAAAATGGAAAAGGAGATGGAAATTAATGCCTATTTTTCGTTATCCTTTTTTTTATAATAGAAATTACCCAAATTATTATTATAATAGATACAATTTTCCACACACAAATAATACTAATTTAAATACGGATACACACATTCCAAATAACGATTTACATAAAACTCAACCTATACAATCTGAGGAAAATAATACATATCAAGAAGAAAAAAAATCTAATGATACTAATTCTTCTACATATTTCTTTGAAATATTTGGATTAAAACTATATTTTGATGATATTTTACTAATATGCCTTATATTTTTCTTATATCAAGAAGGCGTAAAAGATGATGAACTTTTTATAAGCTTAGTTTTATTATTATTAAGCTAATAAAAGCCAATTAGGAAGACTAATTGGCAAATTATTACTCAATTATTACTTTATTATCATTGCTAATATACACATAAGCTTGTCTATGTAAAGGTTCTTCATCTCTATCTATTTCTTTTACAATATTTGCTATTCTAAGTTGAACCGTATCTAGTTTTCCAGCTGCAATAATGGCCTTTGTATTTCCCTTTGCCCCTGCATGTGCTAAGCCTCTGAGTGTACCTATGACCACTATATTGTCTGCTGCAACAACTTCTGCTCCTGAATTTACATCTCCAATAATAACAATACTTCCGTCTTCTTCTATTTTTTGACCAGATCTTAAAGAACCTCTATGAAATTTGGTTTCAGATATTGATACTTCTTGTATAAACGTCTTTTTTATGTTATGAAGTCCTAATTCTTTTGGCATGTCGAAATCGATATCTACATCTAATTTTTCCTTTATTATGCTTTCGATTTCATCCATTTCCTTATTTTTTAAAACTTTTCCTGTTATCATTATAGGTGTCTTTTCATCTTTATATATTTTTTGTAATTGGATCGTTTTTCTTTTTATTTGTGGAATTATATTTTCTATTGAAGCCTCTGGATTTATTTTGATTACAACTAAATTACTTTTTTGGCTTACATTAATACAACTTCTCATCTTGTTCTCCTTTTTAATTATATTTACTGTATTGTTTCTACATAATTCGTAGCACTATTATTCTCTTGTATCTCATTTGAATTAATATTCATACCAAAATATTCTGCGATTATTTCTCTTGCAACTTCTGCTGTATAGAATCCATGACCACCATTTTCAACCATAACTACAACTGCTATTTCAGGGTCATTAAATGGTGCAAAACCTGCAAACCACGCATTTACATTCGAACCAACTTCGGCAGAACCTGTTTTTCCTCCAACTTCTATATTAAAGTTTCTAAATATACTGCTTGCTGTTCCTCCTTCTTCTGTAACTGAACGCATTCCTTCTAAAACCGCATCTATATTTTTTTGAGAAAATGTTAGATTTTCTGTGTTATCATCTTCTAATCCTAATTTTTCTTTTACATATTGATTAATTTCTGTTTTAGAACTTTCTGTTCCATCTGCATTAAGTATTCTTTTTATTAATGTTGGTTTTATCTTATTGCCTCCATTTGCAACCATTCCTATATATTTTACTAATTGTAATGGTGAAAAACTGTTATAACTCTGTCCTATTGATGCTTGTAACATTTGTCCAGCAGACCATGTTTCGTTTAATTTTTTTGCCGAACTTGGTGATGCAAGTGTTCCAGATGTTTCACTTGGCAATTCTATTCCTGTTTTCTTTCCAAGACCAAAATATTCTGCATATTTATCTAATGTATCTATCCCCATCCTATTTCCTGTTTCATAAAAGAAATAGTTACATGAGTGTTGAATCGCTCCTGATACATTTAAATATCCATGTCCTCTATGGTAACTTGTATAATACCAACATTTTGGTTGATAATCTTTATATTTTGTATAAATACCTGTATCATTTATTTTCTCAGTTGTAGATATTACTCCTGATTCAAGACCTGCTAAAGCTGTAACCATCTTAAAAATTGAACCTGGTGCATAAGAGCCTGATATTGTTTTATTAAATAATGCATTATTTTCTTTTATTACATTGTAATCATACTTACTTATTCCTCCAACCCATGAATTTGGATTATAATCAGGATAACTTGCCATAGCAAGAATTTCACCTGAGTGAACATCAATTACTGCTACACTTCCTCCTTGTGCATCATATCTATTAGAGAACCCACCATTTCTTATTTTTTCTATATTATTTTTTAATGCTGTTTCTGCTACTTCTTGCAATTTAGAATCTATAGTTAATACAATTGTTGAACCTTGCTCTGGTTCTTTGGTGATTGTTTCACCTGTTACTGTTCCATCTACAGTCATTTCTATTTCTTCTTTACCGTTTTTTTCCTCTTAAATAGGTTTCAAATAATGATTCTATTCCTGTTCTTCCTACATAATCATCGTTATTATATACTTCTTTTTCTTCATTGTATTCTTTTTCACTAATCTTTCCGATATATCCTAATATATGTGATGCTAGATTATTGTAATTGTATTTTCTTGAGCTTTGCGTTGTTATTGTTACACCCGGAAAACTCGAATTTCTTTCACTTATTTGAGCTACTACTTCTCTGGAAACATTTTCTGCTAATTGTAAGGATTTTGTGCTACTATAACCTTTTGTTGTCATTTCATATCTTATTGATAATATTTTTCTTACCTCTTTTATATTATCAGAATTTATTTCATATTTTTTCATAAATGATGCTACCACATCTTCTGGTTTAGCATTTTCCGCAAATTTATTTTTTGAAAGCCATTTACTTAAATTTTCACCTTCTAGTGTATATCCTGTACATTCATTATTTACAGGAAAATTATTTGGATAATTTACTCCATTTTTTTCAAATAAATCAACTAAATTTAAAATACATTTATTCAAAGTATCATTATCAGTTTTAGTTTTATATATTTCAATATTAAAAGAACTAGTTGTTGTTGCTAAAATATTACCTGACCTGTCTAATATTTCTCCTCTTGATGCCTCTAATGTACTTTCTCTTGAAAGTCTGGTATTTGATATTTCTCTGTATTGTGAACCTTTTAATATTTGCAATTCAAACAATTTACTTATTAAAACAATTCCTATTATATATATTATAACTGTTAAAATATTAAATCTAAAATTGGTATGTTCTTTTTTTATTCTTTTCTTCAATATTTCACCTTCTCTTGCAGATTTTGTTTAAAAATATCTCGTTAAAATCTTATTTCCTTTATATTCTTCTTCTATTTTATAACCGAATTTTTGTATTAAAGGATATAATAATATTGTAATTATAATATTATATATTATTTCTATTATTAGTATTTTTCCAAATTTTAAAATTTGAAGTGAATATTCATATATAGGGCAACCAATTAAATATGCTCCTAGTTCATAAATAAATGTACTTACTATAACCATTATTATTATTGTTATTCTGCTTTCTTTCGAAAAATTTTTGTCAAATATACCACCAATTAGTCCTACAGTACCTAACATTATAGCAGTAATTCCTACTTTTTTTCCTATAAAAAAATCCAATAAAATTCCGACAGGCAATCCCATAAGTTATTCCTGCCGTTCTATTATAAAAAAGCCCTATAAATAATATAAATATTATAAATAAATTAGGCATTACTCCGTGCAATTTTAAACCATGAAAATAAATTGACTTGTAAAAAATAAATTATTATAAATGTTAATACTAAAAATACGTTTATCAATACTTTTTTCATTTTTTACTTTACCTCCTCATGGCTTTATTGATTAGTTATAACTAATACTGTTTCTAATTTATTAAAATTTACGGCTGTTTCAACTAAAGCATATCTATCATTTAGATTTGTAGTATTTACAACTTTTGATATTTTTCCAACATAAATTCCTTTTGGATATATTCCTCCTAATCCTGATGTTTCAACAGAATCACCCTGTGCAATTGTTGCATCTGTTGGAATATATACTGCTTTTAAGTTATTACTTTGTTCCAATATTCCTTTACATACTATACTATCTCTTGATGAACCTAAAATGCTGCTTATATTACTTGATGAATCCACAATTGTTTGAACTTTAGATGTATTATCTGTGGCAGATATTACATATCCAACTAAACCTTCTGCTGCTATGACTGTCATGTTTTCTTTTATTCCATCTTTTGTTCCTGCATTTATTACTATAGTTTTTGAATAATTACTTATATCTCTACTTATTACATCTGCTGCAACTGTTTTATAAGCAGTATATTTTTGTGTTAATTTTAGATATTCTTTTAATGTTTGATTTTCTGCTTTAATTGTTTCTAGTTCTCTTAGTGTTTCTTCTAATTGACTATTTTTATTTTGTAAATCTTCATTTTCTTTTTTTAAATTATTTATATTTGTAAAAAAAGAAGAATTTCCATGTATCCTATTTTTAACATATGTAAGCCCATTTTGAATTGGGTTTACTAGCTTATTTGCCACATTTTCTATGTATGATAAATTACTATTTTCTGTATTTGTTAAAATAACTAGTAATATTAAAATTACTACTGTTACTATTATTCCTATTATTCCGCCTTTTTTATTTCTATACATAATAATTTATCCCTTCTCTCAATATTTTTTATCTTCTTTTTCTACTATTTATAAGAACTGTTTTTAATTTTTCTAAATCTTCTATTGTTTTTCCAGTTCCATTTACTACACATTCTAATGGTGAATTTGCAACATAAACTGGCATATTTGTTTCGGTGCTTAAAAGCTTGTCTAAATTTTGTATCAAAGCTCCTCCACCTGCTAAATATATTCCTTTTTCAACCAAATCAGCAGCAAGTTCTGGAGGTGTTTTTTCTAATGTTTGCTTTACTGTTTCTACTATTTTCGATATAGATTCACTTATTGCCTCCATTATTTGTGATGATTTTATTGTTATATTTCTTGGAAGTCCTGTTACTAAATCTCTTCCTCTTATTTCCATTGGTATATCTGTCATTAAAGGTGTTGCACATCCTATTTGTATTTTTATTTGTTCTGCTGTAGTTTCTCCAATAGATAAATTTTCTTCTCTTCTTATATAGTTAACTATGTCATCATCTAATTCATCTCCAGCAATTCTTAGTGAATTACTTACAACTATTCCTCCTAGTGATATAACCGCAACTTCTGTTGTTCCTCCTCCAATGTCTACTACCATACTTCCACTTGGTTCTGTTATGTTTATTCCTGCTCCAATTGCAGCAGCCATAGGTTCTTCAATAATATAAACTTCTCTTGCTCCAGCTTGCATTATTGATTCTTCAACTGCTCTTTCTTCTACTTCAGTTATTCCAGATGGTACACCTACTACTACTCTAGGTCTACCTATACTATATCTTGATGATACTTTTTTTATCATATTTTTAAGCATTAACCCTGTCGCAGTAAAATCTGCTATCACTCCATCTTTCATTGGTCTTACGGCTTTAATCTCTTCAGGAGTTCTGCCTAGCATTTCTTTTGCCTCATACCCTGTTGCTTTTATTTCTCCTGTTTTTCTATCAATTGCAACAACTGATGGCTCTTTTAATACTATTCCTTTTCCTTTTAATGTCATCAAAATATTTGCAGTTCCTAAATCTATTCCTATATCTTTTGAACCAAATGTAAAAAAACTCATTTTATCTACTTCCTCTCTAATTTTGTTTTCATTTTTTCTAATGTTTTTATGCTTGTGTATTCGGCTTTTCCAATTACTATATGGTCTAATAATTCTATTCCCAATACTATAGCTGCTTGCTCTAATTTTTTTGTTACTTCATAATCTTGCATACTTGGTGTAGAATTTCCACTTGGGTGATTATGCACTAGTATTATTTTAGGTGAATTTATTTTAACTGCCTCTGATAAAATATCTTTCATTTTTATGCTTACAAAATTATTTCCACCTATTGCAACATTTTTTATTTTTAAAATGTTACATTTATTATCTAATAATACTATTTTTGCTATTTCTCTTTTTTCATATTGCATTTCATTCATTAGTATTTCTACAATGTCATTTGGTTCTTTTATTTGTGTTTTTCTATAGTCTGATGGCAAATTCATTCTATTTGCTAATTCACATGTAGCTTTTAGTTGTATTGCTTTTATTCTTCCCATTCCTTTTATTTTTGTTAATTCTTCTATGCTCAAATCTCTTAAAAATGCTAAACTTGTTTCATTATACATTTCATTTAAATTGAGTATTTGCCTTGCTATATCTACACTTGTATATTCCTTTGTTCCTGTTTTTATTATTATTGCTAATAATTCTGCATTACTTAAATTCTTTTCTCCATATAATTCTAATTTTTCATATGGTCTTTCACTTTCTGGTAATTCTTTTATAGTCAAATTATCTTTCCTTTCTGCCCCTTACCATTTTTTAAATCTTTCTATATATAAAAATTGCTATTGCCATTCCTATTATACTTGCAATATTAATTTTTATTGAAAAAGCAAATGTTATGCTTAGTATTCTTAAATTTAATACAAATGGACTTTCTAAGCCAAACTCTTGCCCAAATGATAGCCACCATAATCCATTTACATTTGCTGCTAAGTTTCCTAGTAATCCACCAATTACTAACCCACTTAATATAAATATTAATAATATCCAAAAACTCTTATCTCTTGTTGCCATGTTCTTTCCTCCTTTGTTTTCCCTTACGGATTTTTGCGTTTATAAGACTTTTATATTATATATTCATTTTGTTTTTTTTTCAAGCAAATTGTAGATTTTTTTTATTTTTTATGCTAAAGTTTAAATTACCAAAATTTGTTCCTTTAAATATAATTAATTTAGTAGTATAATATTTTTAGCATATATATTTTTTTGGCATATAATTATTAGGAGGATTTTTAATTATGAAAATAGAAAAACTTACAGAAAATAAAATTAGAATTATTATAGATCTTGATGAATTATCAAAAAAGAATATTGATATTCACAGTTTAGTAAAAAATAATGACATGACTCATTCCCTTTTTCAAACAATTCTTACTGAGGCAGAAAAACAGGTTGGTTTTAAAGTAAAAAATTGTAAATTACTTATAGAGGCTTTTTCAACATCTGATGGATATGTTATTTTTACTTTAACCAAATATAAAAATGACGTTTCTACTAACACTCCAACAAAAAAGGTCAAATACAAAAGAAAATCATTTAACACCTCTTATAAAAATGCAATTTATAAATTTAACAATTTTGATGAGTTTTGTAATTTTTGCACATATTGCAATTTCTCAAAATTAGAAGATTTAAGAGGATTTGCAAAAAATATTTCTTTATATGAATACAAAAATATTTATTACCTAATTTTTACAAATATTAATATAGAATTTACATATACCAATCTGTTTTATACCTCTATTTCTGAGTTTTCTAATTTAATTAGTAATTCTCTTGCTTTAAAAAGTAAATTAATTGAACATGGTAATCCTATTTTTAAAACAAATGCGATAAAATATGGTATTAAATATTTTGTGAATATTTAGCAAATTGTATAGCTATTTTTCACTACTTGTGGTATTATGTATGTATCATTTTATTGAAAGGAGTGAATTATAATGAATTCATTTGATGATTCAAATGCTATCCGTACAATGGATACAAACTCTGTTCTTACAAATACATTTTTCAGAATGTTTTTAGGATTACTTGCAAGTGCTGTTACTGCACTTTATGCTTATTATTCTGGAATGTATGTTCAAATGATTGCAAATGGTACATTTTATGGATTAGCTATTGCTGAAATTATGGTAGTAATATTATTTTCTCTTTCATTTACAAAAGCATCTCCAACTGCTGTAACTATTATGTTTTTTGGATATGCATTTTTAAATGGCTTTACTTTATCTGTAATTTTTGCAGCATATGAATTGACTTCGATTGGTTATGCATTTATTGCAACATCTGCTTTATTTGGTATTTTATCTTTTATTGGATATACAACAGATAAAGATCTTTCAAATTGGAGTACGATGCTTACTACAACTCTTATTGTAGGGCTTGTATTAACAGTTATTAACCTATTTATTGGAAGTACTATGCTTGATATTGTTTTAGATTGGGCTATGTTATTTTTATTCTTCGGGCTAACTGTATATGATACAAATAAGATTAGAGCCATGCATGATGCAGGTTTTTGTGATGAAGAAAAGTTGTATGTTTATGGTGCTATGGAGCTATACTTAGACTTTATCAATATTTTCTTAAGAATTTTATCACTTTTTGGAAGAAGAAAAGATTAATTTTTAATATAATATTTTAAGCCGCAAAATATTTTGTGGCTTTTTCTTGTCTTTATTTAGATTAATGATATAATAATATTATTAAAATAAATTTTTTAAGGAGGAAATCGATGAATGATATAAGATATAAAAAACTAGCCAATAATTTACTTACATATTCTGTAAATATAAAAAAAGGAGACAATATTTTAATAGAAATATTAGGAGAAGATGCAATCCCACTAGCAAAGGAATTGATTAAAAAAGCTGAAGAATTAGGAGCTTATCCTCAATTCAACATAATCAATTATGAAGTTTTGAGAGTAATGCTTGAAAATGCCACAGAAGAACAAATAAAATTATATGGTCAAATTGATTATGATAGAATGAAAAAAATGGATGCATATATAGGAATAAGAGCAACATCAAACACTTCTGAACTAAACAAAATACCAAAGGAAACTATGGAATTATACAACAAATACTATACTGTACCAGTTCATTTTGAAGAAAGAGTAAAAAATACAAAATGGTGTATTTTAAGATATCCCAACAAATCTATGGCTCAGATGTCAAAAATGAATATAGACGAATTTGAAGACTTTTTCTTTAATGTATGTAATCTTGATTATAGTAAAATGTCAAAAGCGATGGACTCATTAAAAAATTTGATGAATAAGACTGATAAAGTTCACATTGTTGGAAATGGCACAGATTTAACTTTTAGCATAAAAGGAATTCCTGCTGAAAAGTATATGGGAACTTTTAATGTTCCAGATGGAGAAGTTGCCTCTGCACCTGTAAGAAATAGTGTTAATGGCTATATTACATATAATACAGAAACAACTTACAATGGAATTACATTTAATAATATAAAATTCGAATTCGAAAATGGAAAAATTATTAAAGCTACTTCTAATAAAACAAAAGAATTAAATGAAATTCTTGATACTGATGAAGGTTCAAGATATATTGGCGAGTTTGCTTTTGGATTAAATCCTTATGTTGAAAGACCAATTGGTGATACTTTATTTGATGAAAAAATTAAAGGTAGTTTTCACTTTACTCCAGGTGATAGCTTAGAAGAAAGCGATAATGGAAACAGATCAAGTATTCATTGGGATATAGTAAATATTCAAAGACCTGAATATGGTGGTGGAGAGATATATTTTGATGATGTTTTGATTAGAAAAGATGGAATATTTGTACTACCAGAATTGGATTGCTTGAATCCTGAAAACTTGATATAAAGTGTATTTCAAATTATGAAAATATTCCCTTGAAAACTGTTCATCAAAAAAACTTTTTATTCTAAGATAAACATTTTCTGTTGATTCTGCATAAAAAAATGTTGGTGCAGAATTATAGAGTGCCCACTCTTCTTGCGAAATTTCGGAAATAAACCTACCTTCTAAAGTCACATAATCAACACTTCTAAGGCGGGAATCCAAAATTACATCTTTTGATAAATGCTTGTTAATGATTTCTGTTGTTTGAATTGCACAAAGCAAATCAGAAGATATTATCTTATCAAATGGGACATGCTGTTTCTGAAACTACAGAATTTTATTATATCTTTATTTCTGATAAAATGAAGAAAGAAGAATTTAAAAAGCAATTCATAAGCTATTTGAAACAGAAAAAGAAACTAAATTAAAAGGTACAAGATTTACAAAGAAAAAAATTAAAAGCACCTATGAAAATAAGTGCTTAAAAGTATGCAGATGCTTAATTTAGTGCGGCTAGAGGAACTCGAACCCCAAAATCTCAAACTTCGTAGGCTTGCATTCTATCCAGTTAAACTATAGCCGCATATATAAATTATTATAAAACATTTTTGTTAAATTTTCAATATACTTATAAAGTATTTCTGCAATTCGTAATAAAATTCTGTTACAATTCACAGCCCTAAAATAAAAGGCACATCAAAATTATAACCCCATAATAAATATTCAGCTTTATAATCTAATATCCTTAAAATCAAAGTCTTCTCTTTATCAACGTAATATTTCTGTTCTTCTTCATCATTCTCTTTTATTGCTTCTAATATTACCTTTTCAAACTTGTCCTCAAAATTATTTAATTCTTCCCAATGTAACAATGGTTGATGTACTATTGCTCCTCTCATTTCTTTCATAAATCCTTCTAGCTTCTTTGCAGCTCTTTCTTGTAATTTAGCTATATATCCTTCACTTAAATCTATTTCTCCATTTGTCATTCCATATGTTATTTTTTTGGCTTTATTTATTGTTACATTTGCTTGATTCATAAGCGTTAATTCTAACGCTTGTACTTGTGGACCATATTGATTTTCTTCTTTTATGTTACAGAATTATTACAGAAACAGAATTTATCTAAATCAAATAAAAAATTTTTTTCATCAAAAATAAATATAAATTAAAAAAAACACACAATACATCAAATATCATTGATATATTGTGTGTTTTTTACTAGTTATCGCATTTTAAAGCTCTTTTTTTATATTACAGTTTATTACATTATTTTAGTATGCTGTGAATTGTAACTTTCATTTTGAAACTATTCAATTAACCCAAAACCAGTTGAAACAAATCTTGTCTTATGTGCTCCTGTGCTATCTACTGGGTCATTTATCAATTCATAATTAACTGTCATAGCTGTAGATGTTCCTCCATCTAAATTTGCAGCATTATATGCTCCGTAATTTTGCATAATTTCTATCAAATCATCCATATCTGCTCCAGGTCTTTTTACAGTTCTTCCATCAACCACTAAAAAAAGAACTATACCATCTTTTCTTTGACCAATCGCTGTACGTGGAGCTGTTCCCCATCCACCATTTCCTACAACTCCTGATTTTTTACCATTTACTATTAAAAATGGTCCACATGTTACGGCATCTCTAATTTTAAGTGTTTTAGCTGTTTTTTCTGTACATTTTGATGATAATACAAGCTTGTTATCTGTATCAAAACCTATTATTCCACCTGCTCCGGCATAATAATATGATGTCATAAGTTTTCCTTTTGAATATGTAATTCCTAACGGATTTGCAGCATTACTACTATAGTTGGGGTCATCAAATCCTCCACCATTTATTGCTACAACTGCTTTATTGTTTTTCGCCATTGTCGTTAAATATTGTCCACTTGTACCAATTTTTGCAGTAACTAAAGTATGAATTTTTGAAGGGTCATATATAGCAGCCAAATATCCAGAATAGCCTTTTCCTCTTATTTCTATAATTTTATATTTATCATCTGGATTATTTTTTTCTAATATTGCCTTTTCATATTCATTTTTGTATTGTTTTTCCTCTTGTTTTCCAACTACAATAGCATCTGTATCAGTATCTTCTTGTATTTCTTCTACTTTATTATTTGCCATAACTGCATTTATAGTAGCCTCATCATAAAATAAATATGCAATCCATTGGTGTGTCATTGTTGTCATTGCTGAAGTAATTAGCCAATCTCTAAATCCATTATATGGTCCATAAAGTAATATTCCAACTGAGCTAATACCTATTATTATTAATATGGCAAATACTATCAATATTTTTTTCCAAATATTATTTTTTTTATTTCTTTTTTTATTATTAGACTTTTTTACTCCTTTTTTATTTTCATCTTCCATTAATCTATCTTTTACTTGATTCATATGTTTTCCATCCTATCTTTATATTTTTGTATTTATTATTTTACTATATTAATTATATAACTTCAACACTTTTCGACAAAAAATTACATAACACATTTTTCCAATAATGTTATTTTTTCATCACTTATAGTATCAATTTTAGCTTTTACCCCAACTGGTATAACTTGCTTTTGAGCAATATGTCCAAAATTTTCTGATTTTATAATAGGAAAATTATACTTATTTTCTAAAACATCTAAAACAATTTTTTCTAATTTTATTTCACTTTCATGTTCATAATTTCCTATCCATAATCCATTAATTTTATCGAAAACTCCATTTTGTTTCATATAATAAAGAAAATTACTTTCAAATTTTGGGTTTGACTCTTCTCCCAAATCTTCAATAAATAAAATCTTGTCCTTGAAATCAATCGAATAAGCTCCACATACCATTTCCCTAATGCAACTTAAATTACCACCTATTAAAACTCCTTCACAAATTCCTTCTTTTATAATTTCAAAACTATTTGAATTCATATTTAAACTGGTATTTCCATTAACCATTTTATTAATTATATCTTCAAAAACACAAGGTGCATCCCAATCTGAAATTGCCTTAAAAGTAGAACCATGAAATGTTACCAATCCCGCTTTTTCATATATCATATTAAGCAAAAATGTAGAATCACTAAATCCGCAAAATATTTTCGGATTTTGTTTTATTAATTCATAATCAATATATTCAAAAACTGTATTAGAATTTTCTCCACCCTTTGCACAAAAAATTGCTTGTACATCTTTATTCAAAAAAGCATCATTTAGGTCATCTGCCTTTTCCCTAGGACTTGCACCATATCCTAGAGAATTTGAATATATATTTTTACCATATATTACATTTATTCCATGTTTTCTAAACATTTTTTCAGTCATTTTTAAAAATTTTATATCATCTTCATTTACTGCATTTGATGGTGCAATTACAGCAATTGTATCTCCAACTTTTAATTTATTTGGTATCATTTTTTCGCTCCTTTTTCTTTTATTTGGTATTTTTCTCTTTTGGTGACGGAGAATTTTTGGGACTTTTCCCTTTTTTCCCTTTTGGGGACGGAGAATTTTGGGTACTTTTCCCTTTTGGGGACGGGGAATTTTAGGGAATTTTTCATTTTAATGCAATAAGTGCTGTTGCTAATCCATAATTTACGCCTTCTGCTCTATATGAATGCACTTTGTCTTTATTACACACTGAGCATATTCCGCAATCTTCTATATTTTCATCTAAAATCCCAATATTTTTTAATATTATTTTATTTATTAAAACTGTATCTATATACCATTTTTCACCCTTTTTTTCTATAAACTTTTCTACGTTTTCTAGTTCTTTAAATTGTTCATAAAACATTTGGTATACATCTTTATCCACCTCAAAATGACATTTTCTTATACTTGGGCAAATACATACTATTATATCCTTTGGATTGCATCCGTAGTCTTTCACCATTTTTTCTACAGTTTTTACAGATATTTTTTGTAAAGTTCCTCTCCATCCTGAATGTACATTTGCAATAACCCTTTTTATTGGGTCAAACATTAATAATAATATGCAATCTGCATTTGTTGTTGCAAGGATTATTTCTTTTTTATTAGTTATTAATCCGTCTGATTTTACATTTGTATCTAATACTTCATCTTTATTTGATGAATCAATATTTAATATATTATCTGTATGTGCCTGACTTGCTTTTACAATATTCTTAAAATTCAAATTATTTGCCTCACATAAATTTTTATAATCATTCATATTTTTTTCATATTCTTCTTTAGGCAAAGGGGTTCTATTTGCTCTGAATGTTCTGTAATTTTTATCTATTCCTAAAGAATAACAATGAGAAATTAAATTAGAATATTTTAATAATTTTTTAAATTGTAAAAATTCTTGTTTTTCATTTTTAATATCTATAACAACATCATTAGATAAATCCATAAATTAATTCTCCTTTTCTAATTTTTCAAAAATATCTTCTTTCTGCTTTTTATTAATAAAATTATATTCTGTTTTATATAACCCAGAATTAAATCCACATACATTTTTATAACTACAATATTCACAAGGTGTTTTTTTATTTTTATAATATGGTTTTAATTTAATGTTTCCATTTAATATTTCTTCAGATATTTCTTTTATTGTATTATTTACATATTTTTGTAATTTTTCAAATTCTTCTTTTGTTGCTATACTACTTTTTTTAGGACTTAAATTTTCTGTTTTATCAATATATGCAGGAATAATTTTAGACTGTGTGCTTGCCATTAAATTATTATCTTGCATCTTTGCAACTTTTACATCTGCTAAAATTAAACCTTTCATTTTAAAATTATTTTTTATTTTTTCTTCTATTTCTTCATCAGTCATTTTTTTATCCGAATTAATTATTTGCTCTAATAAATTAAAATATAAAATTCCAGCGGGAATAAAATCTTCTATTTTACACATTGCATCTAAATATGTAATTAATTGAAGTTGAAGTCCAGCATATATATTGGTATAATCAATATCTTTTACAGATGATTTATAATCAATTATTCTTATATATTTATTATTTCCATCTTTTGCAATATCTATTCTATCTATTTTTCCAACAATTTCTACTGTTTTTCCATTTTCTAATTTTATTTCAATTGGCTTATATGTTCCTTTTTTTTCGTCAAATGCAACTTCTGTTCCTTTAACCTCAAAGTCACTTGCTTTCAAACCTAAAATTATATATTTTAATGCTTTTAAAATAATTCTTTTTAATCTTTTTACTAATAATTTATATTTTTCCGTTGCTGTAAAAATATAATTTTTATTATTATTTAATTTTTCATCAATTATTTTATTTATTATTTTTTCCGTTTCTTCATCAGTAATATTTTTTATATTTATTTTTTTATTTTTTATTTCTTCAAAAAAAGAATTTATTACATCATGCATAAATGAACCTGTGTCTAAATTTTTAACTTTTAATTCTTCTTTTTCTTTTATTTTTAAACTATATTGTAAAAAGTATTCATATGGGCATGATTTATATGTTTCTAATTTTGATACACTTGTTTTTAATTTATTTCCATATAATTTTTGAATATTTTCTTTTTTTATTTTTTCTGGCATTTTTAAATTTTTAATAT
>USCB01000012.1 GCA_900553125.1 uncultured Clostridium sp. | reverse complement strand
TGGCTAAGAATGGAACAAATGTTGGAAGTTCAATTTCAGGGTATAATAATACAACTAAAACTGGAGGAAGAAAAGACACTGATGTAATAAATAATATATATGATTTATATGGATGTCATAACGAATGGACATTAGAGGCTTCTAACAGCTATAGTCGAGCTATGCGTGGAGGTTACTCTGGGTATAGAGGTTCTCCAGCCAGTCGCCTAAGCTACGGTCCTTATGAGGCTTATTCCTACGGTTCTTCGCGTGCTGCACTTTATGTAAAGTAAAACGTATGACCCAAAATGGTTAATTAAGATTGCTCAAAATACAGACTTTGAGAGAGGTTCTCAAGTCTGTATTTTATTTTATGAGCTATCACTCTATCTTGTGATATTCCTACTAACCGGTGCGTTCTGAGTAATTGGAGGGTATTAAATAGGTTAGGACAATGTGATAATTACATTTAGTTACGAGAATGTAAAAGTTGCTAGGAAAATATTTATAAGGATAAAAATAATGAAATGTTGCAAGAATCGTGAATAAAGAAATATGAAAGTAACTGAAACATATTAATAATAAGTTGGACTTCAAAGTGTCCTACGTTGAAGTAAAGATAGCGGAAATAAAATTTCAAACTTATTCGGTTTAAAGGCATATCCTAAGTAAATAACATTATCTTAATTAATTAAGTGGGATAACCCCATAGTATTCCATATAAAAATGGTAGGTAAACCGTGAGGAATATACAATATACTGTGGGAGTAGGAAATAGGAGAAGCAAATGGATATATGTAATGTATATCATAGAGTTTAAAAAAGTTGACTCGGTCGAAAGACAGCAGACACCTATTGGTCTTTGATTACAAAAAGAGGAGAATTACTATGAATGATAACAATCTCAAATACGCTAAAAGCGAGAGAAAATCAAACAAGTTCGAAATAACAAAATGGAAACAAATAGATTGGAAAAAAGCAGAAGAATTTGTTAATAGACTACAAATCAGAATTGTAAAAGCTGAAAAAGCTAATAAAAAGAACCTAGTTAAAAGGTTGCAATATTTATTAGTAAATTCATTTTATGCAAAAGCAATAGCGGTAAGAAAAGTAACAAACAACAGAAGAAAGAAAACAGCGGGAATAGATGGAGAAATATGGAAAACGGAAGAACAAAAACTGAAAGCAATTAAATCTTTGAATACAAAAAGATACAAAGCTATACCGACCAGAAGAATATACATAAAAAAGCCAAATGGTAAATTAAGACCATTAAGTATACCAACTATGAAAGACAGAGCAATGCAGACTTTATACTTATTGGCACTACAACCAATAGCAGAAACGAATGCAGATAAAGGAAGTTTTGGCTTTAGAATGTATAGAGGTTGCCAAGAAGCAATGGAAAGAATATTCACAGTACTATCACATAAAAATGCAGCAGAATGGATACTAGAGGGAGATATTAAAGGATGTTTTGATAACATATCACATGAATGGATGCAAGAACATGTAAAAATGGACAAAAAGATATTAAGTCAATTTATAAAGGCAGGATATGTATATCAAAAGAAATTATTTCCGAATAGCCAAGGTGCAATGCAAGGAGGGGCAATAAGTCCGACATTAGCTAACATAACATTAGATGGTTTAGAAGAATATATACATAATAATATAAATCTAGGAAAAAGGGTAAAGACATTAAAGCACAGAGAACACAAAATAAATTTTATTAGATATGCAGATGACTTTATAATAACAGGAGAAAATAAAGAGACATTAGAAAAGGTAAAGAGCATTGTAAGTGAATTTATGAAAGAAAGAGGGCTACAATTATCTGATGAAAAGACAATAATAACACATATTACGGAAGGATTTGATTTTCTAGGTTGGAATTTTAGAAAATACAAAGATAATAAACTAATAATAAAGCCAGCAAAGAAGTCAGTTAAAAAAGTAATAGATAAAATAAGAAAAAGAATAAAAGAAAATTCAAATCAAAAACAAGAAACGTTAATTAAAAAACTAAACCCAGTAATAATAGGTTGGAGTAATTATCATCAAGTAGTATGTGCAAAAGAAACATTTCAGAAATTAGATTATACAGTATATAAAATGCTAAAACATTGGGCAAAAAGACGACACAATAACCAAAGGTAAATATTGGATATACAATAGATACTGGAAGAATATAAACGGAAGAAACAGTATATTCGAGGAAAACAATATAAGATTAAAAATTTGCAGATGTTCCAATAATAAGGAAAGAAATAATGAACATAAATAAAAATCCATATTTAGACAGGAAATACTATCAAGCATACAAGATAAGACAACAAGCAAAAAGAAAAAAAGCATATAAGAATTTGGCTGTCTATGAATTAGGGTATAACGATTTATAGATTACAAAGGCTCGAGCTGTATACGGTGAAAGTCGTACGTACAGTTCATAGAAGAGGGGAGAATATAAGTTAGAAATAACGAAAGTTCGCTCCTTATTCGACTGAACGCTTAAATGCGATAAAATATAATAGTGAGATAAAGGAAAAATGTAGAATATTTAAACAGGTTGTAAAGAAGACACAATTAGAGAACGTAAGTGAGCTAATTGTCCAATTTTTGTGCGGTGCCTGAGAAGGCATTGTACAAAAATTGGATCCAAATAATAAGGTATACAAAAACTGACGAATCAATTTAAAATTCGCCAGTTTCTTTTTTATGCATTTAATTTTTCCAAAACTTCTTCAACATCAATACCATGAACTTCGCAAGCCTCTTCAATAGATTCTTGTTGAGATGCAGGGCAAGATAAGCAATGCATACCCATTTCTAATAAGATATCAGCTTTATCAGGTGCAACCTCTAAAATTTCACCAATTAAAGTATCTTTATTAAAACTCATAAATTATTCCTCCTTAAAATTTAAAATGATAAAAATTCACTCATCAAAAAATATTTTAACATAAATTTTGAAAAAAGTATAGACAAAATGTAAAAAAAGTGCTAGTATACCAATTGTAAGTTATATATCAAAACGTATTTTAAGCTATAAATAAAGAAAATTATGAATTCTTAAAGTTATTTACAAATAAAATTAAATTCCAAAATTAATCAAATTATTTAATTAAAATTGAAAATCATAGGTGGTGAAAAAAATAAGTAAACTAATTAATTTATTTTTTATAACATTTGTAATAAATTTATTCATAACATTTTACACAATATACAATTTTTTAGATTTCAAAATATTCCAAAACAAACAAGGAATAAAACTAAAAATAAAACAAGAAAAAATAAACTCACAAAGGGATGATACACTATAAAACGCACAATATTTTGTATAACAATAATGCTAATATCTTTAACAATATTTGGTGCTACATTAAAACCAATATTTCTGGCAGAAGAATTATTAATAACCTACGGACTAAAGCCATTTGATATATGCTCATCAAATGCAAATTTATGGCAATATATAAAACTAATTTATATAATAACATTTTTCACTTCAAATTTAATCATAAGTAATTTGATATATAACAAAATACCATTTAAGGAAAAACAAAACAACAGAAAAATAAAAAAAGAAAGTGAAAAAAGTAATGAATTAAAATTATTGATAGGTTGTAATACAAAAACAGGTGAAAAAATATATTTGCCGAAATCGGGTTTATTTCAAAATTTCTTAATAACAGGAACAATTGGTTCAGGAAAAACAAGTTCTGCAATGTATCCTTTTACAAAACAACTTATTGAATATAATTATTTAAATCCAGATAAAAAAATAGGAATGTTAATTTTAGATGTAAAAGGAAATTATTATAGTCAAGTTAAAAAATATGTTGAAAAATATAATTTGGTAAATGATTTAGTAGTTATAGAATTGGGGTCAAAAATAACTTATAATCCACTTCATAAACCTAATTTAAAACCAATAGTATTAGCCAATAGATTAAAAACGATATTAGAACTATTTTCAGAAAATAATTCAGAAAGTTATTGGTTAGACAAATCTGAGCAGATTTTAGCAGAGGCAATAAAACTTTGTAGATTATATAATGATGGTTATGTAACTTTTTCAGAAATACATAATTTAATTACAATACCAAATTATTATAAAGAAAAAATAAAAAAATTAAAGGAATTATTTATTTCAAATAAATTAAATATCGAACAAATTTATGAATTAAATATGGCATTAGTTTTTTTCGAAAGAGAATTTGAAAATTTAGACCAAAGAACATCAAGTATTTTAAAATCTGAAATAACAAGAATTACAAATACTTTTATTTCTGATTATAATGTTTTAAAAACATTTAGTCCTAAAAGAGAAGAATTAACATTTTTAGGGTTTGAAAATGTAATTAAAAATGGTAAAATAGTTGTTTTAAATATGAATATTGCTGAATATAAAAATTTATCTAAAATAATTGCTGCATATTTAAAATTAGACTTTCAAACAGAAATAATGAAAAGTTTGAGTAATAAAAATGAAAGAATAACAGCTTTTATTTGTGATGAATATGCAGAATATGTAACCAAAACAGATAGTGATTTTTTTGCATTAAGTAGAGAGGCAAAGTGTATAAATATTGTAAGTACTCAAAGTTATTCATCTTTAAAAAACACGTTAAAAGATGAAACTTCTGTAAAAGTAATATGTCAAAATTTAATAAACAAAATATGGTTTAGAACTGATGATATTTTTACAATAGAAGAAAGTCAAAAACAGTTAGGAAAAGAAGATAAAGAAAAAATTTCTAAAAACATATCTGAAAGTGCAAAACAAACAAAATATAATTATTTAACAAAATCATTAGTAAATAAAGATTCTAGCATTTCTGAAAGTTTAAATATTTACACACAAAATGATTATGTGTATGATACTAATTTTTTTACTCAACAATTAGAAACATTTAATTCACTTGGTTTTTTATCAGATGGAAATAAAATATTAAAACCAACAAAAATAAAAATGTGTCCATATTTTATGGAAGAGGAGGGATTATTATAAATAATAAAAAAATTTTTTTAATAAAATTTACATTAATGTTTTCAATAATACTAATTATTATATTAACAAATATAAGTTTATGTGCTGGTACACCAAAACTTGTAAGTACTATTGAAAAAGCATTTCAAAATATTGAATCATGGCTTATAAAACTTGCAACACCTATGGCAGCAGTTGCAGTGGGTTCAGGTCTTTTTATGCAAAAATTTAGTCTGGGTGATGAAGAAAAAATAAGAACAGGAAAAAAATTAGTAAAAACAGCTTTATTTTCATATGTATTTATTTTGGCAATTGATTTGGTATTATCTGCAATACAATCTTTAATATAGAATGGAAATATAATATTGGAAAATAATACAGAAATTACAACAAACATAATAAATACTATAAATACAATATTTGAAAATATGTTTTCTTCAATTGATAATAATTTATATGGTGTATTAGATGATTTGGTTTTTGTGAATAAAAATATTTTGAATGATAAATATTTTAACAAATTATTTGGAACATCTACAGCAAATGGTATATTATTGATTGCTAATTCTTTGCTTATAGGAATTTTACTATATTATGCAGCTAAATACATGATGTCAAATTTTACATATGAAAAAATAGAAAATCCATTTCAATTTATTTTTAAATGTATAATTTTTGGAATATGTATGAATTGTTCATTTTTTATAATAGAACAAATTTTAGATTTAAATAATAATGTGTGTTCATTAATAAAGGGAATTGGAGAAGATTTATGGGGAAAAAATATTTGCTTTACAGGTTTGATAACAGAAATGAATGATAATTTATCTATAAATAAGAACAATATAGATATTTTTACTTTAGATGGATTAATAAAAGGTACACTTACAATTTCTCTTTTAAATTTAGTTTTTTCATATTCATTAAGATATATTTTAATAAAAGTGTTTATTTTACTTTCTCCATTTGCTTTTTTATCGTTAATATTAAATAGTACATCCCATTTTTTTAAATCATGGTATAGAAGTCTATTTTCATTATTATTTATACAAATTATAGTATCAATTGTTTTATTATTATTATTTTCAATGGATTATTCTAAAGAAAATTTAGTAAATAAATTTATTTATATAGGTGGAATTTATGCTTTAATAAGAGCAAATTCAATTGTTAGAGAATTATTTGGCGGAATTTCAACAACGGTTCAATCTGGAATTAGCAGTTTAAAATCTTTTTCAAAATAATTTTTTTAGAGGGGAGGAGAAATGAAATTTATATTTCCACAAAATTATAAATTTAATACAAAAATATTAGGAATTATTGATTATCAGACAGCTATATTAAATTTAATTTGGGATGGTTTAGTATTTTTAATTATAAATTTTATATTTAAAAGTTTAAATATAAAAATATTTTTATTTATAGTTTTTTGTTTTCCTATATTTATATTTAGTATAATTGGTATAAATGGTGATAATTTAATAAATGTTATGATTTATATGTCAAAGTTTATAATAAAACCGAAATTGTTATTTTATAGTAAATAAAATAGATATATCTCTAATTTTCTAGTTTTATTGCCAAATTTCATATTTGAAAAATTATAGATTAATGATATAATTTGTCAAATGGGGTTGATGGAAAAATGAAATTAGAACAAAATCAAAAAGCTATGATTTTTGAAACAACTGAAATACCAAATATATTTTTTGCAGAAAAATTAAGCAGTATACCTGGAGATTATTTAAAAATATATTTGTATTTAGTTTTTTTATCAAAATATAATGGAGAGATAGGAATAAATGATTTATCGAAAAAATTAGCTCTTCCAATAAATATAATTAATGAAGGAATGAAATATTTAGAAAAGGAAGAATTAATTTTGAGAAAACCACAAGGTTTTGAAATAGTTGATTTACAACAAAAAACATTGAATAATTTATATACATTAAAAATTGAACCAAGTAGTGAAAAGATAGAACAAAATGAAAAAAATAAAGAAAGATTAAGATTAGTAGAATATTTAAATAATAAATATTTTCAAGGAATTATGGGTCCAACATGGTATTCAGATATTGATAATTGGATGGACAAATTTGGATTTGATGAACAGGTTATGATTAATTTATTTGATTATTGTTATAGTAAATCAGCATTGCACAAAAATTATGTACAAGCAGTTGCAGAGGCGTGGGGATTAAATAATATAAAAAATCTTGATGATTTGGATAGTTATTATATGGGGCAAGAAAAGCTAATGACAATAAAAAAAGAAATTGCTAAAAAATTAGGAAGAAAAAATCCTTTGACACAGTATGAAGAGGCTTATATTGAAACATGGGTTAATGACTATAAATACGATTTATCAGTAATAGAAATTGCTTTAAAAAGAACGACTTTACGTTCTAATCCAAATTTTGAATATATAAATAACATAATTAAAGACTGGAATGAAAGAAATTTAAGAACACCTTTGCAGGTAAATGAATTTTTGGAACAAAGAAAAAAACAAAATAAAACTACTAAAGAATTAGAAAAACAAGTAAAAAAAGAATCTTTTGAGCAAAGAGCATATAGTAATTTGAGTTTCTTATATGCCAATAAAAATATAGAGGGAGTGCAGAATGGCAACTAGTGAATTAGATTTTTTATTAGTGGAATATGAACAAAAAAAGAGAGATGCTGAATTTGATTTGCAAAAAAGAAAAGAAAAAATATATAAAAAAATTCCAAGACTTGAGGAAATAGATGATAAAATAAATAAAATATCTATTAATAAGACAAAGAGTATATTAATTAATCAATTAACAAATAGCTTGAATACTGAATTTGAAAATGAGTTATTAAAATTAAAAGAAGAAAAAGAAAATATTTTGAGAAAAGAAAATATCGACAATTCATATTTTAAACCAAAATATGAATGTGATAAGTGTAAAGATACTGGTTATATTACATATCCTGATAAAAAAACAGAAATGTGTAATTGTTTAAAACAAAGACTTATAAATATATCATATAATAAATCTAATTTAAGCAATTTACAAAAAGAAAATTTTAATAATTTTAATTTTAATAAATTTTCAAATGAAGTAAATATTGGAAAATATAATATGAATATTTCTCCGCGAGAAAATATAAGAAATATAAAAATGGCTAGTGAAAATTTTATAAAAAATTTTGAAAATCCTGATACAAAAAATTTATTTTTTACAGGTAATACAGGACTTGGAAAAACATATATGACAAATTGTATTGCAAATGAGATATTAAAAAAAGGAAGAACAGTATTATATCAGACAGCTCCTGTTTTACTTGAAAATATAATTGATAATAAATTTAATAAATATAAAACAAATAATACAAGTGATTTTAATAATCAGGTATTAAATGTAGATTTATTGATAATAGATGACCTAGGAACTGAGTGTATTAATAGTATGAAACTAAGTGAATTGTTTACAATATTAAATTCAAGAAGTTTAAATTTAAATAATAAAGTGACTAAGACAATTATTTCGACTAATTTAAGTATTGAGAAAATATTTAATGTTTATGAAGAAAGAATAGGTTCAAGAATAGCAGGATTTTATGATATTTATTATTTTTTTGGAGATGATTTAAGACTAATAAAATAAAAATATGTAGGCAAATTTTAATTGCCTACATATTTTTATTTTATTTCATCACCTAAAATGTTTGTTATATTTTGTAATTCTGTTTTAAATGTATTATATGTATTTTTGTTTAAATTCGGGCTATATCCTGCCTCATAACTTTCTATTGCATTAGTAATATTTATAATTTTGAATTTTTTCGTGGATTTTGATGTATCTTTATAAATATATGTAGGAGTATATTTTACAGAGTTTATTTTTATTTTTCCTTCTGTATTTTTAGTAATATTTAAATTTAAAATTGCGGAATCTCTAGTATATTTTTTGTTTTGGTCAGCTAAAAAGTTTCCTAGAGAATATACTACAAAACCATCTTTTGTAGAACCATCTTCTAGTGTTATTTCTCTTTTTTCATAATTTTGTAGTACATGTGGATGATTTCCAATTATAATATCTGCTCCATTTTTAAATAAAAAATCTGCTAATTCTTTTTGTTCTGTATTTGGAATAGTTTGATATTCTATTCCCCAGTGCATACTTACACATATCATATCTGGATTTTGACTATTAGCTAAAGATAATTGTTTTTTTATTAAATCTTTATCTATTAGATTAACTGAATAGGTTTTATCAGAAGGAACAGTAATTCCATTGGTTCCGTATGTGAAACTTAAAAAGGCAATATTAATTCCTTTGACATTTTTTATTAGTATTTTGTTTTGTTCTTCTTCTGTTTTAAATGTTCCTGTATGGGAGATATCTGCATCATTTAAATAGTCAATAGTACTTTCTATTCCTTTATATCCTGAATCATAACAGTGGTTATTTGCTGTTGATAAAACATCAAATCCGATTTTCTTTAGTGTGTATGCTAAATTTTCTGGAGTGTTAAATGTAGGATAACTGCTATATCCTTTTGCTGCTCCTGCTAATGTTGTTTCTAAATTTCCAATTGCAATATCTGCTGTTTGAATGTTGTATTTTATGTCCTCAAATATGTATGAAAAATCATATGTATTGGATTGTTTATCAAATGCGTCATTATATATTGTGTTATGACACATTATATCTCCAGTAAAAGCTATGTTTATTGTGGTATCTTTTTTTTCTACTATGGTGACAGTGTTTTCGCTGTTCATGGTATTTGTTGTATTAGTAGAATTATTTGATGTTTCGTTATTTTCTTCTAAATTTGTTTGTTTTGCGTTTGGCTCATTATTGGCTATAGTAGTTGGATTATTTTTGTTTTTGGTAAAAGAATTTATGAATATAATAAAAAATATAACAATTAATATAATTAAAATTTTAGATATTAATTGTAATTTGTTTAGGTTTGGATTTTTTCTATTTCTATGTCTTCTATTTCTCATTTTAAAATTATTACTCCTTTTTAATTATTTAGTTTAGATTATCACAAAAACAATAAATTAGCAATATGTGTATGGTAAAAAAAATTATACTAATCTGTGGATTTTGATTTTTGAAAATCCTCAAAATCGCTTGATTTTTAAGGATTTTTATAGTAAAATAAATAAAGCTTAAAAAGAGAGGAGAGAAAAAAATGTTATCTGCAAATGGAGTAACAATAAGATTTGGAAAAAGGGTTTTATTTGAAGATGTAAATATAAAATTTAATAAAGGAGAATGTTACGGAATTATAGGGGCTAATGGTGCTGGAAAGTCAACATTTTTAAAAGTTCTATCAAGAGAATTAGAGCCTAGCAAAGGAGATGTAACATTAGATAAAGGAGAAAGAATATCTGTATTGAAACAAGACCACTTTGCATATGAAGATTTTACTGTAATAGATACGGTAATAATGGGAAACAAAGAATTATATGACATAATGAAGGAAAAAGAAGAAATATATGCAAAGCCAGATTTTACAGAAGAAGATGGAATGAAAGCTGCAAAATTAGAAGAAAGGTTTGCGGAACTTGATGGTTGGAATGCAGAATCAGATGCAGCTATGCTTTTAAATGATTTAGGAATTGTACCAGAAAATCATTATAAATTGATGAAAGATATAGAGGCAAGAGAAAAAGTAAAAGTATTGTTAGCACAAAGTTTATTTGGAAATCCAGATATACTTTTACTAGATGAGCCTACAAATGATTTGGATTTAAAAAGTATAAATTGGTTACAAGAATTTTTAATAAACTTTGAAAATACTGTAATCGTGGTATCACATGATAGATATTTTTTGAATAAAGTTTGTACATATATAGCAGATGTGGACTTTGGAAAGATAACTGTATATCCTGGAAACTATGATTTTTGGTATGAATCAAGTCAATTAGCATTAAAACAAGCAAGAGAGCAAAATAAGAAAAAAGAAGAGAAAATAAAAGAATTACAAGACTTTATTGCAAGATTTAGTGCAAATGCGTCAAAATCAAAACAGGCAACATCAAGAAAGAAAACATTAGAGAAAATTCAGTTGGATGAAATAAGACCATCAAACAGAAAATATCCTTACGTAGATTTTAAACCAGATAGAGAACCAGGAAAAGAAATTTTACAGGTAAAAAATATTTCTAAGACTATAAATGGTGAAAAAGTATTAGACAATATTTCATTTACAGTAAAATCAAAAGACAAAATAGCATTTTTGGCAGATAATGAGAATGCAAAAACTGTATTATTCCAAATAATAGAAGGTGAAGTACAACCTGATGAAGGTGAGATAATATGGGGACAAACTATTACACATACTTATTTCCCTAAGGATAATGGTTATTTGTTTGAAACAGATGAGAACATTACAGATTGGCTAAGAAAATATTCAAAAGACCCAGATGAAACTTATGTAAGAAGTTTCTTAGGTAGAATGTTATTCTCAGGTGAAGAGGCTCTAAAAAAAGCGAAAGTAATGTCTGGAGGAGAGAAAGTAAGATGTGTTCTTTCTAAAATGATGTTATCTGGTGCTAATTTCTTGATTATGGATGAACCAACAAATCATTTAGATATGGAAAGTATTACATCTGTAAATGAGGGAATGAAGAAATTTATCGGAAATATTTTATTTACATCACATGACCATGAGCTTACACAAACAGTTGCAAATAGAATTATTGATATAAAACAAGACGGAAAAGTAATTGATAGGGAAGTTACTTATAATGAATATTTAGGTATAGAATAAAAAATAAAAATCGCAAATTTATTTTGCGATTTTTATTTTTTATTCATTAATATTGTTATCGTTTACTACGGTAGTTTCAATTGAATCATTATTACCAGCAACAAATTTATAGAATGCAACAATTGCAAATTGAATATAAGGTACAAGCCATAAATATCCAATGTTTAATGTAAATACACATAAAATTGCCCAACCGATAAATGATAATTGTAACCAAAATAATTTAGCACGTTTTCCATTCATCAATTTTTGACTTTGCTCAACAGCTTCTTCAGCAGGAGTTTCTGGCTTTTCTGCTACAACAATGTATGCTAATTGGTAATAATATGATTTTGTTATAATCCAGATAGAAGCTACTAATAAAAGAATAATACCTATAAATAAAAAGAATGTTGAAGCAGATGATGTACTATTGTATAATATTGCTGTTGCAGAACCCATTGTTGCAAATGCAATTATAATATAAGAAACTATTTCTAATATTATAGGTAGTATCAATTTCAAACAAATTTGAAATGTTATTGCCCAACTTTTGCCAAAATTGTTAAATCCTGATGATAAAAAATCAAATGCTTTAACATCTTCTCCATTAAATAATCTTACAAGAGAAATTATTAAGCCTAAAGCTAAAGGCACTTCTATAATTGTGATAACTAATGAAAGTAATGCTTGCATATTGTCTGAAAATACTCCACTAATAAGGTCCATAACTATAATTATAAACATATATGCAAGAGTAATGCAAGCACCTTTTCCCCATTTTCCGTATAGTTTTTCACGAGCTTCTTTTCTAAAATCAGATGAAACCATAAATATACCCCCTTTCTTTTGTTATAATTATATGATACAAGAAGTAAAAATAAATGTCAATGCAAAATGTAACAAAAATCGACAAAATATAATCAATATTAATTTTGTGAAATTGTATAAATGCCTTGAAAATAGCACTACCAATCTGTTATAATAACAAAAAAACAGAAAGGACAAAAACAAATGGATAAGATAACACAAACAATTGCAAACGAACTACAAGTAAAATTTACTCAAGTAGAAAATGCAGTAAAACTAATAGATGAGGGAAACACAATTCCATTCATCGCAAGATACAGAAAAGAAGTAACAGGAGGCTTAAGTGATGAACAATTAAGAATATTAGGAGAAAGATTAACATATCTAAGAAACCTAGAACAAAGAAAACAAGAAATAATAAAATCAATAGAAGAACAAGGAAAACTTACCGATGAAATAGTGAAACAAACAGAGATTGCAACTACTTTAGCTGAAGTAGAAGATATATATAGACCATTTAAGCAAAAGAAAAAAACAAGAGCAACAGTTGCAAAAGCTAAGGGATTAGAACCTCTAGCAGAAATTATAAAAGAACAAAAAGAAAAAAAGGATATATATGAAATTGCAAAAGAATATGTAAATATTGAAAAATTGTCAGAAGAAGATAAGAAAAATAAGGATAAAGTTGTGGCAGATGTGGAATCTGCAATAGCTGGAGCATTAGATATAATAGCAGAAGAAATATCAGACAACGCAGAATTTAGAAAGAAAATAAAAAAAATCTGTTACAGAGAAGGTTTAATATCTACAAAAGCAGCAAAAGAAGACGAAAAATCAAATTATGAAATGTACTACGATTACAGTGAAGTGGTATCAAGAATACCAAGTCATAGAATTTTAGCAATAAATAGAGGGGAAAAAGAAGAGTTTTTAAAGGTTAAAATAGATAAAAATGAAGAAAAAATACTTCAAACTATTGAAAGGGAAGTAATAAAAGGACAAACACAATTTACAGAGATGCTTAAAAATACAATATTAGACAGTTTTAAAAGACTAATAGAGCCATCAATAGATAGAGAGATACGTTCAGACCTAACGGAAAAAGCAGAGGAAAAAGCAATAAAGGTTTTTGGTCAAAACGCTAAACAATTATTATTGGGTGCACCAATAAAAGGTAAAACCGTAATGGGATTTGACCCTGCATATAGAACAGGATGTAAAATTGCTGTAATAGATGAAACGGGAAAAGTTTTAGATATTGCAACTGTATATCCAACAGCTCCACAAAATGATGTGGAAGGTGCAGAAAAAGAACTTTTAAAACTAATAGAAAAAGACAATGTAAACATGATAGCAATTGGAAATGGTACCGCATCTCGTGAGTCTGAGGCTTTTGTTGCAAATATGATAAAAAAAGCTAATAATGAAGTAAATTATGTAATAGTAAGTGAGGCGGGAGCATCAGTTTATTCAGCATCAAAACTTGCGACTGAAGAATATCCAGATATAAATGTATCTATAAGAGGTGCAATATCGATTGCAAGAAGACTTCAAGACCCACTTGCGGAACTTGTAAAAATTGACCCAAAAGCGATAGGGGTTGGACAATATCAACATGATGTAAATCAAAAGAGATTGGCTGAGAGCCTTACGGGTGTAGTAGAGGATGCAGTTAATAAAGTAGGTGTGGATGTTAATACTGCAACACCTTCACTTTTAAGTTATGTATCTGGAATAAATTCAAGTATTGCCAAAAATATAGTAAAATATAGAGATGAAAACGGAAAATTAAAAACAAGAAAGGAACTATTAAAAGTACCTAAGCTAGGGAAAGTAGCATTTGAGCAGTGTGCGGGTTTCTTAAGAATAGTTGATGGAACAAATCCATTAGAGATAACAGCAGTTCACCCAGAAAGTTATGATGCGGCTGAAAAACTACTTGAAAGTGTTGGTTTTGAAAAAGAAGATTTAAGAAGTAAAGAAAAAGTTATTGATTTAAGGGAAAAATTGAAATCAGTAGATATTTCCAAAGAATCAAAGGATTTAGATATTGGAGAATTAACACTAAAAGATATTGTTGATGAACTTTCTAAACCAGGAAGAGATCCAAGAGATGAAATGCCAAAACCAATTTTAAGACAAGATGTATTAAAATTTGAAGACTTAAAAGAAGGTATGATACTTCCAGGAACCGTAAGAAATGTAATTGATTTTGGAGCATTTGTGGATATTGGTGTAAAATATGATGGTTTAGTTCATATTTCTGAGATGAGTGATAAATACATAAAAAATCCTTCTGAAGTAGTTTCTGTTGGTGATATAGTTAAAGTTAAGGTTATAAACATTGATATGGAAAGACATAAAGTTGGGCTAAGTATGAAAATATAAAATAAAAATAGAAGTAATAAATAAAAAATTACTTCTATTTTTTATTTTGTCTAGCCAATCTAACTAACAATGAACCATAAAAGGTATAAAATAGTATAACCTTATTATAAATAAAAAAATATAAATATAAATAACAAAAAATATTGCAATTTATAAAAATTATCTTTATAATGAAGGTATATTAAGGAGGGAAACAAATGAGAATAGGAAACATACAAAATGCTGAAAACAGCCAAAACAGTACATATAAAATCCTGGCAGTAGATGACGAGGCAGGAATAATAGATTCATTATCAATCTTTTTAAAAAGATCTGGATATTCATTTACAGGAATAACAGACCCAGCAGAGGCAATAGAGAGAATAAAGACTGAACATTTTGATTTGCTACTATTAGACTTCATTATGACACCACTTCATGGAGACCAAGTAGTAGAAGAAATAAGAAAATTTAATAAAGAACTTTATATTTTATTACTTACTGGTCATAAGGATTTAGCACCTCCACTAGAAACAATAAGAAGACTAGACATTCAAGGATATTGTGAAAAAAGTGACAAATTTGACCAACTATTATTATTAATAGAATCAGGAATAAAATCAGTAGAACAAATGCGTCAAATAAAAACCATAAATGCCAAACTAGAAGATACATTTAAACAACTAGAACAAGCATATATGGAAAGTATACAAACCGTAAGATACACAGTAGAAGCAAAAGACACATACACAAGAGGACATTCAGACAGAGTATCAGAATACTCAGTACTAATAGGAAAAAAACTAGGACTATCAAAAGAAGACATAAATAGACTAAAAATAGGAGGGCTATTCCATGATGTAGGAAAAATAGGAGTACCAGACAACATCCTACAAAAAAACGGAAAACTATCAGAAGACGAATACTCAGAAATAAAAAATCACCCAACAATAGGAGCACACATACTATCAACTGCATCAATATTCAAAGACATATTACCAATAGTAAAATACCACCACGAAAGATATGACGGAAAAGGCTACCCAGAAATGCTAGAAGGAGAACAAATACCATACTTAGCCAGAATAACAGCAATAGCAGACACATTTGACGCAATGACCTCAAAAAGAGTATACCGAGACTCACTACCACTAGACAGAGTTATTGAGGAATTCAAAAGATGTAAAGGGACTCAATTTGACCCAGAACTAGACGACCTATTCGTAAACATTCTAGAAAACGACTACGAAGAAATAAAAGCAATACAACAAAAATATCAATCCGAAATATAAAAATTTAACAAAAAGCGAATAATAAATAAAAACAAAACAATAGAGAAGGTTAAGAGATGAAATAATGATTTGATTTTCGTTTACTTAATGTGTGACTGGAATAATTTTAGAATTTCTTAATGCAATTCACGGAAAATGTTCGCGTCGAGAGATAGTGAGGACTAAGTGAAAGGGTGCCGTTAATTGTATTTAGAAACTCTTAAATTATGAAAGGAGCCATTAAGAAAACGAAAATCAAATCATTATTTCATCTCTTAGCCGGCTCCCTGTAAAAGAAAATCATTATAATGGCAAAATAATATTAAACTTAGTTCCCTTACCAGCCTCCGACTCAAAAGTAATATTCCCATTAAAATGAGCTTTAATAGTAGAATAAGACATATAAAGCCCAAGTCCCGTACCATTCTTACCTTTTGTCGTAATCATTTCCTTAAAAAGCTTATCCTTAACCTTCTGAGGCAATCCATCAGCATGATCCTCAATAGAAATAATCAAATTATTACTATCATCCAAATTAAAATCAAGATTAATTTCTTCCTCAGTTTTACCATTATAAGCCTGGATAGCATTAGAAATCATATTATTAATAACCTGAACCAAGCTATTAACATCACCATGAATAACAATTTTACTATCAACAAACATATGAACATTCAAATAAATAATAGCATTTTTAAGTTCATGTTTCATCAAAATATCGATTCTCTTAACAAGCTCCTCCAAGTCAAAAGAAACATTCTCAGTTTCAGAAAGAGTAACAGCTTGCCCCTTAACGGCAGTAATAATATCAGACATATACTCAGTATAATCTTTAATTTTCTCAATCCAAACCGACATATCCTTAGCAATAGCATGATGGTCATCAAAGTTAACAGAAGGATTTTCAATAGACATATCATACTCTTTAACCAAATCAGTTAAGCCTTCCGCTGCACCAGATATAGACATGATAGGAGTTTTAAGGTTATGAGCAATACCACCAATAAGTTGACCAAGAGAAGCCAAACGCTCACTTTCCATAAGGCTATCTTGATTATCCTTAATAGTTTTCATATCTTCCATATGTTGAGTAATATCTTTAAACAAAATCAAAGTACCAAGAAAAGACTTATTATTATTCAAACTGCTAAATTCAATATTAAAATACTTATTTAATCTATCAAAATGAGTAGTCAAGGACTGCATTTTGGTTGTGTTCTTAGTTTTAGTAAGCAACTTGTTTAATTTTTCTTTGTCAATTTCATCAACAGAAGAAGTAATATCAAAAATATTTTTATCCCTAATATCAGCATCTTTAACATGGAATAAATTCAAAAGGGTCTTATTAAAATCAATAATTTTATTATCCTCATTTATAACCAAATAACCATCAGAAATTCTATCAACAACTCTTTGTAAAGCAATTGGAGCAATGCTCAAAAATTTAAACTTAAAAATTGCAAGAGCAAAGCACACAATTGCAACTGTAAATGAAATTGGTGTTAAATAAATTGACATTTTTATAATATTTAAAGTTCCCAAAATATTAATTACAACGGGCACAATAGTTCCAGCAATTAATAAAAGAGATTGCTGAGAAAAGAAGCCTGCATTTTTTATGGAAAACTTTATCAAATTTAAAATACTCAAAATAAGTAATCCATATGAATACAAAGTATGTACAATCATATATGGACCAGAAACAGTCTCATTTAGGTAAACCGAATATGTTTGGTAAAATAAATGATGACAATCATTTGTCCATAAAATAATTAAAGATAATATTGGTATAATTATAAAGAAAGTATAAATTCTTTTTAATTTTATTTTTGTTTTTGTAAAAACAGTGCTCGTAAAAAACAAACAAACAGGTAAAAAACAAGTACCAATATAAACAAAATAATCAAAATAAATAGGATTAATATTATACATAGGTGATAACACAATTTGAAGCAATAATCCCACATCACAAATAAGCAAGCAAATTAAAGTTGCAAGAAAGCATGTTTTTAATTGGCTTGAAGCTATTTTTTGTTTTATAATTAAAGCCAAAACAAATGTTGCGGCAAATGATGCTAGTAAAATAAAAAAAGTAGATGATGAAGTTAATAACATTTTTTCTCCTCCTTAGTGATAAATTTTATAAGCCTACCAGAAGCAAAATAAAAGGCTTCTGGCAAACTAGTTATAAAAGATTAATATTTTTAAAATATTCAATATATTTAGTAATATATTCCTTATTAATTTCAGGCCAATTAAATCCAATTTCATTAAGATATTTTACACTAAAATCACAATCCATTAATATATTACTTACAATTTTGAATTTCTTTGAAGAATCCAAATCAGTTACAATACCTGAAATATCATTCTTCAAAATAGGATCTTTTAAATACAAAGAAACCTTTTTAGAAAACTCTTTATTTGTTACAAAATCCACTTTAATATTAAGTTCATTTATAAAACTAATTAAATCCATAAAAGAAATTAATTTATTATTAAAAATATGGAGAATTGTAAAATCAGGATTAGATTGTATTAAATTAATAATAGCCTTAGCACAAAAATCAACTGGTGCAAATTCAGTAGCATGTTTTTTAAAGCCATTTTGGATAACTCCTAATTTAACAATAGCTTTTATTCTATTTACAAAAGCATTTTCATTTGCATTAATCTGGAATTTTCCATCAATATATCTATTTGAAATATTACCCATCCTAAAAATAGTAGCATTTAATTTGTTATTTGAAACTTCTTCTAAAATGATTTTTTCAGCTTCAAATTTTGTTTGTAAATATGTATTATTTAGATTTTGATTTTTATATAAATCTCTTTCGCTAAAATATGTAATATTTTTTTCTTGCCTTAAACTATTTTCAGGAAGACCAAGTCCTGAAACACTTGTAGTTGAAATATGATAAAGTTTTTTACTAAATTTCTCACAAAAATCAATTAAATTTTTAGTTCCAACAACATTAATATTATAGAATTTATTATAATCTCCATAATGTTTAACAATTGCAGCACTATTGATTACAATATCAATATTATTTGCCAAGTCATTATATTCATCTTCAGATAATCCAAAATTACTTAAAGATGTATCTGCTTTTATAACTTTGATTTTTGTTCCAAAATAATTATCATATTTATTTCCAAAATAGAAATTCAATTGTTCCCTTAATCTTTGTATAGGTTCTTTGTTATTTTTGTTTCTAACAAAACAATAAACAGTTCCAATATTATTTGTACTAAAATAACTATCTAAAATATGTGAACCTAAAAATCCAGTAGCACCTGTAAGCAATACATTTTTAATAGGTTTTAATTCAATATTATTCGAAATATTTTTTACATTATTATATTCCAGCAATTTATTTATTTTAGAATAATCATAATTTTCAAATTCATTTTCTTCATTTGAAGAAGAACTTGTAGCCTTTTTAGCAAGTAATCTAATAGTTGGATAAGCAAAAATATCTGCATAAGTAATATTTAGATTTTTATTTAAAGCCTCAACTTGAAGTTTTATAGCAGATAAAGAATCTCCACCTAAACTAAAGAAATCATCATTAATTCCAACCTTTTTAATATCGAATAAATTTTGCCAAATTTCACATAAAGTTTTTTCGAGTTTAGTTGTAGGCGCAACATACTCTGATTGTGAATTTACAATAGGTTTTGGAAGTTTTTTAGTATCAATTTTTCCATTTACAGTTAAAGGGAAAGAATCAAGTTGTATTAATATATTTGGAACCATGTAAAATGCAAGTTTACTTTGTAAAAATAGAGTAAGTTTTTGTGTATCTATTTTTTTATCTGCAGTAAAATATGTTACCAAATATGACTTGTTTTTTGCCTTATAAACCTGACTGCAACTTTTAAATACACTTGGATATTTTATAACAGTATTATCAATTCCGGACAATTCAACTCTGTATCCAGATATTTTTACTTGGTTGTCAATTCTTGAAATATAAGAAATAGTACCATCATAATTCCATTTGGCTAAGTCACCTGTTTTGTAAATTTTAGGGCTTAAATCATTAAATGTATTTTTAACAAAATTTTTATTTGTTTCTTCTTCATTTGCAATATAGCCTTTTCCAACACCATCACCTGTAATGCAAATTTCACCAGAAACACCAATTGGAACAACATGCATATATTTATCAAGTATGTAGATTTTTGTATTTCCAATAGGTTTACCAATAGAAACGATTTTGTCTAATTTTATGGATTTAGTATATTCCAAAGCAGTAGAGCAAATTGTTGTTTCCGTTGGACCGTAGCCATTTACAATTTTTATATTAGGGTTAAGTTTAAAATATTTATTTAATGTATGTCTTTTTATAGGTTCAACACCAACGAGTAATTTATTAATTTTTACATTTGGCTTAGTTTTTAGTAAATCATAAACTTCTTCCAAAATATTTGGTGGAATGTACAAAGTAGTTATTTTATTATTAAAAATAGAATTAGCATATTTTACAATATTGCTAATAATTTCTTCCTCATAAATAACAAGTGTTGCACCATTTAGTAATGATAAAAACAATTCCCAAATACTAACATCAAATGAAATATTAGTAGAAGACAAAAGTCTATCATCTGAAGAAATTCCCCCAAATAAATTATAAAAAGAATGTACATAATTATTTAAACATTTATGAGTAATTTTAACTCCTTTAGGTTTTCCGGTAGAACCTGATGTATAAATTACATAAGCTATGTCATCTGGATTAAATTTTACATTATTAATATTTTTTGTATTTTTAATATTTTCAAAATTATCAATATAAACAGTTTCTGCTTTAAAATCCGTAGATTTTTGGTTTGTAAAAACTAATGGAGATTTACTGTTATCTAACATGTAATCAAGTCTTTCCTTAGGATAACCAACATACATTGGCATATATGAGTGGCCAGCCTTTAAAATCCCCCAAATTAAAATAACAAGCTCAATTGATTTGTTCATAAAAACACCAATAATGCTATTTTTCGGTATATTTTTATTATTTAAAATATTTAATGCAATTGTATTTGATTTTTCATCCAAATCCTTATAGGTTATTTTTTTGCCATTTTCCTCAATTGCAATATTTAGGGGATTATTATACACCTTTAATTTAAATAAATCAACTAAAGATTTTTCTTTTGGATAATCCATTTCTGTTTTATTAAAATCAACTAATATTTTATTTTTTTCTTTTTGATAAAGCATATCAATATTAAATAACTCAATTTCCGGATTATTTACAACATCCTCTAAAATTTTTAAATAATGGTTTGCCATAGTATTAATGAAACTATTTGTAAATAAATTTGTACAATATTCAAAACTTAAATTTAATTTATTTTTTTCAGGGATAGCCTCTAAAGATAAATCAAATTTAGCAATTTTGCTATCTGGTAAATAGTAAGTAGAATTTATTCCATTTAAATTAACAGTTGGATTTCCTTCATTTTGATAAGTAAATAAAACATCAAATAAAGGATTTCTACTTGCATCACGAGTAATATTTAGATTATTTACAATTTCATTAAAAGGATATGATTGATGTTCAAAAGCTTGTAAACACATATTTTTTACAGAATCCATATATTCTTTAAAAGTTTTTCTAAAATGAACATGGAATTTCAAAGGCAAAGTATTTACAAACATACCTATAATATTTTGCGTATCACTGTTTTCCCTAGCAATAACAGGTGAGCCGACTACCATAATTGTTTGAGTAGAATATTTAGAAAGCAATATGTAATAGGCACCTAGTAAAAACATGTAGGGAGTTACTTGTAATTCTTTACAAAGGTCATTTATTTTTTTAGTAAATTCGCTGTTTAAAGTTTTATATACTTTTGCACCTTTAAATGATTTTTTTGCAGAGCGAGGACGTATATAAGGTAAATTCAAAACTGGAACATCATCTTCAAATTTACTAAGCCAAAACTTTTTATCATCTTCATAAGCACCTGATTTTAAATTCGCATTTTCCCATTCTGAATAATCTTTATATGTAAATTTGATTTCCTCTAATTCTTCATCATTATATAATTTGCATAAATCACTAATTAAAATTTGCATTGAAGTACCATCTGAAATTATATGATGTGTATCAAATAATAAAAGAGCAGTATTATCAATTAATTTAATTATTCTAACTCTTAAGATAGGAGCTTTGCTTAAGTCAAATGGTTTTACAAAATCCACAAAATAATTATTAATATTATCATCTGTTGCATTTATTACATCTATTTTAAAAGAAAAATCTTTGCAAATTTTTTGAACAGGCACTCCATCAATTATTTCAAAATATGTACGAAGCGATTCATTTCTTTCAATTAATTTAGTAAAACAATTTTCAAGTTTTTCTATATCCGGAATTTTATCCATAAAAATTCCACCCGGCAAATTGTAAGAAACAGAACTACTATCTAAAATATAAGAACCATAATAAATTCTTTTTTGAGCAGAAGAAAGGTCATAATATTCTTTATTTTCTGCCTTTGAAAGATGATTTATTTTTTTCTTATTTTTTTGTTTATCAATAAATTCCGCTAATAATTTAATTGTATTATTTTGGAATAAATCTGAAATTTTAATATCAATTTTAAAATTATTTGATATTTCAGCAATTAATTTTATACAAGATAATGAATCGGCACCGAAATCAAAGTAATTATCTTGAGTTGATAATTCTTTTAAATTTAAAATATCCAAAAGTTCAGTTTGTAAAAATTTTTCGGTTTCATTAGAAGGTATCATATTTGTTGTATAAAATTTATTTACATCTACGACTGGAAGTTTAGATTTATCAACCTTTCCACTTAAATTAATAGGCATTTGCTTTACTGAAATAAAGTAAGTTGGTATCATGTAATATGGCAAATATTCATTTAATTTTCTTTTTAAATCGTAAATATAATTTGATGTTTTTGCAAGTTCTCTATTTTTTAGAACAACATAAGAGCAAATAACAGATTTATTATTTACATTACAAATTGTAGTAAATGAGGTTTCAATTAAATCTAATTTATTTAAGGTATTTGTAATTTCTCCAAGTTCAACTCTATGTCCTCTTATTTTTATTTGATGGTCATTTCTACCTAAAAAGTGGATGTTTCCATTCGGGTCATAATAACCTAAATCTCCTGTTTTGTAAAATATTTCATTATTTAATTTTATAAAAGATTTATTAGTTAATTCGTCATTTCCTAAGTATCCTAAAGAAACATTTTTACCACAAACATATAATTCTCCGGGTACATTTATTGGTTGAATATGTAGATTTTTATTTAAAATAAAAATGTTATTATTTGTTAAAGGTTTTCCTATTGGAACAACAGTATTGTCATTTAAATTTTTTGTCTTAGAAAATTTAAAAAATGTACAGCAAATTGTTGTTTCAGTAGGTCCATAGCCGTTTACAATTTCTATATTTTTATTTAAATTATAATAATTATTTAATGTTGAATTTTTTATACTTTCAACACCAACTAATAATTTATTTATTTTTAAATCATTTTTTTTATCAATTAAATATTCATATAAAGTCTGTAAAATATTTGGTGGTATGTACATAAATGTAACTTTATTTTTTATAATAGTGTTAATTAATAAATTGATATTTGTTAAAGTGTTTTCCTCGTAAAGTACTAATGATGAGCCAAATACAAGAGGAACGAAAAGCTCGCAAACACTTACGTCAAAAGATATATTTGTAATAGACAAACAATTATCTTTTTCGCTGAATTTATTATTAAATTTGCTATTAAAACTATATAAAAAATTAATTAAATTACTATGTTTTAGTAAAACTCCTTTAGGTTTACCAGTAGAACCAGATGTGTAAATTACATAGGCAAGAGAATTACTATCAATTTTTATATTAATTTTTTCGCATGGAAAGTTACTTAAATTAACATCTGCAAAATTAATTTTATTTTCTATATTAATATTAGTATTTGTTATAAACAATTTAGAATTACTATTTTTTATAATATAATCAATTCTTTCTAGCGGATAATCTGGATGAATAGGTAGGTAGCTTGAACCCGTTTTTAATATACCTAAAATAGTTATAATAAAATCTATATTTCGATTCATACAAACACTAATAATAGAATTTGGTTTTATATTATGCTTAGAAATTAAATACCAAGCAAATTGGTTGGATTTTTTATCTAATTCCTCATAAGTCATTTTTTCATCTTTAAAAATTACTGCAATATTATTTGGATTTTTTAAAACTTGATTATTAAATAAATCCACAATATTTTTATCTGTTGGAAATTCTTCTTTATAATTATTAAATTGATTTAAAATTATATTTCTTTCTTCTTTTGTAACAATATCAATATCAAAAATAGGGATATTTTCATTTTCTAAAATTTGATTAATTATTTCTAATATTCTATTATGAATACTTAAAATATCTTCTCTTGCAAGTTTACAAATTTGGTAGTCATATTCAACAAGTAAATTGCCAGAGTCATCATTATCATGAAAATGAACATCTAAAGTGTTTGCAACATAGTCAGTTCCGTACCATTTTGTAGAATAAGGAATACCAATAGACGAATCTGTTGCTTGAGTTACTTGGTATGAAAGTCCTATATCATATAGTTCAGAAATAGAACTGTCATTTTTTCTTACATCATCTAAAATAAATTGATAATTATATTTTTGGTGTCTAAGCATTTGCATACATGTTTTATAAATATCTTGCACAAATTCTTTAAATGACTTATTTTCAGTCATATCTATTTTTAATAAAGATGTACTAATAAACATTCCAGATGTATGTTTTTCGGCAAAATTTGTTCTATTTAAAATTGGTGTTCCAAATGTGAAAACATCCATATTATTTGTTTTTCCAAAATAAATAGAATAAATTCCAATTAAAAAGTTATAAATACTTATTTTATTGAGTGTGCAAAATTCTTTTATTTTGTTTATTAGATTACTATCTAAAATAAATTCTGCTCTATCTGCTAGATAGTTACTTAAAATTTTATCAGAGTTTGTAGAAAATACAGTGGCAACCTCTGGTAAAGGAGATAGTTGTTCTTTCCAATATTCTCTATCTTTTTCAAACCTAGTACTTTTTAAGTATTCTTTTTCAGAATTTATATAATCAATGTATGAATATGTTTTTGTAGGAATTTCTTTGTTATTTATTAATTTAGAATAAATTTTAACTATTTCTGTGCCTATTAACGAAAAAGTTGCAGCATCAGAAATGATATGGTGAACATTAACAATGAATCCACCAAAACCTGATGATAATTTGAATAATTTGAAGTCAAAAACACGTGAGTCAATAATGCTAAATTTAGTATCTACCATTTTTTTTGCAAATACTTCTATTTGTTTTTCTTCTAAAATATTTAAAACCTCGAAATCGAAGTCTTCATCTTTGGCAAAATATTGTTCTAATTCACTTCCATTTTGTTTGAATCTGAATTTAAAACTATCATTATTTTTTACAAAAATATTGATGGCTTTGTTTAGTACTTTTAAGTCTGTATCTTGTTTTATTATTAGACTTCCACATATATTATTTATTGTTGTGTTTTGAAAATATTGTTCTGTAAGCCAAATGCTTTTTTGTGGGTTTGTTAATTCATACATTGTTTGTTCCATTTGAATAATCACCATTACCTTTTATTTTCTTAAATTTGAAATTATTATATAGTATTTTGTCAAAAATTGCAACGAAATGAGTGATTTTTTGATATAAATTTTGATTCATAAGTTTATGGAAAATAATATTGGAAATAATATTATAAATGGAGGATTTTTTATGGGAAAGAAGAAAAAGAATAATAAAAAGAACATTACTTTTGGATTTTTTGTGATAGTGCTTATTGGAATTAGTGTATATAATATTTGGATTATGTATAAGAATATTGAAATTTCAAATGAGTATGAAACAATGAGAACATCATTATCCACAGATTATGCAAAAAATGTGGATAACTCTGAGGAAAATAGGATTTCGACTGTTGATATGTTAGAGAATATTACGAAAAGTGTTGTTGGTGTTTCTAAGCTTTCAAGTACAGGGGGTTCTATTTTAAATAATGTAAAAAGTGATGATTTAGGGTTAGGCACAGGAATTATTGTAAGTCAAGATGGTTATATTTTAAGCAATTGTCATGTTACGGGAGAAAAATATAGCAATTGTTATGTAACAGTTAATGAAAATACTTATAATGGAACAGTTCAGTGGAGTGATGTGAATCTTGATTTATCAATTGTTAAAATTTCAGCAAATGATTTGTCTTATGCGAGTTTGGGAGATTCTAGTAGTATTAAGGTTGGAGAAAGTGTTTTTGCTATAGGAAATCCAATTGGTTATGAATTTAGAAAAACAGTTACTTCTGGAATTATTAGTGCATTAAACAGAACTATAAAAATTGATGAGAATGATAGTACAAGTTATATATCTGATTTAATTCAAACAGATGCTACAATAAATCCTGGAAACAGTGGGGGACCACTTGTAAATTATGATGGAGAAGTTGTTGGAGTAAATACAGTTAAAATTACTTCTGCTGAGGGAATTGGTTTTGCGGTTCCTATTAATGTTATTAAGCCAGTGATTGAGTCTTTTAAGAAAAATGGCAGTTTTGATGAGGCAACACTAGGAATTTATGCTTATGATGGGGATGTTGCAAGTTATTTGAATTTGAAGAATAGATTAAATAGGGGAGTTTATGTTTCTAAAATTGTTGCTAATGGTCCCGCTTTTTCTTCTGGTTTGAAAGAGGGGGATTTGATTTGTAGTGTTGATGGAAAGGTTGTAAATACAATTAATGATTTAAGAGCGTTTGTTTACGGAAAAAAACCTGGGGAAGAGGTTGAATTGGAGATTTTGAGAGGAGGTAGTAAGAGAAGTGTTGTTGTTGTGTTGGAGAGGAAGTAAAAAGTTTATGATATAAAATAAAAGTCCTCGGATATTTTTGAGAACTTTGGTGCACCAGGAGGAATTCGAATCCCCGACCTCTCGGTTCGTAGCCGAGTGCTCTATCCAGCTAAGCTACTGGTGCATAACGTATTAGATTATTTAATACTAGTATATTATACTTGTATTTTTTTAATTTTGCAATAGTATTTTGATTTTTTTTCAAAAAAGTCTTGAATTTATGAAATAAATGTGTTATTATATATAGCGTCAATTAGATGAAATATTAATCGAGGCGTAGCGCAGTTGGTAGCGCGCGTGGTTTGGGACCATGAGGTCGCAGGTTCGATCCCTGTCGCCTCGACCATACGATAGCAATTTTGAGGAAACTCAAAAAAATTGCAAAAGTCTGAAAGAGTATTAATCAAAGGAATTTGGTTAATACTCTTTTTCTATGTAGTTCTCAAAAATTCTATAAAAAGTTTTAAAATAGTTCTAAAATCTATGTTTTAAAAAAATTTTAAATAAATAAAAAATGTTTTAAAAAGTTCTAAAAAACTTAGAAGAACTTAAAAATGCTCTTTCATCTTAGAAAGGAACAAAGATGAAAGAAATAGATTACTATAAAAATAATGAAATATTAGAAAACAGTTATTATCAAATACCACAAGAATTATTTATAAATAAACTATATAAAGAAAAATTAAATTCCGATAGTAAAATATTATATGGTTTTTTATTAGACAGATTATCTCTATCACAAAAGAATCATTGGTTTGATGAATTAAATAGAGTATATTTAATATTTACAAGAGAAGAAGTACAAGATAAACTTTGTTTATCTGAAAAGACAGTTACAAAAGCATTTAAACAATTAACAGATACAAAATTAATAGCAGAAAAAAGACAAGGTTTAGGAAAACCTAATTTAATTTATGTTGGTAAAATTCAACACGAAGAAGTAATAACTAATATTGAACAGAAAAATTTACAAGTCTTGAACAGTAAAAATTACGGTTCTAGAGAAGTAAAAAATACTATTCTTGATGCGGAAAAATTCCCTACAATCAATCCTAATAATATCAAAACTAATATAACCAATACAGATTCTATCAATCCTCAAAATAATAATGTATATATTTCATTAAATGCTGTAAAAGAAAAAAGCCAACTAAATGATTTTTCAAAAGAGGAACAAACTATGTTAGAAGATGTAATTGAAAGATTATATTATGCTGATATTTTAAAAGTTGGTAGTGTTATAATTACTAATTCCAAAATATTATCTAAACTAGCCTTAATAAATAAAAATAACTTAATTCAATTATTAGATATTGCGAAAAGTAGTAATAATATCAAAAACATAACTAATTATTTAATGATTTGCTTATATAATAATTTAGGAAATGGCACTATAAAATCACAAAATAAAACTGCTAATTCTACTCGTGAATATGAAAGAAAATATCCAGATGGATTTTTTGATAGCTTATATGCTAACTTTGTTGGCAAAAATACAGTAGCATCTTCGTAGAATTTTGCTTTGATATGAAGTTGCAAAAATATGCTTTATATTGCAACTTCACTTGATTCAAAATGACTTGTTTATTTTGAATCAAGCCTAAAAAATACTTTAGTTATTTTTTAGGAAAGGGTGCAGGAACTCCTGCCACACAGATAAGTTTTGAAAAAACTTGTCTAGTGTGTTAGACAAGAAAATCTTATCTCGTAAATTTAAGAAGGAGCAATAAGTAATATATGAGCTATGCCATAATCAGAAATGAAAAATTGACTAGGGTACAAGCTATGGGAGCATATAAGCATAATGAAAGAAAAACAAAAAATCATTCAAATAAAAATATAGATAGTAGTAAAACAGAACTAAATTATTATTTAAAGAAAAATGAATTAAGTTATATAAAAGAATTTGATAAAATAAAAGAAAAATATGATTTAAAAGGTCAAATTAGAAGTAATAGCAATATAATGTGTGAAATGGTATGTACTTCTGATAAAAAATTTTTTGATAAAATTGGTTACGAAGAAAGTAAAAGATACTTTGAAGAAAGTTACAAATTTATATGTGAATATAAAAATCTAGGCGAACAAAATATAATATCTGCAGTAGTTCATATGGATGAAGATGCACCACACATGCATTTGTTATTTATACGAGTAATACATACAACAGATAAACAAGGCAATAAAATAGATAAAGTTTGTTGTAGAGATTTTTGGAAAGGAAAAAATAGTTATAGAGATTTACAAAATTCTTATTTCAAGCATATTTCTGAAAAAGGCTTCAAATTAGAACGAGGAGAATTAGTTGAAGTAACTAATAGAGAACATTATTCTGTGCAAGAATATAAGAAAATCACCAATTTCGAAAATACAAAAGAATTACTAAAGAGCATTAAATTAGAACTTCCAGAAACACCAGATATAAAGGATTTCAAAAAAATCATGTTAAATAGAGATGAAAAAATAAAAAATGAAATAATAAAACCTAAAGATGATTTAATAAAAAAATTATATAATGAAAATATATCACTTCATAAAGAATTGTCAAGACAAACTACAATTATTGATAAAGCTGAGAAATTTGAAAAAGAACAAAAATATTTACTAAATTATAATACTGAATTAAAAGTCAAATGTAGAAATTTAGAATTAGATTTTTCAAACAAAGAAAAGGAATTAAAATATAAATATGAACATGAAACTTATAAAATAGACTCTCAATATCAAAAAATTATAAACAAGTTAGAAAATGAAAATAACTATTTAAAGAAAGTTATTGAAAGGTTTAAGATTACAGTTCAAAAGTTTATCTCTTGGGTATGCCACAAGTTTTCTGCACCATCTGAAGATTCATTAATAAGGGATTTTGAAAAAGAAACATATATAAATTTTGATATTGAAAAACAACTTAATACAAGAAAATATGAAAGAGAGAAAGAAAATAATTTAGAGTTATATTAAATTTTAACATGAAGATAATAAAAATATATATAATTGCTCTTTTATTAATTATTATTTTCTTCCTTCACATTTTCTAAAGCTACCCTCACAGCTTCTACTACAAAAGCAGTAAAAGTACAATCTTTGCCTTTTATAACCTTTTCAACGTCGTCAATTACATCATTTGGAAATCTAATACATTTATTTGTTGTTGGTGGAATTGATGGTATTTTAAACTTTTTCATTAAATATCCCCCTGCAATACATTTGTATATAGTATATGCAATAAATATATTTTTATCTGCATAACAAATGTATTGCAATATTTTGTAAATTATGATAAACTTTATGAAAAATAGAAAGGGGGGATTTTTTATGTCTGATAATTCCGAAAAAGTCAAAAAACCAATTTATAAAAAATGGTGGTTTTGGTTAATCTTAATTGTTGTTGTAATAGCAATAGCAGGTTCTCAAGGTGAAACTTCAACATCCTCAACAGAACAAAAGCAAACTCAAACTCAAGAAAAATTTTCATTAGTTGATAGCGAGGGAACTTATGATGGTTTTGCATACTATGTAAATGGAACTATAAAGAATAATACTGATAAACAATATTCATATGTTCAAGTTACATTTAATTTGTATGATGCTAGTGGTGCTCAAATAGGTACTGCAATGGCAAACATTAATAATTTAGAGGGAAACGGAACTTGGAAATTTAAAGCAATAGGTGGAACTCAAAATGCAACTAGTTATAAATTAGCAGAAATAACGGGCTGGTAAAATATTAAAGAATACTAAAAAGTATTTGTTCTTACTACTATTTGCAGTATAATTTTAATACATAAATGAATAATCTCACAAGCACAAAAACTTGTAGATTATGAACATGCAAAAAGCCATTCAAGCGAATGGCTTTTTATAGCTATTTTAATATTTCCCAATGTCCTTTTCTATCTGATCCAATTCTTTTAATTTTGTTTTTATCCTTTAAGTTTTTCATATTTTTGATAATGCTTCTTTTTGATATTCCTAATAATTCACTTAATTGAATTTGTGTTATATACGGATTTTTTATCAATTCATTTAATATTTTTTGTTCATTTTCAGAGAACCTTTCAGTGAACTTTTCAGTGAACTTTTCAGTGAATTCTTGATTTTTATTTCGTTCGCTAATTTTATTTTTTTCTTTTCTAAAAGTAACTTTAAAATCACCTCTTAATGATTCAAATTCAGGTTCTGGCAATCCCATTTTTTTCATTTCTTCTCTCATTGTTGCAATCCCTGTGTGCCTATTTTCTATAATATTTCCCTTTTCTTCTAATAACCTAACAATATTTTTATTTCTTGCTTCAAGCATCATATCAGTTCCTAGATTTTCAATTCTGTTATTTCCATATAAATCTCCAGGATTTATTATTTCAATTCTATTATCATATATTTGAACATAAATATATGCACTTTCTCTACTAATACTATAATCTCTATGAATTAATGCATTAGCTACAGCTTCTCTTAATGCTTTCATTGGATATTCTGGAATATTTTCTCTTTTTCCATTATTATCAATAATTACTTTTGTACCTATGTTTCTTCTAATAAAAGATAGTGTCTGATCAAGCATTTCGTCCAATGTTCCTTCTACCCTTTTATTATCATCAAATCTTTGTCCCATTTCTCCTACATCACCTAACTTGGTTCCTGGAATAACTACACAAGCTACAAATAGTTGCGGTAAATATCCTTGAGGATATTCTCCAAACATCATTATACCAGAAAGAGTAGGATAAATTATACCTGTACTATTTTCTATAATACCACTTAATTTAAGAATTTTTTCATCAGAAAACTTTGAAAAATTTGGCTTATCCTTTTTTACTTTTTCAAGATAATTCGAAATTTTTTCTTTATCCAAATCTTCAAGGGTAGCTCTTTTTATAGGTCTTAAGTCTTCTTGAATTCCATCTTTATAACTTTGCAAACTATATATTTCATAATCAGTCATAGGTTCATCAGAATCTCCTATTCTAATATATGAGCCTTTATTCATTCCCGCACTTTTATAATAACAAGGTTTTTGATTTTGAGGAATTTCCTCTATTTTTACTGCTAATAATTTTTTATTATTATAAGTAACAGGTAAAAATTCTGGTCTTAATTTAGGCTCTATAGAATTTGTACATAATGATGTTATTTTCTTTTGCAAATCACTTACATCATATACATCTTGTTCTATAAAATTATTATTTTCGTTTATGCCAAATATTATTAGTCCACCATATTTATTTGCAAAAGATGATATTGTATCATAACATTTTTTAGGGCAATCTATTTTTGCAGTTTTGGCTTCAATTTTATCAGTTTCTGTTTGGTATTTCTGCATATATTTTATTGCTTCTATAACTTCTTTCTCTGTCATACTATAACCTTCTTCCTATTATTTAGAATTTAATTTTTCTTTTAATATTAATTCAAAATTTAAAAGCTTTTCTATTTTTATAATAATTCCTATATTGTTTGGTATTTTACTTTTTGAAATTGGAATATTAATAGTAGGAACTTCTACAATTTCTATATTACCTTCTATATTCATTTGTGTACCAGCAAACAAAACTCCAACTAATAATAACCTATCTCCAATCGCAATTCCATCATTAACAGGATAAGAACCTCTGTTATATATAAATACTGGGGAACCACTTGAACCTGGAAAAGCAGCAATGTCTATCAAAAATTCTTTTTTATTGTTATAATCTAATTTTAGATTAGTTGCAGTTACACCTCTTCTTATTATGGGCATATTATTGTATGAATCCCATAAACCATTAGGATAACCAATCATTAATATGTCTTCAATAGCTGTAAGCTTTTCTATTTGTTCTAGAGATGGGATTATATTTTTATCTAAGGCTTTAAAATATAAATTTTTATTCATTTCTTGGGCCTTTTCCAATAAAGTAGCTATCGGCATTATACATAAATCTATATCTTCTTCAGGATGCATTATCCACATTTTTTCAAAATCTTCACAATTAATATCTATATAATTATTTTTAAGCCAATTCCCATTTTGGTCTGACAATGATAGTTTAAATGTTCCCTTTATACTATTTCTAATCACATGTTTATTAGTTACAATTACAGGTATATCATTGTTATCTATTTTGAATATAAAGAAGAAACCTGTTCCTGTACCAATCATATTATTTTTAAAAATTGATGTTATTCTTACTGTAGAATGTAATAAAAATTCACTAATCATATTATACCTCCCCAAATTATTTATTTTCTATCATCCACTTATATAATTCATCTTCCATAATTTTACCTTGTTTATAATCCTTTATCTTACCTTGTGCAATTTTTTTCCAACTATCAAAATCCTTTTTTAATTGTTTATTATTATCACTTCTAGCAACTTCCATAAACTTTTTTTGATATGCCTTTCTATATTCAAGTAAAGCAGGAATCCTTTCTAAATTTTGTTTATATGTTTGTTTTGCACCTTTTTCTCTACAACTCTTTCCATCTTCATTTGGCAAATCACAATATATTTCATCCTGTCTAATTTTCGGAATAAAATATCTATTGCAATACTGACATTGTTTTATTGGTAAACTAGAATTTTTTACAAATTGTTCTAATACAACAAAAACAATATTACTTAATTTTTCGCTTGTATAAACATTAGTCATTGGTATAAAAGAATCGTCTTGATCCAGTTCTTCTGTTAGTTTATTTAACGATTGATTACCATATTTTAAATATTTATCTGAATATGTATCTAAAATAACTTCTATATCACTTGAATATGAATATACATCATTATGATGTGTTACTAAAGATGCAATAAATTTTGAACTTGGTTTGCTATTTTTTAGTTCTTCATTTCCATTTAAATTATATACAAAATCTACACATTTTCTAAAATTATATTGCATATCTGATACATATCCATAACTATCTTCATATACTCTTTTCATTATTTTTGTTAATTCTTCTTCAGACTTATATGTGTTTATTAATTCCTTATCTGGTACATATTCTCTTAATAATTCAAATCCATACAAATAGAAAAAGGTATTATATGCTTTATCAAAGTTTGAAAAGTCTGCATTTAATAAATTTATCAAAAGTCTTCCAAATTGCTCAGCAAAAGGATAAAGAATAGTTGCAGGATGTTTTGGAGCAGAATTTTTTTTGCTTGGCTTTTTTTTATAAAAGTCTTTTTCTTGTATAATTACCCTTTTATAATTAGATAAATCATCATTAAAATCGGTTTTATACATATATAATGGTGTTGAATAATACTCCTCCTTAGAGTTTATATCAAACCATATATAAAATCCTTCATTAAAAGAATATTGAGGTAATTTTCTCATCTTTTTAATCCCCCTAAAAATAAAATGTGAAATATTTTAAAATATTTTTATAAATATGTTGACAAATATAAAATATGATTATATAATCAATTTACAATTTTAAATAGTTTTGACAAATCTCTCACAACATAGTTATACTATATTAAATAAGTATTGTCAAGGAAAGGAGGTAAAAATATGCAGAAATTAGAAGAAATCGACATTAAACTATATTCAACAGATGATGTATGCCAATTATTGCATATTGGAAAACAAAAGTGTTTGCAATTATTTCATCAAGAAGATTTTCCAAGTATAAAAATAGGCAGAAAATTTTGGATAAAAGCTGATTGTTTAAATGAATTTTTAAGCCATAAAAGAATTATGGTCGAATAAAAAAGAAAGAAGACTTAATCTAGCACATTAAATCTTCTAGTAAACAGGAAATACCCTGTTCGATATATTTGTAAAATAATTATACTACCAATTTAAAAATTGAGCAAGGTATTTCCTCAAAAAATTTAAGAAATGGAGGAAATATTATGAGTAATAAAGGCTATACAGTCGGAACATATATAATAAAAACAGAAAAAAAGAACTCTGAATTATCTATGTGTCCTATATGTAAGAAATGCAAAGATAGATCTGTTTGTCAAAATAGAAAAAATAAAAAATCAATGAATAATTGTGATAAATGTAGAAAATGTAAAAATGCTGATAAATGCGACAAGTTCTATATTAATGAACAACATAAAGCAACTTTAACAATAGGAAAAGATATAGAAACAGGAGAAGTAATTAGAAAAACATTTACTGCTAAAACACAAGAAGAAGCATTAGATAAAATGTATAAATACAAATTAGAAATGAAAATGTCTGGTTGTTCTATTGAATTGAAAAGAACAGAAAAAACAATAGCAATTTTAGCAAAAGAAATTGAAGATTCAAAATATAGAATGGGAAAAACGAAAGCAAATGCTTACAATACTAATATGTCAACATTAGAAAGAATTAAAAAGCATAAATTTGCTAATATTCCAATAGAAAAAGTAACTAAAAAACAAATTGAAGACTTTTTACAGGAAGAAAGAGTAAAGTCAAATTCCACTATAAAAAAAGATTATAGAATGCTTAAATATGTTTATGAATATGCAAATTATAAATTATATTTAGTAAAAAATTTATTTGAAGGCATTGATCGTATTGAAAAACCAAAAAGTTTAAAAGAAGATAAAGATGTAGTTGCTTTAACAATAACAGAACAAAACCAATTAGAAGACTATTTAGAAAGTCATTCATCAAGTTATAAAAACATTATTCTTTTGTGTTTATATACAGGGATGAGAATCGGCGAAGTACTAGCATTGAATTACAATGAAGATATTGATTTAGATAATAAAATGATTAAAGTCACAAAAACTTTAACAAAAGATAGAAATAAAAAAACTATTATTGGTCCAACCAAAACTAAAAGTGGAAAAAGAAATATAGAAATAAATGAACTTACAGAAGATATTATAATAGATTCATTAAATAACAAAATAGAAAACAAAAATAAAGTTCTATTTTGTCAAGCAAATAAAAAATTATATGTAGATAATACAATAAATTCGGCATTTAAGCGAATATGCAAAAATGCAGGAATAACAAAACCAGTAAATACCCATATGTTAAGACATACTTTTGCAACTAGATGTATTGAGGCAGGAGTAGACTTGCCAGTGTTGCAAAAATTAATGGGACATGCCAATATTGAAACTACAATAAATACTTATGGCGATATTTACAATTATTATAAACAAAAAGAAACTCAAAAAGTAATAGATTATTTAAAGAGAGAAAGAGCATAAAAGAACATTTAAAATTAAACATTTGAATTTTAGATTAATACTAAAATAAGAATTTTAAAAAAATGTTTTAAAATACCAAAAGTATTATAAAACATTGATAAATAAAAGGTTTGGGGTAGTTTGAAAAAGCTACCGCCTCGACCATATTAGCTGGGTTTGAATAGAACTCAGCAATTTTTTTTTGAAACTGATAATATGTATAAATAGCGTAGTTTAAGAATATTTAAGCTATGCTATTTTTTTGTAGAGTTTTATAAAAGGTCAGAAAAAGCACAAAGTTAGGTGGGAAAAACTTGTGTCGTAATTTTTTAAGTCAAATATTTTTGTGTCGCAATGTGTGTCGTAAATTTAATAAAATAAAAAACTATATAAATTTTTAAACCATTGATAAATTCAATGAAAGGACGAATGGATATGGATGAAAATTTATTATTTAATGCAACTGAATTACTACAATATAAATATATAACTGTTCCTAAAGAACTATTTATAAACCCGAGATATAGCGCATTATCTTCAGATAGCAAATTATTATACGGATTTATATTAGATAGATTTTCTTTATCACTAAAAAACAATTGGAAAGATGAAAACGGAAAAGCTTATCTTATTTTTACAAGAAAAGATATTCAAAACTTGCTTAATTTATCAGATAAAACAGTTACAAAGGCATTTAAAGAATTATCTGCTTGTAAACTTATATATGAGAAAAAACAAGGAAGAAATAAACCTAATTTGATTTATCCTTGCAAAATGATTTCAGAAGAATGGAATCGTAAAAATTACGATTCAGGAACAGGAAAAAATACGATTCTGGAATCGGAAAATTTACGATGTAATAATACTAATAATAACTATACTAATAAAGTAAATAGCAAATCACAAAAAAATAATTTTGAACAAAGAGATTATTCTGATTTTGACTTCAATACTTTATTAGCTAATTATGAACAATTAATTTAAAAGGAGATTTTGATTATGGAAAACAAAGAATTAAAAGATAGATTTATAGATGATAAAACAGGAATTGAATATATAAAACAAGGAGACTATTATTTGCCTAATTTAGTTTTAGGCTCAGAAGATACAAATTATAAAATTGGAAAATATGGAAAAATGAAATTAAATTATTTAAAAAATAACAAGAAATCTGAATATACAAATATACAATATTGTTAATGGATGGTAAATTAAATAAGTATTTACACGAGATTGATATTGCTTGTGAAGAACGAATTAGAACAATTATATCTCAGTTAGTAAAGCAAGAAAATGTAACAGAAGAATTAAAAACAACTAATCAAATGGAATGGGTTAGATGCATGAATTCTATTAAAAATAGAGCAGAAGAAATTATATTAAATGAATTAATTTATGAAGAGGTGTTATAGAAATGGATGAGATAAGATTATACGAAATGTATTTAAATGAGGCTATTGAAGAAAGAAAAATTGATTTAATAAATAGTAACAATAACTATAAAAAATTAAAAAGGGAATTTGATAATATTATGAATAAATATCCAAATTTACAACTTATTTTAGAAGAAGATAGAGAAATGATTTTAAATAGAAATGAATGTAAAATGTTACAAAAATTAGTTGCAATTTATATGGATATTTGTGACTTAGAAGAGAAAGAAATTTTTCTTTTAGGTGGTAAAGAAATGTATTTTTATTTAAAAAATACAGGCATTATTAATAAATGAAATATTTAAAGCAAGCGACGCATTTGTACTCCCGTTCAAATACCGCTTGTTATTTTTTTGAAAAAATAATTGATGGGGAAATTCTTCCCCAAACCCCTTAAAATTTTTTGAAAGGAGCAGATAAATTTATGAGAAAAAGAACAATAAAAAAACAATTATGGATAAATCAAGATGAAGATAATTTATTAAAATTAAAATCTGAAAAAACAGGATTAAGTGAGTCAGAATTTTTAAGAAGTTGTATCAAAGGATACAAAATAAAAGAACAACCTACAAAAGAAATAAGAGATTTTACAAAGCAAGTTATAGGTATATCAAATAATATAAATCAAATTGCAATTAGAACAAATATAAGAGGGTATGTTCAATCTGATGAATTAGAATATTTAAGAAATGCTATTAGCAAATTTATTTTAGATTTTCAAAAGAAGGTTTATTCAAGAGGAGATGATTTTAGTGGCAGTAATTAAAATAAAAAATATTAAAAGTAATCTTCAAACAGTTATAAATTATGGAAAGAATGGAGATAAAATAGAACATGATATTTTAGTATCAAGTGTTAATTGTGCGGTTCCAACTGCATATGAAGAAATGGCATTAACTAAAAATTTTTTTCATAAAGAGGATAAAACTTTAGGTTATCACATAATACAATCATTTAATGGATTTAAATTGCCACCTGAAAGAGCAAATCAAATTGGAAAACAACTTGCTGAAGAAATGTGGGGTGATAAATATCAAGTAGTTATTTGTACCAATATAAATAAGAAAAACGTTCATAATCATATTATTTTAAATTCTGTTTCATTTGTAGATGGAAAGAAATATCATAATGGAAAAGAAGATATTGCATTTGTGAAACAAATTTCTGACAGATTATGTATTGAAAATGGATTAAGAATAGTAACTACTCCACGAGCTGAAAAAGAAAAAGAATTTAGACAAAAGAATATTGATTATTTTAATCGTAGAGACGAAAAAATGAAGAAAATAATAATTGATATTGATGAGGCAATAAAATCTGTTAAAAAGTATTCTGACTTTAAATTAGTTCTAAAAGCAAAAGGTTATGAAAATATTAAAGACAGTGGTAAATATTTTACAATGAAAACTCCATATTTTCAAAGAAATGTCAGAATTGATAGAGCATTTGGAGAAAAATATTCTGTACAAGGTATCAAAGAAAGAATTTATTATCCAAAAACAAATAATTATTTAGTACCTTTTGCAAATTATCAAAGGAAATATTATAAAAAAATTTACAAAGGTCCTAAAATTGATTGGAAATTATATAAGAGGAATAGATTTTATAGTTGGTATGTTGCTGCATTATATATACTTGGAATATTACCTGCAAAAGTAATTGTACAAGAAGTTACTGTTAAAGATTATAAAGCAAGAAATAAAACTAAAATGGTATTTGAAGAATTAAGTTTTATAAATCAAAGTCATTCTAAATCTATTGAAGATATTAAAAAGCATAAAAAAGAAATCGAAGAAAAATTACCAGAGTTAAAAAGTAACCGTGAAAATTTGTGGAGAAATTTTCATAAAGCATGTTCTCCAGAAGAAAAAGCAGGAATAAAAGAAATAATTGATCTTGTAATTGATGAAATTAACACTTTATATGGTCAAAGAAATGCTTGTAATAGAATTATTGATACCTATAATAAAGTATATGAGGAAGTTCAAAAAGAGCAAGCTGAAAAAGAAAAAACTAAGGAATTGATTGAAAATTATAAAAATAGAAAAACAAAAAGCAAATATTAAGAATATAGTCTAATTTGAATAAATATTTGCAAATTAACATAAAATTTGATATAATATATATGAGATTAATTCTTAATGTCGAGAAATAGAAATCAGGAGGATTATACATGCGTAATTTTGAAACAATTATTGATTCCATTGAAAAACAATTAGAAGAACTTAGAAGAATTAACAAAGAATTGATGCTTGAAAATACGGGATTAAAGAACCAATTGGCAGAGGTTAACAGTTCACCAGTTAGCTTTGTGTCTGTAGATGATGCATTCAGAAGCCTTCCAAATTATGGCAGGGACAAAAGAGCAAAAACAATAGCTTATAACGCTATAAAAAATCATGGATACGATAATATTTGTGATTTAAAAGGAGTACGGTTTTATGAATGGGAGAATGTTGGACCACAAACAGCTGCCATAATTGCTATTATATTAGATCATTATGGTATTAAGCCCGAAATTCCGGTTTCAGGAGCTTGTAGAACAATATACGAAAACCGTAAAAATTACTTTTATTTTTAATAGTTTATTTCTTGACACTAAAACGAGCACTAATTTGTGCTCGTTTTAGTATGTTTTTAATAAAAGATTATTTAACTTAAATTCTTAATTCAATATGAAATTGTCAATCATTTTTGAAAATGTCTTAAAAAATTTTATTTATTAGCACTAAATTTT
>USCB01000011.1 GCA_900553125.1 uncultured Clostridium sp. | reverse complement strand
TGACTTTTAGGAAAAATGAATTAGTAAATTTAGAACAAATGAAATTATAAGAAATGCGTCTTTTTTATTTCCATGTACCGTTTTCTGTGCATCATAGGTTTTCCATTTAGGTCAAATCCTTCTGATACTGTTAATCTGTAACTATTTTTTCCTCTTCCTAAAACTATAGGGCGTATTTCTTTAAATTTATTCATAATCTAAACTTCCTTTTCGCCTAAATCTTCAGAAAATCTTAACAAATATCCATCGGGATCTTGTATTAAGAATTCTTTGTTTCCTAATAATTTGTTATCTTTTCTATACCAATTTTCTTCTATATCAAAAGTTATTTTATAATTTAAATTTTTAAAACTATTATATATTTCATCTAAATTTTCTACTTCTAATTGAAAGTTGATACCATTTCCAAAAGGGTAGGAAAGAGGAGCAATATCCCATTTATCATTATCAGCAATTTCTTGTAACATAAATTGAATTTCGCCCAAACTTATAAATGCAAATTTATTCTTAGGTCTATCATATTCTATTTTAAATCCAGCAATTTTATAGAAATTTAAACTATTTTCTAAATTAGTAACAGATAGTTCAGGTATGTTTTTACTGAACTCTAAATAGTTTGAACTCCTTATTATTTCACTTTTAAAATATTGCTCTTGAAATTCTGTTAAAACTTGTATTTCATTATTAGAAAAAGATTTATTTTCAGGAATAATGATTAATTTATCATCATTATCATTTAACCTGTGTATTATTGCAATGCATTTACCTTTAAAAGTCTCTATTGGGTTGTATATTCCAAGTATGTAACAATCTAATTCTTCTCCATCGCCACTTATTGTATTTGGTACATATCCATAATTTACGGGATAGATAAAATCATGTTTAGGATGTTTACTACCTAGAGGTCTATCAATTGTTACTTCCAAAGTTTTATCTAAAAAATCAATGTTATTCATATTTACATTTTACCTTCTTTCAAGTTATTTAATTATATCTAATTTTAATACTTTCCAAGTCCTGTTCCATTTTTTAAAAATACTATAATCACCAACAACTCTACCTATGCCAGCTAGTTTTCCGTTGACAGTTGCTTTTACCATATACATTGTATTTTGTAAAGCTTTTTCAATTTGTTCTCTTGTATATGTCTTACATCCAACAGATTCAACCATTTCTAAGAATTCATCCTTTCCAAGCTTGAACATATCCAACAACTACTTGATGATAAATATCGTCACCTTATTTATATTATTTTTTACTAACAAAAAAGTTCTATTTAATAAATGTTTAATCTTTAAATTCTATTACAATAAGTTACATTTACTTTGTTTGTATAAAAATACTTACCACAACATTTGCATTTTTTTACGTAATTATTATTGTTGCTTACTAGAAATAGTAAATTTAAATAAAATAATTCAAAAACAGAGCTAAGCTTATAGACTTTTCCGTATTCAAGTTTTATATTATTATTATTGGACAGTTCTTTTATTTGTTTTATTAGTGTTTTTGTATCTTTTCTTGTAGCCTTCACATAATCAGGATTAATAGATAACAAATCATATATTTGTAACATATAGTGTAGTTATAAAAAGTACTCTAAACATTGCTATATCTGTTGATTTTATAGGTGAAACTATAGATAAAAAGCCAAAGTCAAGGAAGAATGAGAAATAGTTTGAGAAATTTGTAAAATCGTATTCTAAAAAATTAATAATTAGTTGCTCTGAAGTTTGAACATTCATCAATTTTGTGACATATAATTGCGAATTTAACAAGGATAGTGCGATTATATTAAGATTATTTTTTTCATATTTTCATTTGAAATTTTTTTGATTTCTGATTTTATATGTTTTATTGATTGAATTGCCTCATCATTATTATTGGCCTCAATAGGCACAAATGTATTATAGAAAAATCTATTATCTGAATTTATATATTCACTTCTCATTATTGATGTATATAAATCTGCCGAATTATAAAATTTCTTCATAAAAATACCTCATAAAACTTTGTTAATCAAAAATATAATAACATAATAATTAACAAACGTCAACAATAAAAATTTTATAGTATAATTCCAAAAAGTAATATTAAGGCTAAAAAATATTAATATTTAAATTTAGTTGTTGATATACAGCGTATTAGAGAGATTTGTTAATGATAAAATAAATTAAAAAAAATTTTCGAATTTTTTATAATTAATCGATACTGGCAAAATCTTTTTTGGAAACTAATAGTAATAAATTTAATAAAAACTTTCTTTTTTGGAAATAATATGATATAATATTAGTATAATCTAAAAAGGAGAGTTTTTGTTATGTTAGGAGATAGAATTAAGTTATATAGAGAAAACAGGAAGATGACTCAAAATGACCTTGCTGATATTTTGAAGGTTAGTGCTGGTACAATTTCGAAATATGAATCAGGTAGCTTAGAGCCTAGTATTGAATCGATAAAAAGATTAGCTGAATTGTTTGAAGTATCAATTGATGAATTATTAAATGACGAAGAAGATAAATTTGATATTTCAAAAATAAATGTATTAGGCACACTTAGAGAACAAAAAGATATGAAATTAAAAGGAAATTTATATCATCGAACTCAGGTTTCGTTTGCATATAATACAAATCATATTGAAGGAAGTACCTTAACAGAGGATCAAACAAGATATATTTTCGAAACAAATAGTATTTTATTTGAAAGTGATACAGTTGCAAAAGTAGATGATATATTAGAAACAGCTAATCACTTTAAATTAGTTGATTATATGTTAGATGTAGCAGATAAAAAACTAACTGAAAAAATGATAAAAAAATTTCATAAGATTTTGAAAGAAGGTACTTCAGATAGTCGAGTGGAATGGTTTAATGTTGGAGAATATAAACAAAGAGCTAATACGATAGGAAGTGGAGTTAAGACAACATCACCAAATAATGTTGAAAAAGAGATGTCGAAACTAATGGATTTGTATAATTCACTTAATCAAATTACCATAAAAGAAATAATTGAATTTCATTATAAATTTGAAAGCATACATCCATTTCAAGATGGTAATGGTAGAATAGGGAGAATTATTATGTTTAAGGAATGTTTAAAAAACAATATTGTTCCTTTTATTATACAAGATGCAGATAATTTATTTTATTATAGAGGATTGAGAGAATACAAAAGTGAAAAAGGATATTTAACTGATACATGTTTAAATGCACAAGATCAATATATTAAAATGATAGAATATTATTTGAAATAATGAATTAAGGAAGAAAGAAAAATGATTAAAAGTGTAGAGTTTAAAAATTTTAGAAATTTAAATGGTATATATAATTTTGATAATAGATTAATGGAAGAAATAATAGATATTTTTGGAAAAAGTATTAATTTAATAGAAGATTTCATAAAAATTCTTAAAGTTATTTTTGCAACAAAGTAAATCAAAAAATATAAATATGAGAGTCACAAAAAAGATTTTGAGGTATATAATACATAACTTAAAAAAATACTCGATTATTGTAGTTATTTTAAATAGAATTTTAATTAATTTATTGGATAAATACAATACAATTCAACACATTTAACAAAATATGTTATGTAGCCCTCCTTACCCGAATATTTTGAAAAGCAAATGTTTCGGGTGAGGAGGTAGGACGATTAAAAACTGTTTTTAAGAGCTTCAATAATGAGAGGCTCTTCGTCTAAGCCGATTAAGCCGGAACGTGACAAAATAAAATATTCCAAGAAATCGGATTTCTTACGTGTCACGCTTTGCTGGTATTCTTTCCAAAGTTTTGTTCTGTACTGGGGAGATTTCCCAGGCAGATTTTCAATCCTTTTGAAAAAATACATAACTGTAATTTTTTTTGATGGTTTCTGTTCCATCATTTCTTTTATCAGGCGCATACTTGTTATACAAGTTACATTTTCGATGAACTCGTATGTAGCATGACCTGAAAGCATTTTATTTGCGATTGATAGCTGAGCTAACAACCGTAATTTTTTTTGAAACTTTTGATGAGATTTTATTTCCAAATACATTTTCTTGATGTATTTGGAAACATTTTCATCATCATATTCGCCCAAATATGATGACAGATTGTCGAATTCACAATATTCCATTGCAAGTTCGAAATATCCATCAGTGTTTTTCGGGCAACACAAAGCCTTTAAGAGCTTTTCCTCGTCCTGTGTCAAAGTGATTTTTCCCATAAAATCCTCCTTTTTTCTGCTAAACAAACTTGTTACATATGTATTTTAACATAATTTAACATAATATGCAACTTTGAGTGATATAAAATATGTTAAATGAAAGTTAAATTTTGAAAATTCTTGCAAAAATAAATACTGTAATATCAACTGATAAAAAATATACAAAAATACTTTATAGTGATTGACATAAAAAGTCGAAGATGGTAAAATTAGTTTGTAATGTAGCAGTTTAAACATTGAATAAAATAATTTAATGTAGGAGGAACATGTTTATGGGAAAAAGTTGTAAATTTTATGCAGACATAATGGCAATGAATAGTGAGGTTACAGGTTCATGTAATCTAGTAATTGTGAAAAAGCCAGATGGAGAAACCTTACGGTTTGTAGTAGACTGTGGTTTATTTCAAGAACGGAAATATGATGAATTAAACACGGCTTTACCATTTAATGCGGAAAATATTGATTTCTGTTTAGTTACACATGTGCATGTAGATCATGTAGGAAGGCTGCCTTATATGGTTAAAAATGGCTTTTCAAGACCAATCTATACAACAGAAACAACAGCAAAGCTATTACCATTAGCTTTAAATGACAGTTTCAAAGTATTGAGTTCAGTTGCAAAAAGAAAAAATGAAAGATGTTTATATTCTGATTCAGATGTGGACAAAACATTATCTCTTTTAAAACCTTGCAGATATAATGAAACCATACAGGTTAATGAGAATGTTAAGGTTACATTTTTGGAAAATGGTCATCTTGTTGGTGCAGCACTTATTCTTGTTCAAATAAGTTATCCGGGGTATGAAGACATTAATTTGTTATTTACAGGTGATTATAATAACAAGAATATGTTTTTTGATGTTGCCCCAATACCAAAATGGATTTTAGAATTACCATTAACAGTTGTTCAGGAATCAACTTATGGGGACATGAATTCAGATGAAATCTGTGAAACTTTTGAAGAAAATATTATAAAATGTTTGAACAATGATGGGACAGCAATAGTATTAGTATTTTCACTAGGAAGAGCACAGGAGATTTTGTACAAGTTGAAATGCATGCAGAAGGAAGGAAAACTGGATACTCAAATTCTAATCTACTTTGATGGAAAATTGGGAATTAAATATACTCATTTATATATTAATGATGGTTTATGTATTAAACCAGAAATGAGAGATTTTTTGCCAGATAATTTGACATGGGTTGATAAGGAAAGCAGGGGATCAGTATTAGAAGATGAGAATAAAAAGATAATTCTTACAACTTCTGGAATGGGTTCATATGGTCCAGCACAGGTTTATATTCCAGAATACATTTCAAGAAATAAAGCACTGATACAGTTTACAGGTTATACAGCTGAAGGAACTATGGGGAATAGGCTGAAAAGTACTGAACTTGGAGAAATGGTAGAAGTTGGAGGATTGATTGCAAAGAAGAGAGCTGATGTAGAATATACTACAGAATATTCTGCACATGCAAAAGCAGATGAAATGATTGCTTTTTTGAAACAGTTCGAAAATCTTAAATTGGTCTTAGTAAATCACGGAGAAAGCCAAACAAAGGAAATTTTTGCAGAAAGAATTGTAAATGAAGTTGATACTAAGAGAGTGGGATTGCTTGGAAGAGAATATTTCTTTAGAGTGGATCCTTATGGATTGGTAAAAACTTTAACAACCAAATTCAAATAATATGTTTTATGTGTTTTGTAAAACACATAATCATATGATGGAAGACTTTTTGATCAAATTGCAGAAGAATCTATTACATTAGATACAGGAGCGAGAGAATTGAGCAATACCGTAAACTACATTTTTGAAAATATCATGTATGATATTCTTGCTAATCCAAAAAAATATAGCAAATGCGCATTGGACTTGGAAATTGTGCATGATAATACTAAGTATAAGTTATCTTAGTTGTTTATTGTCATAATAAAAATAGCAGGTATATCCTTAAGGATATACCTGCTATTTTTTGAAAGTTAAATTTACAAAATTCATATAATATTTTGCACATAAATCTTATAACTACAAGAAAGCAAAACAGATTTAAGTAAATACTTATTACCATCTCCAGAATCATTATCAACAAAATCCTCTTTATTAAAAGCACATTTCAAGGCCTCTTCAAACAAACAACAAAATCTATCATAAGCATGTTCAACATCGGTATGTTTTAAGGCTGTATCAATCAAAATATATATTTCATTCATGCTATAAACCTGTTTCAAAATACAAATAGCAAAAATCTTAGCACACTGAATTTTAGAATATTTTTTCTTAACAGGTGCATCAATCAAATGATTTTTTACATAGTTATTAATCATAGTTTTAGTCAAAATTTGATTTTCTTTTTTATCTTCATTTCCATTATTACAAGGTAAAAATGATTCCAATGAAGAATTTATAAAAGTTACTACTTGGTCTAAATATAAATCAACATTAGGAAGTTCATTCCATCTAGGAATGTGAACTTGATCTAATGAAATTAAATCTTTTTTATTATTACACATATTACTATCACTTTCCTTCAGCCAACATAATAACATTTTTAGAAGGGGGAGTCAAGTAAATTGACAAAGTAAGTTAAGTATGATAATCTAGTTTCGCAAACTAAATAAAAGGAGAAAATTATGAAATTAAAGGAAAAAAATAAATTTAGAGATGTGCCAATATTTAGTAATATAAAAGAAGTAATATACAATTCGGTAAAATTATATAAAAATAATGTCGCATTTGTTACAAAAGTAAAAAAAGAAGATAAGAAAGTGGAGTATATAAATCATACATATCAAAACCTTTTAGATGATGTAAACTCATTTGGTACTTCTCTTTACAAGTTAGGTTTAAAAGGCAAAAGAATTGCAATTTGCGGTAGAAATAGGTATGAGTGGGCAGTAGCCCATATTAGCAATCTATTTGGAGGGATAGTTTCTGTTCCAATAGATAAAGAACTACAATTAAATGAATTAGAAGATTCTTTAATAAGAGCAAAAGTTGATGCCATTGTATTTGACGAAAAATATGAGGAAAATATAGCAACAATAAAACAGAATGGAAAGACAAATATACATAATTTTATATGTATGGGAAACATAGATAAATACATAAAATTTGATGATTTACTACAAGAAGGAAAAAAACAAATAGAAAATGGAAATGATGAATTTGTAAATAATGAAGTAAATGCAGAAACAATGAGCATACTTTTATTTACATCAGGAACTACGTCAAAATCAAAAGCAGTAATGCTAAACCAAAAAGCAATTGCAGCAAATATAGCAGATATGCTCATGGTAGAAAGTTTGTATCCAACAGATACCAATATTGCATTTTTACCATTCCATCACATATTTGGTTCAACAGGAATGCTTGTTATGCTAGCAGCAGGAGTGAAAACAGTATTTCCAGATGGATTAAGATATATAAAACAAAATTTGAAAGAATATGAAGTGTCTGTTTTTGTAGGAGTACCATTACTTGTAAATAAGATGTATGAAAGTATTGAAAAAGAAATTGAAAAAAAAGGAAAAACTAAATTAATAAATATGGCTACCAAAATAAGTAATTTTTTACTAAAATTTCATATTGATATAAGAAGAAAATTATTTAAGCAAGTTTTAGATGGCTTAGGCGGAAAAATGAGATTTATAATATCAGGAGGAGCACCTTTAGATAAAAAAGTATCTGTTAAATTTAATGAACTTGGTGTACATTTAATTCAAGGATATGGACTTACAGAAACATGTCCTGTTATTGCAGCTGAGAATGACAAATATATAAGAAATGGTTCAGTTGGATTTCCAATGAAACACGTTACAGTTGAAATCGTAAATAAAGACAAAGACGGAATAGGTGAAGTACGCGTAAAAGGTCCTAATATAATGATGGGATATTATGAAAATGAAGAAGCTACAAATAAAGTTTTAAAGGATGGATGGTTCTATACAGGAGATTTAGGATATATTGATAATGATGGTTTCTTATTCTTAACAGGTAGAGAAAAAGATGTTATTGTTATGAAAAATGGTAAAAAAGTTTTTCCAGAAGAACTTGAGATTTTGGTAGATAAATTACCAGAAGTAGAAGAAAGTTTTATTTACGGAATGGCTCAAAGAGGCGATAAGAATGACCCTATGGTTTCTGTTAAGATTGTTTATAATAAAGATGCAATAAAAAATAGAAGTGAAGATGAATTGTATGAGATTTTGTGGAATAAGATAAAGGAAATTAATAAGACTTTACCACCATATAAATATATAAAAAATATGATTATAACTGATAAGCCTTTGATTAAAACTACTACTCATAAGATTAAAAGAAAAGAAGAATTAGCACTAATTGAGAAAAAATAAGGAGAAAATAAGTAAATCCCCCTACACAAATATCCTGAAAAGCAGGGGTTTTGGGTAGGGGGTGTTGGGTTAGAAACTTTTTCTGAGTTCTTCAACAATTCTCTTTGCATTGCGAGAACTCATTGAACACGGATGTGTTTCTAAAAATTCTTTTAAGAACAAAGATGTTTTTTGGGCACATTGACAGTATTCTTCCCAAAAATAGTATCTCGGAATTGAAGGGTCAAGCATCAAGTCTTCAATTTGATTAAAAAAATACATTACGAGGATTTTCTTTTTCGGAGATTTTTTCTCCTTTTCTTTTTTTAGCCATTTTTTGTTGGCTGCAAATGCAGTCGTTTCAATGAATTTGTAGCTTACATTTTCATAACGACGGAAACGATTTTTGATAGACATCTGAGCAATCAAAATCATTTTTTCTTTGAAAGATGACATTGAATCAGAGTGCTCATAAAGTTTTTTAATTTTGTCATATAAAGGCACGGAACGCTTTTTTATACAATTAAAAATAGGTTCCAAGTCTTCAATTTCATTAGTTGAAGACCAAAATGGATCTCTATCTCCGAAGTCATACATATACATTTCAATATAGCCTTCCTCATTTTATTGTAATTTTATCCTGGTTAATTTAAAAAATTAGTAGCTAAAATATATAAAATGTGATATACTAAATGTGATGTTTTTAATAAAAGGAGAGTGGTTTTTATGACTTATGAATTTGCCAAATATCCGGATGGTACATTGGGAGTGTTCTCTAATATTGGAAAAAATGAAAATGGAGAAGAATATGTTCGTATTACTTTCGAAAGACCTATGGATTATGGATTTGATACTTATGTTATTGAATTACCAAGTTATAGAATTATTTTGGATGATGGAAATTATTCAGAAAAAGAAAAAGAAACATTTATGAAAATTGTAAAAAATGGTTCTGCATTCTTTTTTAAATATGCTCGATTAGGAGGTTTAGAAATTGCCTAGTATTTTTGAATTAAAACGGGTATAAAATTTATTTTTGGACTAATGAAAATGATGAGCCTATACATGTTCATATTTCTAAGGGAAATCCAACAGCAAATGCTACAAAAGTATGGATAACCCAATCTGGTAATTGTATTGTTTGTCATAATAAAAGTAAAATCCCAAAAAAAGAGTTAAATATTATTTGTGAAGATATTTCTTTACACTATTTTCAAATTGTAGACATGTGGAAGTTAATTCATTCAGGAAATATTAAATTTTATTGTTAATAATAAAAAAGAACCCCTCACCCAAATCTCCTAAAATAGGTGTTTTGAGTAAGGGGCTTGTTACATTATTTTAAAAACTATTTTTCAATTCCCATAGAATATCCTTTGAATATTCCAGGAAATAGGCTTCTTCTATGGCGTTTGACATAATAAATTTTTCTATATATGATGAGGTAGTATTTGCTGTACGCCTGTACTCACTGAGAAGAGCTGCTTTCTTTTTAGGACTCTTTTCCATGTTTTTTTTAATTCTTTTATAAAAATACATGGTAAGAATCTTTTTTGATGGTGATTGCTGCTCCTTCATTAGTTTTCTTATCCACTTTATACTACTAACTAATGCAGCAGTTTCCACGAACTCATAAGAAACATTGTCAGAAAGTATCTTGTTTTTTAAAGATACTTTTGCTATTTTCTTGATTTTTTTGTTAAAATTTTTAGGGTCTTGAAGGTACATTTCTCTAAGAATAGAGAAAAGAGATGTATCTTCTGAAAAATCCGCTAAAAAAATGTGGATATTTTTTGGGGTTATTTCGTCATGAGATATCATTCTCATTTCGAAATAACCATCCTCATCACCGATGGAGTTACTAAGTGCTGCCAGTAATTTCTTTTTCATATGTGTTAATTCCTTTCTGTGAAAATAATTTATAGTTTCTCTTTTAAAATGTAACAACTGAAAGTTTTTTATATATGCTCTCCTTTCTTATTCTGCAAAATAATATGCTACGTAACTATTTTACCACAAATTTACATAATGTGCAACACGAAAATCTTGACTTTTCCAAATTAACAATATATAATTCACCTATCGAAAGGAGAGTGATTAAATGCAAGATTTAGAAGAAAACCTAAGAATATTATCTTCACAAAAAAGCAAACTAAAAGATTTAGGTGATTCACTTTGACATACCAAAACTAGAAGAAAATCTAAAAGAATTAGAAACCGAAACAACAAATCCAACATTTTGGGAAGATAGCCAAAAATCCAATAAAGTACTATCAAAAATAAAAAGCATAAAAGGAAAATGTCAAAAATATAGAGAAATAGAAAAAGAAATAGATAATACAATAGAATTAATAGACTTATTAAAGATAGAATATGATGAAGAACTATCTATAGAAATGACAAAAGACATAAAAAAAATAGACAAAGACTTAGAAAAGTTTGAAATAGAAACGCTTTTATCAGGAAAATATGACAAAAACAATGCAATATTAACATTACATCCAGGAGCTGGAGGAACAGAGGCACAAGATTGGGCAGAAATGTTATACAGAATGTATACAAGATGGGCGACAAAATCAGGTTATAAAATAGAAGAATTAGACTACTTAGAAGGAGATGAGGCAGGACTAAAAAGTGTCACATTTGAAGTAATAGGAGAAAACGCCTATGGATACCTAAAAGGAGAAATGGGAGTACATAGACTAGTTAGAATATCACCATTTGATAGTGGAGGAAGACGTCACACATCATTTGCATCACTTGAAGTTTTACCAGAAATAACAGATGATGTAGATTTATATATTAACCCAGATGATATAAAAATGGACGTATTTAGAGCCTCAGGTGCAGGAGGACAACATATAAATAAAACATCATCAGCAGTAAGACTAACACATATTCCAACAGGAATAATAACATCATGTCAAACTCAAAGGTCGCAACTTCAAAATAGAGAATATGCAATGAAAATGTTAAAATCAAAGTTATTAGACTTAAAAGAAAGAGAGCACAAAGAAACAATTGAAGAATTAAAAGGTATTCAGCGTGAAATTGCATGGGGAAGTCAAATACGTTCATATGTATTTTGTCCATATACTTTAGTAAAAGACCATAGAACAAACTATGAAATGGGAAATGTGCAAAGTGTTATGGATGGGGAGATAGATGGTTTTATAGAAAGCTATTTAAAACAAGATGTAACATAATTATTTTTAAAACATAATATATTAATAGTAAGCCATATTTAATTAAATAGGTGTGTAATAAAAAGATAAAGAAGGTGCCGATATGGACACAGTAGTATTAAAATTTGGAGGAAGTTCAGTTGCTGACAATATTAAATTAAATATTGTTGCAGAAAAAATCAAAAGTTTTTATGAGGAAAACAAAAAAGTAGTAGTTGTTGTTTCTGCACAAGGAAAGACAACAGATGGTTTAATTAAGGAGGCTATGAGTCTATCAAGCGTCCCTAATGAAAGAGAATTAGATGTATTATTAAGTACAGGAGAGCAAATTTCCATGGCAAAGGTTGCTATTTTGTTAAATAGACTGGGAATGCCAGCAATTTCACTTACAGGATGGCAAGCAGGAATTTATACTAATAATACAAACCAAGATGCAATTATAGAAGACATAGATACATCAAGAATCGAAAAGGAATTAGATAAAGGAAAAATAGTCATTGTTGCAGGTTTCCAAGGAATCAACCCTAATATGGATATCACAACTTTAGGCAGGGGTGGCTCTGATACAACAGCAGTAGCAATAGCGGCTAAACTTAAAGCATCAAAATGTTATATTTTTTCAGATGTTGACGGAGTATATACGACAGACCCTAGACAAACTAAGGTTGCAAGAAAAATCAATACATTATCTTATACAGAAATGCTTGATATTGCAGATGAAGGAGCAAAAGTTCTTCATAACAGATGTGTTGAAGTTGGAGAAAAATTTAATATACCAATAATTGCAAAATCAACATTTAATGATAATGAAGGAACTGTTATTAATGATAAAATTGAGGGTGAATATGTTAAAAATATTGTTAAAAACGATAATATTTTATATGTTCATATTACATCTGAAGATTATTCTTTAGATAAGTTTAATATAATTTATAATTCCTTTATTGAGGAAGAATTAAACGTTAAAAATTTAGTTAATAGTAGTGAAGATACTTTGGATATTTCATTTACTATTCCTAAAGTCAAATTTAATAAGTTCGCAAATTTGTTAGAAGATAAATTTCCAGAGCTTGAAAGTAGTTATTTAGATATTACTAGGATTTCTATTATTGGAAATGGTATTATGAGTAATAATAGTGTTTTAAATAAAACTATGGATGTAGTAAAAAGAAATAAACTTGATATTATAAGTATGGAGATAAATGAAACTAAAATTGCTATTATGTTTAAGAAAATTATATCAAACGAGATTTTAGAAGAATTACACAAGACTTTAATATAATGTAAAAGAACTTTTTTGAACACCACTAATTGGGGGATAGTTCAAAAAGGTTCTTTTTTGTTCTAAAAGCTTAAATTCTGAATATAATTATTTATAGTTAGGAGGCATGAAAAATGGTTGTTGAAGAAAGAAAGAATATTAGTGGATTAAACAATATTATCCAAAATTTAATTCTAGAGAATAGGAATAAACTTAGTATTTCAGGTGTTAAAGATGTACTTAGTTTTGATGATCAAGTTGTTATAATGGAAACTGAACTTGGACTCTTAACTATTAAAGGTGATGATTTAAAAATAAATAAACTTAGTATTGATACCCAGGAAGTGATTGTCGAAGGCGAAATTAATAATATGGGATATAGTGACCATTCAAAAAAAGAACAAGATGGTGGATTGTTTAGTAAGATTTTCAAATAAAAGGAGATATATTTTGTTAATTAATCAAGGGTATTTATTTATAATATTTGCGTTAAATGGCGTAATAATTGGCTTAATATTTGATTTCTTTAGAATCTTAAGAAAAACTTTTAATACAAGCAATTTAATGACATATTTTGAAGATATAATGTTTTGGGTGTTAACAGGTATAAGCATAATATTTTTTATGTACAATTTTTCAAATGGAAGTATTAGGCTATATATGTTTTTAGGATTAGTGTTTGGAATACTTTTGTACATATTGACAATAAGTACATTTATTGTAAAATTTATGACAAAAGTAATTTTAATAATAAAAAACATAGTAAAAAATATATTAAATATAGTATTTAAGCCGATTAGATTTATATATGAAACATTAGTAAAAAATCTAATTACATTAAAAGAGCTATTTTTTATAAAATTAAGCAAAAAATATGACAAAAACAAATATTTTTCATTAAAAAAATAAAAATAAGAAGGATTTTATACATTAATGGAGAATAATAAAAGTAAAAAGAAGAAAAAAATAGAAAGATGGTACATATGAGTATAAAAAATACAAAAAAGATAAAAAAAATAGTTTTAATTATAATTCTAATTTATGCTATAATAACTTTTGTGAAACAGCAAAAGATTTTAAATGCATATAATGAGCAGGAAAGCAACCTAAAGACTCAAATTTCAGAGGCTAGTGAATATCAAGAAAAATTAAATGCAGAAAAAGTAAATGTAAATTCACCAGAATATATTGAATCTATTGCAAGAGAAAAATTAGGAATGTATTTACCTAATGAAAGAGTATATGTAGATAATGAAAATTAAAAATCTTGAATTTTATTCAAGGTTTTTAAATTTTTTCTTCACAAATTACAAATTTTGTGTTATAATAAAAAAATAAATTTAGTTTTTTCTATAAATAATCCCAAAAAAGTAAAAAATAAATAAAAAGGAGAAAATAAAATATGCCAGATTTAGAAAGTTTAACATTATTAGAATTAAAAAAATTAGCAAAAGAAAATAACATCAGAAATATATCAAAATTAAAAAAAGAAGAATTAATAGAAGTATTAAAAAGCATCAAAAACAACAGTTTCGAAAGCGAAGAAGATGCAGAAATGATAGACGAAGAAGATGAAGAAATTGAAGAAGAAACAAGTCATCATTATGATACACCAGATGATGAAGTAGAATTAGGAGAAGAAAGTACAGTTGCATATCAAGTAAATAATGAAGAAGACGAAATAATAGAGGGAATATTAGAAGTATTACCAGATGGATACGGATTTTTAAGGGGAGATAATTACCTATCAAGTCCAAAAGATGTATACATATCTCCTATTCAAATAAGAAGATTTAAATTAACAACAGGGGACTTAGTAAAAGGAATTTCAAGATGTAAAGAAGGAGAAAAATTCCCATCTTTAATATTTGTTGGAGAAGTAAATGGAGAACATCCAGAAAAAGCAGCAAGAAGAACAAGATTTGAAGAATTAACACCAATTTATCCAAATGAAAGATTAAAATTAGAAACAATACCTACAAATTACGCAACAAGAATGATAGACATAATTTCACCTATTGGTAAAGGACAAAGAGGATTAATAGTTGCACAACCAAAAGCAGGAAAAACAACACTATTAAAAGAAATAGCAAATAGTATAACAAGAAATAACCCAGAATGTGAGCTTATAATGCTACTTATAGATGAAAGACCAGAAGAAGTTACAGACATGAAACGTTCTATAAAAGGTCAAGTTGTATATTCAACATTTGATGAATTACCAGAACATCACGCAAAAGTTGCAGAAATGGTTATAGAAAGAGCTAAAAGACTTGTAGAACAAGGAAGAGATGTTGTAATATTATTAGATAGTATAACAAGGCTTGCTAGAGCTTATAACTTAGTTGTACCAGCATCTGGAAGAACATTATCAGGAGGTATTGACCCAGCATCATTACATAAACCTAAAAAATTCTTTGGAGCAGCTCGTAATATAGAAAATGGTGGAAGTTTAACAATTCTTGCTACTGCATTAACAGAAACAGGCAGCAGAATGGATGATGTTATTTTTGAGGAATTTAAAGGTACAGGTAATATGGAAGTTTTACTTGATAGGAGCTTGGCAGAAAGAAGAATATTTCCAGCTATTGATATTAATAGGTCTAATACAAGACGTGAAGATTTGTTACTAAATGCAAAAGAATTAAAAGTAGCTGAATTAATTAGAAAAGCGATGAGTAATATGTCAGCTGCTGATAGTACAGAACAGGTTTTAAATGCTATTAAAAATACTAGAAATAATGAAGAGTTTTTGAAAAAAATGGAATTGGATTTATATAGATATAGTAAGTAAAAAATAAAATGGCTACTTAATTTATAAGTAGCTATTTTTTATAACATACTAGATGTAGGGATATAACTGTTATCAGGGACTGAAACAAATTTTTCTTCAGGCTCATTGCATTGGAACATATTATCAACTTTGATTTGGGCAATATCACCATAGTATTCACCTTTTATAATAGTGCCTGTAATATCAACCCAGGTATTGTCTTTGAATTCATAGGCTGTATCATATGTACATAAAAATCCAACTACAAGACTTTGAGAACTATTTTCATTTACTAGCATGTCACGGGCTAATACAAATTCATCTTTGTCAAAGTCAATAAGCCTATAAACATAGCCTGTAAAGTGAATTTTGCAGCCTATATATGAATCAATATCTTCTGTAACGGCTTTTAAAATATTCGTATAATTTTCGGTAGTGATTTCGAAAATTTTATCTGATTTTATTGTGTCCGTAAGTTTTATTTCAGAATCGGCTTTAGATTCATTTTTGAAAAATATAGTATAAATTCCAATGGAAAATATGACGAGAATAATTAAAAGCATAATTATAAATAGAAATTTAATTAGTCTATTGCCATTTAGTTTTAAATTGTATAAAAACATAAGATACCTTCTTTCATATAAGCCCGGTTTAAATAACAATATATAACTAAATTCCGTATTCTTAATGGTTTCTTTCATAATTTAAGAGTTTCTATGCGGGATTTTCGGCACTTTTTCTGTGCTCTTTCTTTTGGGAAAAAGAAAGCCACAAACATTTTCCAAAAATTCCGCAAAGAGTCTCTAAAATTATTTCAGTCACACATTGAGAATACGGAATTTAGTTATATATTGTTATTTAAACCTACTCTACATTTTATAATAAAATTTATTCTAAAATATAAATAATATTACAAAAAAACTTGCTAAAATGTAATTTTAGTGATATAGTAAACAGGAAAAATACTTAAAACAATTTGAGAGGATGAAAGAGAATATGAAATTATTTAAATCATATAGTGAAAAAGAGGTTAAAAAAGTAAGACCTATAGTTGATAAAATTAATAGTTTAGAAGATGAAATTAGTAAATTATCAGACCAAGAATTAACTAAAAAAACTGCTTATTTTAAAGAAGAATTGAAGAATGGAAAAACATTAGATGATATACTTCCAGAGGCATTTGCGGTAGTTAGAGAGGCATCAAAAAGGGTTCTAGGAATGAGGCATTTTGATGTTCAATTAATAGGTGGAATTATACTTCATCAAGGAAGAATTGCTGAAATGAAAACAGGTGAAGGTAAAACTTTAGTTGCAACACTTCCAGTATATTTGAATGCACTAGAGGGAAAAGGTGTACATGTAATAACAGTAAATGATTACCTAGCTAAGCGTGATAGTGAATGGATGGGTAAATTATATAAATTTTTAGGATTATCAGTAGGACTTGTAGTTTCTGGTCAAAGTCCAAAACAAAAGCAAGAGGCGTATAATAGTGATATTACTTATGGTACAAATAATGAGTTTGGATTTGATTATTTAAGAGATAACATGGTTATATATAAAGACCAATTAGTACAAAGAGGTTTGCATTTTGCAATAGTAGATGAGATAGATAGTATTTTAATAGATGAGGCAAGAACTCCGCTTATAATTTCAGGTAGAGCAAATTCGTCATCAGATTTGTATAAAAAAGCAGATACTTTTGTAAGAAAATTGCAAGCAAAGGTTATAGTGGAAGAAGATGTTAAAGATTTTGACCAACAAGAAGATAATGAGAAATATGATTATATTGTAGACTTAAAAGCAAAATCTGCAACATTAACACAAAAAGGTATAGAAAAAGCCGAAAGAGAATTTGGACTAGAAAACTTAAATGATATTGAAAATTCTAGTATCGTACACCACATAAATAAAGCTTTACATGCACATGGTGTAATGAAAAAAGATACAGATTATATAGTAAAAGATGGACAAGTATTAATAGTTGATGAATTTACTGGACGTATTATGTATGGAAGAAGATATAATGACGGATTACATCAAGCACTAGAGGCAAAGGAAAAAGTAAAAATAGCAGATGAATCAAAAACGTTAGCTACAATTACATTCCAAAACTTCTTCAGAATGTATGGAAAGCTTTCAGGAATGACAGGTACTGCAATGACAGAGGAAAGCGAATTTGAGGAAATTTACAACTTGGACGTTGTTGCAATTCCAACAAATAAACCAGTAATGAGAAAAGACCAAAATGATGTTATCTACAAAAATGAAAGAGCAAAATTTAATGCAATTGTAGAAAGCGTTAAGGAAGCACATGCTAAAGGACAACCAATATTAATTGGTACTGTATCTGTTGAAAAATCAGAATTATTAAGCAAAAAATTAAAAGAAGCAGGAATAAAGCATACTGTATTAAATGCTAAATATCATGAACAAGAAGCCGAAATAATTGCTCAAGCAGGTAAGTTTGGAGCAGTTACAATCGCAACAAACATGGCAGGACGTGGAACTGATATTATGCTTGGAGGAAATAGCGAATTCTTAGCAAAACAAGAAATGAAAGCAAACAAGGTTCCTGAAAACTTAATTGAAGAATCAAATACATATTATGAAACAGATGACCAAGATATATTAAGAGCAAGAGAAACATTCAAGAAATTAGATGAAAAATATCAAGAACAAATAAAAGAAGAAAAAGAAAAAGTAATAGCAGCTGGAGGTCTAAAAATAATAGGAACAGAACGTCATGAATCAAGACGTATTGATAACCAATTACGTGGACGTAGTGGACGTCAAGGTGACCCAGGAGATTCTAAATTTTATATAGGACTAGATGATAATTTGATGAAAATATTTGGTGGTGATAGAGTAACAAAAGTTTATACAGCATTAAATGTTGACGAAAATATGCCAATTGAAGTTAGAATGATTTCTAAAGCAGTTGAAAATGCTCAAAAGAAAGTTGAAGGAAGAAACTTCAGTATTCGTAAAAATGTCCTAAAATATGATGATGTTATGAATGTTCAAAGAGAAGAAATTTATTCTCAAAGAAAACAAGTTCTTGATGGAATGGATTTAAGCTCAGTTATATCAAATTATATTGATTGGGTTGCAAGAGCAACAGTTGAAACATATCATGAATCAGATGAAAAAGGAAAACTTTCACTAAATATAGAGGCATTATCAAATGAGATTGTAAGTACTTTTGGAATAAATATGTTAGATGAATTGAAAGATAAATCAGAAGACATAGAAGCAATTATCTCAAGCTTACAAAGAAAAGCGCATGAAAAATATGCCGAAAAAGAAAAAGAGATTGAAGCTGAACAATTACGTGAAATTGAAAGAATTGTTATGCTTAAAGTTGTTGATCAAAAATGGATGGATCACATTGATAATATGGATGAACTTAGAAAAGGTATTGGTCTTCAAGGTTGGGGACAAAAAGACCCAGTTGTTCAATACAGAATTGTTGGTACAGAGATGTTTGATGAAATGATTGAGGCAATTAAGCTAGATGTTGTTAAACTTCTTATGAATTTAAGACAACAAAAAGATTTAAGAAGAAGTGAAACAGCTAAAATTACTAAAGCTGCTTTGGAATCTATAAATAGCGTTGATGGAGGACAATCTTCTATTGAAAATCCTGAGGTTAATAGGACTGTTGTTAGGGAAGTTCCTAAGGTGGGCAGGAATGAATTGTGCCCATGCCGGATCGGGCAAGAAGTATAAGAATTGTTGCGGAAGAAATAAATAGGGTTTTATTTAATACCAAGTTATATAAATTATTTATAAAATAGGGAATACATTAAATGATGTATTCTTTATTTTTATAAAAAGATTATCATTTATGAAAGTGATAATCTTTTTACTTTTGTAGCTACTTTTTAAGACAAATATAAAAAAATATGTTATAATCTCCATATATTAATAAAATTTAAAGGAGAAAAAGTTATGAAAATAGGAATTGATTTAGACGGAGTGGTAATAGATAGTGAAACAACTTTTAGAACATATGAGGAATTATATGAAATATCAATTTTAAAACAAAATAAATTAGTTAATAGGGAAGAACCTAAATTTCAAGCAAGGTATAATTGGACAAAAGAACAACAAAAAGATTTTGCCGATAAATTCTTTTTACAAATTTCGAAAGAAAGTAATTTAATGTCTGGGTTTGCTGCAGCTTATAAGTATTTAAAAGAGCATGGTCATGAGTTTATTGTTATAACAGCAAGAGGATTAACTCCAGATGGAAATTTTATGAAGGAAATGGAAGAGGATGCCAAAAGGATATTAGATGAAGGAAATATTTTATTTGATAAATACTATTGGGGACAAGGAGATAAATTAAATGTTTGCCAAAAAGAAAATATTGATGTAATGATAGATGACGATTGGAGAATAATAGAAAAATTATCTACTAACAATATAAAAACATTATATTTTAGAGATACTAATTTGAAAAAATTAGAGGAAAATAAATTTGTTAAAGAAGTAAATAATTGGGGAGATATATGTAGGTATATTTCAGAAAAAAATACTTAGGGAGGTAAAAATGAAATATTTAGTCATGTCTATAACGCAGATAATGTGCCACCAACAGGAGATGTAATAGGAGAAAACTAGGTCTTAATTATTTGACAAGAACTATTTTTTATATTTTTAATAATTCGCGAAAAGTACAAAGCCTATTATGAAAATATTATAAATGAAAGGTGGAATGGAAATGAAAAAAATCGTAATAAAAAATATTATTTATATTGCAATATTGGCAATTGTAGCAATAACTTCAATATTTGTTGTATCACCAATTGCAAAATCAAACGAATTTCATAGAAATACAATTCGAACTTTAGATGATAAAAAGATGACGGTAGCAGAAATAACAGCAGGCTGTGCAGCAACATCTATAGCACTGTCTGCTATACCAGGAGATAGCACAACCCCAATTGCAAATAAAATAATGGATTTAAGTTCTTATTTATTAATAATTGTAGTTGTGATTTTCCTAGAAAAAATAATGCTAAATTTAACAGGGGCTATAACCTTTACAGTATTGATACCTGCTTCTTGTATACTATTGGGAATTTATGCTTTAATAAAAAATGAGATTGTAAAGAAGTTTGCAATAAAGCTTGCCGTATTTGGAGTGATATTATTTGTAACTATACCATTAAGTGTTCAAATAAGCAATATAATAGAAGATTCCTATAAAGAAAACCTAGATAGTTTGAAAAGTGATCAAATTTCTGTAGAAACTAAAGAAAGCAAAGTGGAGGGAAATGAAACTCAAGATGAAGGATGGCTTTCTAAGGTAAAGGATGGAATTGAAAAAGTAGGAGAAGGAGCTTCAAATTTAGTAGAAAAGGGAAAACAGGCTTTAAGTAATTTAATAGATGGCATTGCAATATTATTGATTACATCCTGTATAATACCTATAGCAGTATTAATATTTTTATTATGGATTGTAAAAATGGTATTTAATATTAATATAACAATACAAAATCCTAAGAAGTTTTTTAAAGAGAAAAAAGAAAAGGTAGATATTGAAGAAAATGAATAAATACCACTAATTGTAAAGACTATCATTTTATAGAATTGATAGTCTTTTTCTAAAACTTGGCAGAAAGCAATAGCTTTGGAAAAATATTTCCAAAACTATTGATAAATCTCGAAAAAAAGTATATACTATTTATAGAGGTGATTTCTATGAATATGATAAAAAGAATAGAATATTTAGAAGAATTAAAAAGATGGAAAGATAAAGATTTAATTAAAGTAGTTACAGGAATAAGAAGATGTGGAAAATCCACTTTATTCGAGTTATTTATAGAATATTTAAAAGAAGAAAAAATTGATGATAAACATATAATATCAATCAATTTAGAATCATTAGAATACGATTTTTCAGGCTACAAAGAATTATATGATTATGTTATGAAAATGGTTAAAGATGATAAAAAATATTATGTTTTTTTAGATGAAGTACAAAATATTGAAGAGTTCCAAAAAGCCGTTGATGGATTATATATAAAAAAGAATATTGACATTTATATAACTGGCTCAAATGCATTTTTACTATCTGGAGAATTAGCCACATTATTAACTGGTAGATATGTAGAAATAAAAATGTTACCACTATCATTTAAAGAATATATATCAGCATTTCCAGATAATAATAATTATCAAATGCTATTTTTAGAATACATGAAAAACGGAGGAATGCCAGGAACGATAAGTGTATTAGATTCAGGAATTAATGATATAAATAAATACCTAGATAGTATATTTTCAACAGTAGTTTTTAAGGACATAATGGCTAGAAATAAAATAACTGATAAAACACTTTTAGAAAATATACTAAAATTTATATTTAATAGTATAGGAAGCCCAATATCAACCAAAAAAATAAGTGATACATTAACAAGTAAAGGAATATCAACAAGTAATCATACTGTTGAGAACTATATAACTTCATTTGTAGAAAGCTATTTAATATACAAAGCAGAAAGATTTGATGTTAAAGGTAAGAATTTATTGGTAAGGGATTACAAGTACTATTCAGTGGATACTGGATTAAGAAGTTATCTATTAGGTAAAAAATCTGATAGTGATATGGGACATATACTTGAAAATATAGTTTATCTTGAACTATTAAGAAGAGGATATAGGGTTTATGTTGGGAAAGTTGATGATATGGAAATAGATTTTGTTGCGGAAAGTCGAGATGGATTAAAATATTTCCAAGTTGCACTTACTGTTAGAGATGAAAAAGTTTTAGAAAGAGAACTAAAATCATTACAAAAAACAGGAGACCATTACCCTAAATATTTAATAACAATGGATATGGACTTATCTGCTGATTATGATGGAATAACTAAAATTAATGTAATAGATTGGTTGTTAGAAAATAATTAAATGGAGGAATTCAAAATGAGTGATATTAAATATCAAAATGATCATTATAATTTTGCATATAGAGTGTCAGCATTGATATATAATAAGGAAAAAACAAAAATATTGATATTTCGTGGAAATGATATGAATTTTTATATGTTACCAGGTGGTAAAGTTAGAGAATTTGAGAAAAGCGAAAATGCAATAAAGAGGGAAATATGTGAAGAACTTGGATATGAAAATTTAAAATTTGAATTTATAGGTGTTAGTGAAGAATTTGTAACTAAAAGAGAAAACAAAATTCATGAAATTACAATGACTTATAAATGCATATACGATGGAGAAATTCAAGAAGAATCATTTAAGAGTAAAGAATCTGATTGGATAAATTTTAAATGGATAAATATTAATGAATTATATAATTATGACATACATCCTAATAGTATAAGTGTTATGATGAATGGCAGAAATCATATTGTTGAAGAAATAAATTTTTTAACATAATAAAATTAACAACGCTTGTTATAGATAGAAAGAAATACGAGTAATAAAGATATCATAAAAGATTTCTTAATTATTACATAAAAAGTATAAAATTTAAGGAGAAAAAATTTGATAAATAAAATAAAAATTAGGAAAGCCAAAATAGACGACATAGAAGCAATTTCAGCGATTAAAGTAAACGGTTGGCAAAATGCTTACAAAAATATTATAGACAATGAATATTTAGATAATATGAGTATTGAACAAGTAATCAGAAAAAATATGGCAAATTTTAGTAAGCAAAACTTTATTGTTGCAGAAATGAACAAAACAGTAGTTGGATTTTGTGGATATAGTTACAACTACGAAAATAATACTGAAGCAGACTGTGAATTAATAGGAATATATGTAAAACCTGAATTAAAAAGAAATGGTATTGGAAAAAAATTAATTAAATATGTCATTAATGAATGTAAAACTATTGGAAAAAGAAAGTTAATTTTATGGTGCCTTAAGAAAAATTATTCTGCGAGAGAATTCTATGAATCGATGGGAGGAATTGCTTCAAGTATCAAATGGATGTCAATTGGAGAAAATCAATATGAAATGATATCTTATTTATATGAAATGAATTGAAATTTTAGAATGATGGGAAGGAAATAGGAAGATGGAAAATATAGAGAGACTAATTTCAAGAGCCAATGAGATAAAGTCAACAGATGAAAGAACACGTTTTATTATGAATTATTTTTTCGAAAATGTTAGATATAATTATGCATACTTATTTGCAAAGGGATATGCACAAGGAACGATTTCTATGGTTTCAAATAATTTTAAATTAGCAATAAATAAAACAAAAACTAATGAAGATGAAGAATTTTCGCTAACTCGTTCAGTTATTAAAGGAGAATCGAAAATACATAATGAAATACTGCAGATTAGAGACCGAAATAGTGGAAATTATAGTAAATTTATAGAAGAATTAAGAAATTATATAACAAGAGAATTAAATTCTCATTTGGGAAATAAAAATATAGTGTCTCTAAATGTTGAAAGTGTTATTCAAAAAATTGAAGATGGATTAAGAGAAAAAAAGAAAGTTATTATTGAAGGAAATGAATGTAATGTGAATTATGATATTTCGAAAGTATTAATTGACTTTCTTTTAGCGCCCAAAAAGTATTTTCCGCCAGAATTTAATAATGGAATAATTACTAGTGGTGTTTGCGAGGATTATACAGATTATTTAGTCCCAATTCTTAAAAAAGCTGGGATTGAAACATATAATGTCGATGGAACAAGTGAACTAGGACATGCTTGGGTTATTGTTAATTCTGAAGATGGATATAAATCTGTCGACTTAACAAGAGCGGTTTTCATAAGGGATGGTTTTTTAGGAATTCCAGCTGAACAAACAAGCCAGGATTGGCTATATGCTGATATGAAAAAGATATTTGAAATGCAAGAAACAAGAACAATTACAAAAATAAATAATATAACATTACCTAATCCAATTACTCATGACAATTTTGACAAAAAAGATTTTACAAATTTAATGGAGAAAATAGCACATGGAAAAGTAACAGATAATACTTTAAAACGAATACTAGAACAACCATTAAGAGATGGTGTATCAAAAGAAGAATGTCAAAAAGCAAATGCAAGTGAACAAAATGCAAAAGATAAGGAGGAACAAAAAGATGAACATTAATACTTATGAATGTAGTTATGTGGAAGTATTGGAGGTATTAAAACATATTCCACAGGATCAGTATAATATGATTCCTAGGGAAAAAATAATATATTATGAAGAACATAAAAACAGAGACTATATATACATATATAATGAACAAATGCCAAATCTTTCAAGAAAAGCATCTGCAGTACTGCTGAATTTATACAAAGAATATATAGCAAATCCAAGTGAGAAAAATAAAATAGAAAATATATTAGAATTAAATGATAAAAAGATAGAAATTACAAAGCAAAAAAAATATAATATAGATTTATTCCAAAATAAAAATAATAAAAATGAGGCAATTAAAAATGTTTCATTAATTGAATATAGTGATAAACATAAATGGTGTATAAAACTTATAGATAAAATTAAAGGCTTTTTTAGAAAATAATATATAAATTTTTAAGGAAAGGAATGATAGTAAAAATGAAATATTTAGTAGTATCAGATATACATGGCTCATTATATTATGCAAAAAAATTAGAGGAAATAATAAACAAGGAGAATGCAGATAAAATAATCTTATTAGGAGACTTATATTATCACGGACCAAGAAATGCTTTAACCGAAGAGTATAATCCGAGTGAAGTAGCTAAAATTTTAAATAAATATGCAGAAAAAATTATGTGTACCAAAGGAAATTGCGATGCTGAAGTAGATGAAATGATATCAGATTTTAAATTTGAAAATAAAATTCAAATAAATATTAATGGTGTAGAATTCTTCTTTAGTCATGGACATGTCTATAATTCAGATAATATACCACCAACAGGAGATGTAATAGTATATGGACATTTTCATACAGGCTTTATAAGAGAAGAATATGGATTAATATTTGTAAACCCGGGTTCTATCTCATTGCCTAAAAATAATACGGCTCATAGTTATGTAATAATAGATAATTCGGAAATTATTTTAAAAGATATTAATGGAAGTATTATAGATAGAAAAGAATATATACATAAGAGGTAGGGAGACACAAATTTCTGAAGAGTTTGCTAAAAGCACTGAATATGGATTTTTTTATTTGTGCATAATAGAATACGAATCAAAATATTGTTATAATACAATAAATATATATTTTTAAAAAGTTTTTGTATTATAAATACAAAAACTTGACAAAATATAATACAAATTGTATTATATAAAATATGGAGGGAGATATTATAATGATTAGTAGACCGAATTATATAAAAGAATTAATAAAATTTAAAGATAAGGATTTAATAAAAGTAATTACTGGAATTAGGAGATGTGGAAAGAGCACATTAATGGACTTATATAAAAATTACTTACTCCAAAATGGGATAAAGGAACAACAAATAATTAGTATCAACTTAGAGGATTTAAAATACAATTTTATAAAAAATTATATGGAATTATATAACTATATATGCGAACAAATAATTCCATCTGAAAAAAATTATATTTTTATAGATGAAATTCAAATAATACCAGAATTTCAAAAAGTTGCAGATAGTTTATACCTAAATAAAAACATAGATTTGTATATAACAGGTTCGAATGCAAATTTATTGTCTTCAGAACTATCTACATTGCTAACTGGTAGATATATAGAAATAAAAATGTTACCTTTGTCTTTTAAGGAATTTAAATCTGCAAATGAAAATAATGATTTAGAAGAATTGTATCAGGAATATATATCTAAAGGTTCATTTCCATATACAACTCAACTTGAATTAGATGAAGTAGGTAAGTATTTAGGAAGTCTTTATAACGATGTAATTATTAAAGATATAATGATAAGAAAATCAATTTCTGATGAATCAATGCTAAAAAGTGTAGCAACTTTTGCTCTTGACAATGTAGGAAATTTACTCTCTACAAATAACATTTCAAATACAATGACAAGTTGTGGAAGAGCAATAAATGTTAGAACTGTAGAAAGATATTTAGATGGATTTTGTGAATTATTTTTCTTATATAAGGCAAAAAGATATGATATTAAAGGAAAACAATATTTAAAAACAGGCGAAAAATATTATGTTTCTGACTTGGGATTAAGATATTTTATGCTTGGGCGAAAATTAGGGGATAGAGGACACATACTGGAAAATGTTGTATATTTAGAACTTCTAAGACGAGGATATGATGTATATGTTGGAAAAATTGATGAATACGAAGTTGATTTTGTAGCATTAAATAGTAATGGAAGGATTTATGTACAAGTTTGTGAAACTCTTAAAGATTCAGAAAATAAAATTCTTACTAGAGAATTAAATTCATTGGAGAAAATAAGTGATAATTATGAAAAAATAATATTAACGCTGGATAAAATGCCTATATCTAATGAAAATGGAATAATTGTTAGAAATGTATTAGAATGGTTAATAGACGAATAAAAAAGTGCATGATGAAAGGATAATAAAATAAAAGAAAAACATGTAAAAAAATTAGATGTTGACCAATTAATAATAACAGAGAGGTACAGGAGAAAAGGATTAGGAAAAGCATTAATGAATGAAGCGAAAGGTATAGCATTAAAAAATAATTGCGACCGAATTGAATTAAATTGTTGGATATTTAATGAAAAAGTCATAACAATGTATGAGCATATTGGTTTTGAAAGACAAAGAATAATATATGAAATGCCTTTGAAAAATATTCAATAAAGTATGGAGGAAAAATGATTAATGAAATAAAAATCAGACAAGCTAAACTAGACGACGTAGAAGCGATTTCAACTATAAAAGTGAAAGGTTGGCAAAATGCTTACAAAGATATTATAGACAATGAGTATTTAGACAATATGAACATAGAACGTGTAATAAGAAAAAACAGAGAAAATTTTAGTAAGCAAAACTTTATTGTTGCAGAAATGAACCAAATAGTAGTTGGATTTTGTGGATATGGTTATAATTATGAAAATAATACCGAAGCAGATTGTGAGTTAATAGGAATATATGTAAAACCTGAATTAAAAAGAAATGGAATTGGAAGAGAATTAATTAAATATGTTATTGATGAATGTAAAAAAGCAGGAAGGAGAAAGTTAATTTTATGGTGCCTTAAGAGAAATTATCTTGCAAGAGAATTCTATGAGGCAATGGGAGGCATTGCCTCTAGTATTAGATGGAAGTTAATTGGAGAAAAGCAATATGAAATGATATCATATTTATACGAACTAAAAAAGGAGGATTTTGAATATATGAAATATTTTAAAAAATTACTAGGAGAAAGAATATATTTATCTCCTAAAGGAACATCAGAAGAGGAAATTCAAAAATTCACTGAATGGATGAATGACTTTCAAATAACAGATTATACCGGAAGAAGTGGGCAAATAATGACTTTAAATAAAGAAAAAGAATGGCTAGAAAATTCGGCTCAAAACACAGAAAATAAAAATTTCAACATTATTGAAAAAGAAAACGATAAATTAATTGGAACAATTGGCTTAGAACGTTTTAATTGGATTAACAGAAGTGCAGTTCTAGGAATATTTATTGGTGATGAAAATTTTAGAAACAATGGATTTGGAACAGAGGCAATTAATTTATTACTAGAATATGGTTTTAAATATTTAAATCTACATAGCATAAAATTATGTCTACTATCAGCAAATGAAAGAGCACATAAATGTTATTTAAAATGTGGATTTAAAGACACAGGTCTTAGTAGGGAACAGTATTTTATAGATGGAAAATATTATGACAAATTATATATGGATATACTAGAAAATGAATTTAACGGTGATTATATCAAAAATAAGAATATATAAAAATCGAAAAATAAGATTAAAATCAAAAAAAACATTGACAATTATCATAAAATCAGAGTATAATGATTATAATAACAAAGTAACTAAAGTTATAGTTATAAATAAAAGCGGTTTTACCATTCCAATTAAAAATGGGAGTAAAAGTAGATGGTATAGGAAACTGTACCATCTAAATTTTTTAGATGGAGCAAAAAATGAAAGAAAATAAATGTAAAGAATATAAAAAAGAGAAAACATACGAAAAACTAGACATATATAATGAAAACAGGATAAAAACAGGAAAGATAATAGAAAGAAAAGAAGACACAGAAATAAATGAAAAAGAGTTCATATTAGCAGTTCAATGTTGGATAATCAATTCACAAAATAAAATATTACTAACAAAGCGCAGAAAAGACAAAAGTATGCGGAGGAATGTGGGAACCAACATCAGGGCTTGTTCAATCAGGTGAAAACAGTATTCAAGGAATAAAAAGGGAATTAAAAGAAGAAATAGGAGTTACAATCGACGATAATGATTTGAATTTACTAAAAACAGTAAAAGAAAGTAATGCATTTCGAGATATCTATATAATAAATAAAGAAGTTCCTATAGAAACAATAAAATTTAACGATGGGGAAGTTGTAGATGCTAAATATGTAACTATCGAAGAACTAAACCAAATGATAGACAATGAAGAAGCTTTTGAATGGCTTAGATGGTTTATAGAAGAATTTTACAAAATAACAAAGGAGTGAAAAACATGGAAAAATTGCTACAAAAAGTATCAGCAAACCCTGAAAATCCGAATTGGAACAATATAATAAAAAGACAAAATTCACTATATAAAAGAGACAATGAAATACGTTCAGAATTCGAAAGAGACTATACAAGAATAATAAATAGCAAAGCATATAGAAGACTAAAACACAAAACACAAGTATTTTTCTCACCAGAAAATGACCATATTTGCACAAGAATAGAACATGTAACACTAGTAGAATCCATAAGTTACACAATTGCAAAATATTTCGGACTGAATACAGAACTCACAAAAGCAATTGCAACTGCACATGATATAGGCCATAGTCCATTTGGACATCAAGGAGAAAAAATCTTATCAAAACTTTCAAAAGATTTTATACAAAAGCCATTTTGGCACGAAAAAAATGGACTAGAATTTGTAGATAAAGTTGAACTTCTAGAAAAACCAGACGGAAAAATTCAGCCACTTGATTTAACCTATGGTGTAAGAGACGGAATAATTTCGCATTGCGGCGAAATTGATGAAAATGGTTTAAAGCCAAGGACAGAATACATAGACTTATATGAATACGAACATCCTAATCAATATGCACCATATACTTGGGAGGGATGTGTGGTAAAAATTGCAGACAAGCTTTCTTACTTGGGACGTGATATTGAAGATGCCATTACACTTGGAATTTTGGATAAAAAGCTTAAAGAATTGCACGAAGTATTAAATTTAGATAAAGATGTAAAAATAAATAACACTGTTATTTTAAATATGTTTATTAAAGATTTATGTGAAAACTCATCTTTAGAAAATGGTTTATGTTTTTCTGATGAAAAATTTGAAATGCTAAACAACCTAAAAGAATTTAATTACAAAAATATTTATTTATCAGAAAAAACACTTGGCAGTGTAAATTATTTTGAATTAGTTTTAAACAAACTATTTTGGTTTTTAAGCAGAATGAATTTTAGAGATGATGATATGAAAAAAATATGCCCCGTTTTAGCTGACGATTTCAGTAAATGGATGAAAGAATTCTTTAGTTTAGACATAAATCATAGGGATATTATAATAAGTGATAACGAATTTTTGCAAGCTGTTATCTATTACATTGCAGGAATGACGGATAATTTTGCAATTGAAATGTATAATAAAATTATAAGTTTTTAATACAAGAAGATTAGACTAAAAATCTAATCTTTAATTTTTTATAAAAATTAGCACTCTACTATTGCAAGTGCTAAAATAAAGTGATATAATAAAAGTTGTTAAAAAAATGTACCAAAAAGACCCGGTCCTAATGGTGCAAAGGAGGTATCAAAAAATGAATATACAAAAATTTACACAAAAATCAGTAGAAGCTATACAAAAAGCTCAAAGCATAGCAATAGAAAATCATAATTCACAAATAGAACAAGAACACCTACTACTTGCACTACTTGAGCAAGATAATAGCTTAATAAAAGAATTGTTAAAAAAGATAGGAACATCAGAAAATTTTGAGGATGCAGTAAAAACAGAGATAAGCAAAAAGCCCCAAATGACAGGAGGTTCAAGACCAAATGACAGTATATATGTTTCACAAGATGTAGACCAAGTATTAAATGATGCCGAGAAAACAGCTACAAAAATGAAAGATGATTATGTATCTGTTGAACATATAATGCTAGCTATATTTGATGATGCAAACAAAAATTTAAAAGAATTATTTAAAACATTTAATATAACAAAAAACGCATTTTTAAAAGCATTATCAAGTGTTAGAGGAAATACTAGAGTTACAACAGATAACCCTGAAGAAACATATGATGCATTAAAAAAATATGGTCAAGATTTAGTAAAACTTGCAAGAGAACAAAAATTAGACCCTGTAATAGGAAGAGATACAGAAATAAGAAATGTTATAAGAATATTATCAAGAAAGACCAAAAACAATCCTTGTTTAATAGGTGAACCAGGTGTTGGTAAGACTGCAATTGCTGAAGGACTAGCACTAAGAATAGTTAGGGGAGATGTGCCAGAAGGATTAAAAGATTGTACAATATTCTCACTAGATATGGGTTCACTTGTTGCAGGTGCAAAATATAGAGGTGAGTTCGAGGAAAGATTAAAAGCAGTTTTGCAAGAAGTAAAGAAAAGTGAAGGAAAGATTATTCTATTTATAGATGAAATTCATACGATTGTTGGTGCCGGTAAAACAGATGGTGCAATGGATGCAGGAAACTTGCTTAAACCAATGCTTGCAAGAGGAGAATTACATTGTATAGGAGCAACAACTTTAAATGAATATCGTGAGTATATTGAAAAAGACCAAGCTTTGGAAAGACGTTTTCAACCCGTAATGGTAGATGAGCCAACTGTTGAAGATACAATTTCTATATTAAGAGGTTTGAAAGAAAGATATGAGGTATATCATGGAGTAAAAATCGCAGACAATGCCCTTATTGCGGCAGCAACATTATCACATCGTTATATATCAGATAGATTTTTGCCAGATAAAGCAATAGACTTAATAGATGAGGCATGTGCCATGATAAAAACAGAAATGGAGTCTATGCCAACAGAATTGGATGAAATTTCTAGAAAAATTATGCAATATGAAATAGAAGAAACAGCTTTAAATAAGGAAACAGACGAAATTTCAAAACAGCGTTTACATGATATTCAGAAAGAAAAAGCAGACTTAAAAACAAAATTTGATAGTATGATGGCAAAATGGAAAAATGAAAAAACTGCAATTGGAAAAGTTCAAAAATTACGTGAAGAAATAGAACAAACAAACGCTCAAATTGAACAAGCGGAAAGAAAATACGACTTAAATAAGGTTGCAGAACTAAAATATGGTAAACTTCCAGAATTGCAAAAAGAATTAGAAAAAGAGGAAGAAATATCAGAAAAAAGTAAAGAAGATGGTTTACTTAGAAATAAAGTTACAGAAGATGAAATAACAAAAATTATTTCAAGATGGACAGGAATTCCTGTAAGCAAATTGATGGAAGGTGAAAGAGAAAAATTACTACATTTAAGTGATATTTTGCATAAGAGAGTAATTGGTCAAGATGAAGCAGTTGAAAAGGTATCTGAAGCAATTATACGTTCAAGAGCCGGAATAAGTGACCCTCGTAGGCCAATAGGTTCATTCCTATTTCTAGGTCCAACAGGTGTAGGTAAAACAGAGCTTGCAAAAGCTTTAGCAGAAAGCTTATTTGATGATGAACATAACATCATAAGAATTGATATGTCTGAATATATGGAAAAATATTCGGTTTCTAGATTAATTGGTGCTCCTCCAGGATATGTTGGATATGAAGAAGGTGGACAATTAACAGAAGCTGTTAGAAGAAAACCTTATTCAGTTGTATTATTTGATGAAATAGAAAAAGCTCATCCAGATGTATTTAATATACTTCTTCAAGTTTTAGATGATGGTCGTATAACAGATTCACAAGGAAGGACAGTTGATTTTAAAAATACAATTATAATTTTAACGTCAAATTTAGGCTCAGAGTTCATACTTGATGGAATAGGGGAGAATGGCGAAATTTCACAAGAAGCACAAGATAAAGTAAATACACTTTTAAAACAAAGTTTCCGTCCTGAATTTTTGAACCGTTTAGATGAAATTGTGTTATATAAACCATTGAAGAAAAATGAAATTTCTAAGATTTTGGACTTATTAATTAAAGACTTGGAAAGAAGACTAGATGATAAACACATCAAATTAGAGCTAACAGATGATGCTAAAAACTATTTAATTGAAAATGGTTATGATGAAATTTATGGTGCAAGACCTTTGAAGAGATTTGTTCAAAAGAAATTGGAAACTTTAATTGCTAAGAAGATTTTGGAACAGGAAATTTTACCAAATACTACAATAAAAATTGACGCTGATAATGAGAATTTAATTATAAGAAAATAAAAAATTCTGTAATTTATAGTATAACCATAAAACTATGGAGCCAGGCTGTGACACAGTAATACTAATTAATTCAAGATGATTAACGGCTCCATACATAATTTAAGAGCTTATAAGCATAATTTTTGGCACCCTTCCGTGGCGGAGCACGAACTCTTTCCAAAAATTATACTAATAAGCTCTAAAATTATTCCAGTCACACATTAATAATCTTGAATTAATTAGTATTACTGTGTCACAGCCTGGCTCCATAGTTTTAGGTTATACTATAAATTACAGAAAAAAACTCATATAAAAGTTGCAATTTGTCAATAATTATTATATACTTGTTCCATAAAATGTGATAAAAAATCACAAAAGTTTATAGGAGTTCTATAAAAAACCTAAATATAAAAAACAAGGAAATGATAATTATGGAAAAAATAAAAATATTTGCATGTAGTGAATCAGCAGAACCATTCACAAAAGAAATTTGTAATTACTTAAATCTACCAGAAGGAAAAATAGAAAGAATGAAATTCAAAAATGATAATAATTTTGTTCAAATACAAGAAACAGTAAGGGATTATGATGTATATCTAATACAAAGTACAACACCACCTGTAAATGAAAGAATAATGGAATTATTAATAACAATAGATGCAATTAAAAGAGCATCAGCAAGAAATATAAATGTAATCTTGCCATATTATATATATTCAAGATCAGATAAAAAGGATCAGCCAAGAGTGCCAATAACAGCCAAACTCTTAGCACAATTAATTGAAACAGCAGGAGCTACAAGGGTTATAACTTGTGACTTGCACAATCCTGCTATACAAGCATATTTTAACAATATAAATTGTGATAGACTTTCAGCTGAAAAACTTTTAGAAAAATATTTTGACGATAAAAATTTAGAAAATAAAGTTATAGTTGCAACAGATGCAGGAAGTTCTAAAAAAGCATACAAATATTCACAATTCTTCAATTGTCCAATTGCAATGTTAGACAAGAGAAGAGATGGAAATAATGATAAAGCAATAGGAACTACAATTATAGGAGATGTAAAAGGAAAAAATGCAATCATATTTGATGATGAAATAGATACAGCCGGCTCTATGATGGAAACAGTTAGAGTTGTAAAAGAATTTGGAGCAGAATCTGTATATGCAGCTTGTACACATGGGGTACTTTCTGGTGAGGCAATAGAAAGAATAAAAAGTTCACCAATAAAAGAATTAGTTATAACAAATACTATACCATTGCCAGAAGAGAAAAAAATTGACAAAATAAAAGTAGTTTCTATTGCACCTTTATTTGCGGAAACAATAAGAAGACTAAATGAGAAAAAACCTTTGGGTGAATTATTAAAAACTTTTGTTTAAAGCAATAAACAAAAAATATAGGGAAAGGTATGAAATGGAAAAAGACAAAGAAAGATTGCAAGTAATAGAAAATATAAGAAAAGCAACAGAGAACAAACAATTCAATTCAAAAGTAGAATTGCATGACCATGTAGTTACAAATGAAGAAAGAAAAAAAGTAATTCTAAAATATGATAGCAGAAAAAAGAAACTAAGAAATAAAGCCAAAACAATAGTTGCAAGGAGTATAACAGATTCTATAACAGAATATTATAATTTCAAAACAGAAATAAAAGGTCTTGAAAATATAAAAGACATAAAAACAGGTGCAATTATAACATCAAATCATTTTAGCAAAATAGATAACACAATAATTAGATATTTAATGCATAAAATAGGTAAAAAAAGGAAATTTGATATAATAGTACAAGAAACAAATATATTTATGCCTGGATATTTAGGATGGTTACTAAAAAATAATAGAACAATACCAATAAACAAGAGCCATCAATATATATCCACTAATTTTGAACCAACACTTGAAAAACTTTTTGAAAAAAAACATTTTGTGCTGATATATCCAGAAGAAGAGATGTGGTTTAATTATAAAAAGCCCCGCCCTGGAAAAATAGGTGCATATCATTATGCTTGTAAATATAATGTTCCAATAATACCGTGCTTTATTGAAATGCAAAATACTGATAAAATAGGAAATGATGGATTTTATATTCAAAGGTATGTACTTCATGTAATGAACCCCTTGTATCCTAATACTTCTTTAGATTTTAAAGCTCAAAAAGAGGATCTAAAGGATAAAGACTATAAACTAAAGGTTGCGAAATATGAAGAAGTTTATGGAAAAAAATTAAATGATAATTTTAATGAAAAAGAAGATATAGCAGGGTGGAACTAAAATCTAATCTAAAATAAAAACACGAAAATCTAACTTTTTTCGTGTTTTTATTTTTACCCATCGGAAATTTTAGAGGTTTTATTTGTTTCAGATTCTTTTTCTAATTTAAAAATATCATTTGGAGTACAATCTAATAAAATACATAATTTTTCTATAGTTTCAAATTTTATTCCACTTGTTTTATTATCCATCATATCTGATATTGTTTTATAATCACTATTCATATTTTGAACCAGCCAATATTTTGTTTTTCGTTTATTTTTAAGCAGTTCTTTTACGTTTAAATATAACATATATACCTCCGTTTGGTGAAAAAATTTATTTATATTATATATAAAAAATATTAAAAAAATAACCCATATATAGCTTGACTAAGTTATAGCTATATGGTATTATTTGGTAGACAAGAAATGGGAGTACTTTATATCAAATTTTTAAAATAAGGGGGATGAGAAAACAAAAGATGAGGTGAATAATATTACTATAGTTGGTAAAAAATATAGAAAACAATGGAGGAAAAAAATGATGAAATTAAATTTTAAAAAAGAAAAAAATGGTATTACTTTAATAGCACTTGTAGTAACAATAATTGTTTTATTATTGCTAGCAGGTGTAAGTATTAGTATGTTAACAGGGCAAAATGGAATACTAACAAGAGCAGCAGAAGCAAAAGAAAATAATGATAAGGCTCAAACAGATGAAACATTAAAGATGGCAGTAATGGAGGCATTGACAGAAGGACAAGGTGTTATAACTGAAACAAATCTAAAAAATGCATTAGATAAAAATTTAGGTGCAAATAAATATAGCATAAATTCGGCTGAAAAAGGTTGGACAATAAGTGGACTTACTTCAGGAAAAAGCTATACTGTATCATCAAATGGTAAAATATCAGGTGATGAAAATAGCAATGATGGAAATGAAACAAATGCAAAATATTTTACTTATGTATTAGATGAAACAAATAAAACTGCTAAAATAACAGGGATAAAAGATGAGTATGCTGAGTATAATTATTATAATCAAAATGGCGTAGAATTGTCATATATATGTGGAATTAAAGATGGTGAAAATAATATTAAAGATGTTGTTATACCAGATAAAATAAATGGATACACTGTAACTGAAATAGGAGAATATGCTTTTAGTTCAAGGAATGTAGAACTTTATAAATTTCAGTGGTTTAAATATCAAGAAAAAGATAACATGTTTAATAGTATTAGTATACCAGAAACAGTAAAAAGCATAGGTGATTATGCATTTGCAGGTTGTTTTAAATTGACAAGCATCAATATGTCCAGTGGCGTGACTATGATAGGCAATTATGCATTTTATGAATGCGAAGGATTAACAACTGTGAATATCCCAAATAGTGTGACAACAATAGGTGATTGTGCATTTATTAACTGTCAAAAATTAACGAGTATAGATATTCCCAGTAGCTTGACTAGCATAAGTAATGGTACATTTTCTGGCTGTAGTCGGATTAAGAAGTATAAATATTCCTAGAAGTGTCACGACAATAGGATCTAGTGCCTTTAATAGTTGTCAGCGGATTCAAAAGTGTCGATATTCCTGATAGTGTTAAGACAATGGGAAGTGGTGCATTCGGTAATTTGATATATTCACAAACGATTAACTGCGAGGCATCAGAAAGACCTACTGGTTGGGATGAAAAATGGAATAAAAATGTTGATGGTGCCGGACGTGCAATAATAAGGTGGAATGTAACTATGAGTAAAGAATAACTTAAAATCTAAAAAAACTAAAAATACATTACGTGAGATATCATAGTAATATATTTTTAGTTTTTTTAGATTTTGTATGATTAAAAATTATATAAAAAATATCACTCCACCCAATTGCAATATTCCATCTAATATGATAGAATGAGGTTGTAAAAATTCACCAAAAAAACATAAACGCAACATCAAAAAAGAACAAACAAACATTAGAATAAATACAATCTAATGAAGGAGGCGATTGTTATGGAAAATAACAACCAAGAAAACCTAAAATTACTAAGCCTAGTTCCAATAGATGTACAAGAAAAAAAGTTTCAAACACTAATGCTAATATATGAAAAAGCAATGACACAAGCAAAAGAAGAACTAGAAGGATTTAAAATCAGCCTAAAAGAAATTCACAATTATGATGTAATAAGTAACATAGAAAGTAGAATAAAAACACCTGAAAGCATAGTCAAAAAAATGCAAAAGAAACATTACGATTTAAATTACGAAGAATTAATAAGAAACATAAATGATGTAGCAGGAATAAGAATAGTATGTCCATTTAAAACAGATATCTTTAAAATAAAAGAAGTAATAGAAAAAAATTCCAGTTTAGAAATACTAGAAATCAAAGACTATGTAAATACACCTAAAAAAAGTGGATATTCAGGTCTTCACATAATAGCTCAAACACCAGTAAATATTGGAGATACAGTAGTTGCGGTAAAAGTAGAAATACAAATAAGAACAATGGCAATGGACTTCTGGTCTACAACAGAACACAAAATAAAGTACAAAGCAAAAAATAAATTAAGTATAATTGATTCCATAAAAATGGTTCAATATGCAAAAATAGTAAATAAACTAGACGAAAAAATAACCAACATAAATTCCAAATATATAGAATAAAAGAAAAGAGGATGTTATGAATAAAAATTATCCATTAAATAGCAATGTAACAAAAGTTTCATCAATAAGAGAAATGTTAGAATTAGCAGTAAAAGAGGCAGGAGATAAAAATGCATTCGAATATAGAGATGAAATTAATCATGAAAAAATAGTTGAAGTTACATACAAACAATTTGTAAAAGATACTAATGAGTTAGGAACGGCTTTAGCGAGTTTAGGAATGGAAAATAAACATATAGCAATTATAGGAGAAAATAGCTATAAATGGCTTACAGTTTACCTAACAGTTTTAAAAAGCACAGGGGTATTTGTACCAATAGATAGAGAATTACCTTGTAAAGACATTATAAATGTTTTAAAACACAGTGATAGCGAAGTTCTATTCTATTCAGAAAAATATGAAAAATGGATAAAAGAAATAAAAGAAAATGTACCAAATATCAAATTTTTCATAGGACTAAGTAGAAAAGAACATGAAGGTAATATTTTATCTTATGATACATTAAAAGAAACTGGAAAAAATGTATTAGAACAAGGAAGTAAAATATATACAGACCTAAAAGATGACGAAAACAACCTAAAGTTACTTGTATATACATCAGGAACAACAGGTCAACCAAAAGGAGTAATGCTTACAGAACACAACCTAATTAGTGTGGTATATTATGGACTACAGGTTGCAGATATAGGAGAAAAATGTCTGTCTGTACTTCCATACCACCATACTTATGAGGCAGTTGCAGGAATACTTGTTGAACTACATAAACATTCAACAATATGTATAAATGATAGCCTAAAAAATGTATTAAAAAATTTACAACTGTTTAAGCCTGATTTTATTTATTTGGTTCCAGCATTTACAGAAGTATTTTATAAAAATATTTGGAGTAATGCAAAAAAAACAGGAAAAGATAAAGCCTTAAGAAAAATGATACCAATAAGTAATGGATTAAGAGCTGCCGGAATAGATGTAAGAGCCAAATTATTTAAATCAATACATGAGGCATTTGGTGGAAACCTAAAAGAAATAGTCTGCGGAGGTGCACCAATTAGACCAGAAATTGGTAAATTCTTTAATGATATAGGAATAACTTTATTAAATGGTTATGGAATTACAGAATGTTCGCCACTTGTAAGTGTTAATAGGTTGAAATTTAATGATAGCAATACTGTAGGTGTTGTTTTACCATGCTGTGAAATCAAATTTGAAAACATAAACAGTGACGGAGATGGTGAAATTTGCGTAAAAGGTGACATTGTAATGAAAGGATATTACAAAGATGAAGAAAGAACAAATAAAGTTCTAAAAGATGGATGGTTTAATACAGAAGATTATGGAAGTATCAATAAAAAAGGTCAACTTATAATAAATGGTAGAAAGAAAAATCTTATTGTATTAGACAATGGTAAAAATGTATATCCAGAAGAAATTGAAAACTATATTTTGGGAATAGACTATGTTCAGGAAGTTGTTGTAAAAGGAGCGAAAAACAATATTGGACAAGAAGTATCACTTTGTGCTGAAGTATTTTTAAATGATGATAAGCTCAAAGAAATGAAAATCGAAAACATAAATGAAAAGTTAAAAGAAGATATTGCAGAAGTTTGCAAAGAACTTCCTACATACAAAAAAATTACAGATATAGAAATAAGAAAAGAAGAGTTTGAAAAAACAACAACAAAAAAAATAAAAAGATAATTAAAAGGGGCTTTTAAAAGTAATATCTTTAAAGCCTCTTTATGTAAAAAAGGAGAAACGATATGAGAAAATTATTTACATCTGAGAGTGTTACAGAAGGACACCCAGATAAATTATGTGATTATATATCAGACAGTATACTTGATAGTTACCTATCATTAGACCCTTATTCAAGGGTAGCATGTGAAACAGTTGCAGGAAAAGGTGAAATATACATAACAGGGGAAATAACTTCAAATGCTGAAGTTGATATTGAACAAGTCGTAAGAAATGCAATTAAAGAAGTGGGATACTGTGATAGTAAAACAGACATAGATTATAAAACATGTAATGTTATAGTGAAACTATCAAAACAATCAGCAGATATAGCACTTGGAGTTGATAAATCATTAGAAACGAAACAGGGAAATCAAGAATTATTAGGTGCAGGAGATCAAGGGCTAATGTTTGGGTTTGCATGTGATGAGACACAAGAACTAATGCCTCTTCCTATATCTTTGGCACATAAACTTGCTAGGCAATTAACACTTGTAAGAAAGCAAAATATAATAGATTATATAAAACCAGATGGAAAAGTTCAAGTTACGGTCGAATACGAAAATGATAAACCAAAAAGAGTTGATACAATAGTTGTTTCTACTCAACATAAAGAAAATATAGATTTAAATATTTTAAAACAAGACATAAAAAGAGAAGTTATAAATAAAATAGTACCATCTGAACTTTTAGATGAAAATACAAAATATTTTATAAATCCAACTGGTAGATTTATAATTGGTGGTCCTCTAGGTGACAGTGGGCTAACAGGTAGAAAAATAATAGTAGATACTTACGGTGGATATAGCCGCCATGGTGGAGGAGCCTTTTCTGGAAAAGACCCGACAAAAGTAGATAGGTCTGCGAGTTATATGGCAAGACATATTGCAAAAAATGTTGTAGCAAATGGATATAGTTCAAAATGTGAGGTTCAACTTGCTTATGCAATAGGCGTTGCAAATCCCGTTTCTGTTTATGTAAATACTTTTGGAACAAATACAATACCAGAAGAAGAAATTAGCAATAAAATAATCAAGAAATTTGACCTTACTCCAAACGGAATAATTAATTATTTAGATTTAAGAAGACCAATTTATGGATTAACAACTAATTATGGTCACTTTGGAAAAGAAAATTTATCTTGGGAGAAAATTGTAAGTTTATAAAAGGAGATTTTTATAATGCCAAAAAGAAAAATAGTATTAGTAATATCTATTTTAATAATTTTTGTGGTAATTTCAACATTTATTATCATAAAAATCAAAAATCAAAAAAAATCAAATCAAAACAGTGAAACTATTACACCTGATACAACAGCACCAATAATAGTATTAGGAGATTCATATACAGTAAAAACAGGATATAACAAAAATTTATTAGACGTAATAATGAGTGCTGATGACTCTGATAGAAATCCTAAAAGAGAAATCATAGGAAATTATGATTTAAACACAGCAGGAGAATATAATCTAACATATAAAATTGAAGATGCTGCCGGTAATGTAACAACTAAAGATTTTGTATTAAAGGTAAAGGACAATTACAAATACACAGAAAGTGAAGTATCATTTAAAGATGCTATTAGCAAATATAAAAATGATTCAACTAAAATTGGAATAGATGTATCAAAATGGCAAGAAGAGATTGATTGGAAAAAAGTTGCAGATGAAGGTGTAGAGTTTGCAATTCTTAGAATGGGCTATCAAAATGGGTTTGATGGTGAAGTTGCAGTTGACCCTTATTTTGAAACTAATGTAAAAGGTTGCATGGAAAATAATATACCAGTTGCTGTTTATTTTTCATCTTATGCTAAATCTGTTAGTGAGTCAAAATCTCAGGCTGATTGGATTTGTGAGAAATTAAAAGAGTATAATTATAGTAATGTAAATATTTCTTTTGATTGGGAAAACTGGAATTCATTTAATAAATTAGGTCTTAGTTTGAGTGATATAAATGATATGGCTGATACTTTTATGGATGAATGTGTAGCTCAAGGATATAAATCTATGTTATATGGCAGTAAAACATATTTGGAATCTGTATGGAAAAATGAGAAAAATTATCCTGTGTGGCTTGCAAATTATGTTGATTCTAGTTCTTATAGTGGTAACTATAGAATATGGCAATTTACTCAAATGGGTACTATTAATGGCATTAAGGGGAAAGTTGACATTAATGTTTCATATTAAATAAAATGTGCGTTTCTGAAAAATTCAGAAACGCATATTTCACTTTCTTCTGTAGTAATCACGGTTTTGTAGATAATCTACAATCATGATTACTACCAGAATGATTGTGGAGCCACCAAAAAAAGCTCCGATTTCAATCAGTGCTGTTATTGCGGTGTTTGACATTTGTCGCCCTCCTTTCTCAGCAATGACATATATATAATATCATTTTTGCGTAGAAAATACAACTGTAACTGATACCAAAATCTAAAAATTCGGGATAGGTTCTGGGTGAATACTAATTAATTCA
>USCB01000010.1 GCA_900553125.1 uncultured Clostridium sp. | reverse complement strand
CTGCGGTCAAGCTCTAAGGCTCTAGATTTAATTACTAATTGTAGCTCCGTTATTGGTTATTTTTATTTAAAATATTTGTGGCATTAAATTTTATTTTTTCTATAAAATCATAAGACTCTTTAACTGATAAACTATTTTCATCAACATTAGCAATTAAATTTAGCAAATCCAAAAGTTCATTGTTAAGAGTGAAACTATGTAAATCAAACATTTTGTTTTGGGCTAAATCAATGATTTTAAATTTAATATTATTCGAAATCAATAAATTAATATATTTAGATATCGAAGTAGTTGGAAAGCCGCATTTTACAATATCATTATTCAGGTTGGTTAATTTTAAATTGAGTATAGAGTTCATCTTTTTTGCATCTTCATCAAGAAAAATATAAAAAATCCCAGATTTAAATAAATAAAAAGTTTCACTATCATTTTCTTTCAATTGTTTGTATGTATTTATTAATTTACTCATTTTTTATCTTATATAATCCTCCATTAATTAGTTTATTTATTAAAAGATATTATATAATAAATTTTTTATGTATTTTAAAAAAAGAAAATGGTATTTTTTGAGAATATAGTTTATTTTATAGTAATTTTATAGATGAAATTGCCAAAGTTATAGTTAAAAAAATTGGCTGATTTAGTAGTATTTTGAGTAAAAAAGGAATAATAAATTATAATATGATAGTGATATTGCAGAAAAAAATCAAAAATGATTGCAAGAATAATTGCAATATGATATCATAAAAGCATATAAAATAAATAGATAGAAGTTGTGTACATAAAAGTTTTATTATTTAAAAAGTATAAAAATGGTTATAAATGGAAATGCTAGAAATGCATAGAAATTTCAGGTTAAATTTACATAAAAATATAAAAGCGGGAGGATAAAAATGTTAAGGGAAACACTAGATAAAAATAAAGATAGAGGAATAACATTAATCGCATTAGTGATAAGTATAATTGTTTTATTGGTGCTAGCAGGAGTAAGTATTAGCATGTTAACAGGGCAAAATGGAGTGTTAACAAGAGCAGCAGAATCAAAAGTAAAAAAAGAAGAGGCAGAAAAGCAAGAAAATGAAAGAATGGAAAATTATGAAGATACAATAAGTTTATATGCACCAGAAAAATTGCCAGAAACAGAATACACAAAACCATATTATCCAAGTAGTGAATTTTTCAAAAAAGAAGGAGATTTAAGTACGGGATTGGTAATACAAGATAAAGAAGGAAATCAATATGTATGGGTAGAGGTGCCAAAAACATTATATGATGATGAAAGCTATAATACAGAAACAGCAAAAGGAGATAGAAAGCCAAATCCGGGAGAAGTATATACTGAAGATGATTATAATAATATAGAATATTGTTTAAAAAAATATACAGCATATTATTCTGATTCAAGTCATAAAGATATTTATGCAGCAGATACTACTATTCAAGAGGTATGGTTTAGAGGAACGGAAGATTATAATACAGCCAAACAAAAAATGTTAAAAAGTGTATATGAAAATGGAGGATTTTGGGTAGGAAGATATGAGGCAGGAATAGAAAATGAAAGTGACGTAAGAACAAATAATAAAGAAGGAATAGCAACAGTTCCAAGTTTAATACCAGTTACAAAACCAAATGCATATCCATATGTGTATGTAACAAGAACACAAGCAAAAGTATTAGCAGAAAGAGTAGGAGGAGAAAATTATACAAGTAGTTTAATGTTCGGAATCCAATGGGATTTAGTGTTAAAATTTATAGAAGAAAAAATGGTAGAAAATGCAAAAGATGCTGATAAGGAAACAGTGAGAAAAAATATAAAAAATGCATTAAGAGGTACTAGTAAGTATAGTAATAAATATATAGGAAATTATCGTAATGCAGAGTTAACATTAAATAGAGGAAAATTTGCACAATATGGAGCATTATCGAATTGGTATAAATTTGATGGTATTGATAAAACAAATTTGGTAACAGGAAATAAAAAATTATTACAAAGTTCATATGAGAATGCAATAGTATTAACAGCGGGAGCATCAGAAGAAACGAAATTACAAAATATATATGATATAGCTGGTAATTTGTACGAATGGACACTAGAGTTTGAAGGTATTAACTATCCTTGTGTGAGTAGGGGTGGTAGCTACTACAACTCTGCGTCAGTTAATTATGCTATGTGTCACATTAACAATACTACTAGCAATTACAATTCTTATCTTGGTTTTCGTGTCGGATTATGGAAGTAAAACTGAATTCTGATAGCAGTTAAGCTTGTTTTATCGGTGTATTTTTTAAGATGGTAATATTTGGAAAAATCAATATTACCATCTTATTCAATTTTCAAGGTAATTCAAAAAGCAACTATCAAAAAATTCATATTGTAAATTAATTTAAATTCCCCCCACCAAACTACAAAAATCAATATTTTTATGTCAAATTATTGACTTTTTCGTAAATCCATTATATGATAATACAAGCAAAAAATCCTAAGAAAGGAAGAACAAAAAATGGGAGAAGTTATAGTTATTACATCAGGAAAAGGTGGAGTTGGAAAAACAACAACAACAGCAAATTTAGGTTCAAGTTTAGCACTAGAAGGAAAAAAAGTAGCATTAATAGATACAGATATTGGATTACGTAACCTAGATGTTGTAATGGGTTTAGAAAATAGAATAGTATATGACATAGTAGACGTAGTTGAAGGAAAATGTAAATTAAGACAAGCATTAATAAAAGATAAAAGATTTAAAGAATTATACTTATTACCAGCAGCCCAAACAAGAGATAAATCAGCAGTAAATGAAGAACAAATGAGAAAATTAACAGGAAGACTAAAAGAAGAATTTGACTATATACTTATAGATTGCCCAGCAGGTATAGAGCAAGGATTTAAAAACGCAATAGCAGGAGCTACTAGAGCAATAGTAGTTTCAACGGCAGAAATATCATCAATAAGAGATGCAGATAGAATAATAGGACTTTTAGAATCATCTGAAATAAAAAATCCAGAATTAATAATCAACAGAATAAGACCAAACATGGTAAGAAAAGGCGAAATGATGGATGTTGATGACATAGTAGATTTATTATCAATAGACCTAATAGGTGTAGTACCAGATGATGAATACATAATAACACAAACAAACAAAGGAGAACCAGTTATCCAAAATAAAAAGGCTCCTTCAGGAAAAGCATATTTAGAAATTGCCAAAAGAATATTAGGAGAAGACATAGAAATAACAATACCTGGTAGAGAAAAAGGATTTTGGGCAAGACTAAAAAGACTCTTTAGAAAAGATAAATAAAAGCTAAGGATAAAAATAAAAATGTATTAAATTACATATAAATGGAAACTGGAGGGAAGTAAATGTTTGAAAACATTAAAAACATTTTTAAAAGAAGTAAAAAAAGAGAATTATTAAAATCAAGTTCTAAAGATACTGCAAAAGAAAGATTACATTTAGTATTGATGCAAGATAGGGCAAATGTTTCGGCAGACTTTTTAGATTTAATGAGAAAAGAAATAATAGAAGTAATAAAAAAATATATAGATATAGATGAAGAGGCAATGGATGTTAGATTAGGTTCAGAAACGAATGAAGATGGAACTCAAGGAGCACCAGCACTTTATGCAAATATACCAATAATAAATATTAAAGATGAAACCAGAAAGATGAGTAAAACAAATCAAGAAACGAAAATAACGCCTGAATTGAAAATAATGCAAAAATTACCAAAAGAAGATAAAATTCAAAAAGAGGAACCTTCAAAGGAAATAAAAAAAGAAAAAGTTTCTACAGAAAAGAAAATTGCAGAGGAAGAAAAAAAAGAAGAGACCAAAGAAAAGAAGGAAAATGAACCAAAAGAAAATAAAAAAGAAGTAAATCAAGAAAAAAACAAAGAAGAAGTAAAGCAAGAACAAACTACTAAAAAAGATGATAAAGAACAAGAAAATAAAAAAATAAAAGAAGAGAAAAAAGATGAAAAGTAGAGTTTTTAAAAATATGGAATGGCTGATATTAATATCAGCGTTATTATTAAGTATAGTAGGTTTTGTAGCTTTATATTCAGCAACACAATCAAATGGTTTTGATGAATTAAAAAAACAAATTATGTGGTTTGCAGTCAGTATTGTAATAATGATAATAATGATGATTGTTGATTATGATGTATGGGCAAAATTATCGCCAATATTTTATGGTATATCCATAATATTACTGATAGCGGTATTGTTCACAAAGGCAAGAAATGGGGCAAGCAGTTGGTTCAATATAGGAGCATTTTCATTGCAACCAGCAGAACTGGCAAAAGTTGCAGTTGTTTTATTTACAGCCTCAACAATAGCCAAAGTACAAGAAAAGGGAAAAGCAGAGATAAATGTATTTTGGAAATTATGTATAACAATAGCAACTGTTATATTTCCGGTATTTTTGATAATTTTACAGCCAGATTATGGAACAGCTGCAGCATATATAATTTCACTAGTAGTAATGTTATTTGTATCAGGAATAGACAGAAAATATATAATCATAGCCTTAATTATGGTAATTATAGCTTTACCACTTGCATATTTCTTTGTATTACCAGATCATGCAAAAACAAGAATAGATATTTTCTTAAATCCAGAATCAGACCCAAAAGGAGCTGGATACAATGTATTACAATCAAAAATCGCGATTGGTTCAGGAGAACTTACTGGAATGGGACTTTTAAATGGAAACCAAACACAGTTAGGTTACTTGTCACCAAAAACCACAGATTTTATATATTCAGTAATTGGGGAAGAAATGGGATTTATAGTATCAGCTGCGGTAATATTAATATATGTAACACTGATAACGAAATCCTTATATGTAGCAAAAACTGCAAGTGATGATTTAGGTTCTTATATAGCAGCAGGAATAAGTGGAATATTTTTATTTCATATGGCAGAAAATATTGGAATGACACTTGGTTTACTTCCAATAACAGGTGTACCACTTTTATTTATAAGTTATGGTGGAAGTTCAATGATAACAAGTTATATATGTATTGGATTACTACTTAACATTAGTGGAAATAGAAAGAAAACAATTTTTATAAAATAGGAGCATTTAGATGTATTTACATGAATTAAAAATAGGAAATGTAAAATTAAAAAATAATATTTTATTAGCTCCAATGGCAGGTATAACAGACCTGCCATTTAGACTAATATGTGAAAAGTTTGAACCTGGACTTGTATGTACAGAAATGGTAAGTTCAAAGGCAATATTTTATGGAGATGAAAAAACAAAAAAAATAATGAACTTGAATGGAGAACAAAGACCAGTAAGTATTCAAATATTTGGCTCAGATATAGAGGCTTTTGCATATGCAGCTAAATATGTATCTAAAATTGCTGATATAGTAGATATAAATATGGGATGCCCAGCACCTAAGGTTGTAAGAAATGGTGATGGAAGTAAACTTTTATTGGATTTAGAAAAAGCAAAAAAAATAATGGAAACAGTTGTTGAAAATTCCTCAGTTCCAGTAACATTAAAATTTAGAAAAGGCTGGGATAGCGAGCATATTGTAGCAACTGAAATTGCAAAAATTGCAGAAAATGCGGGTATTTCAGCAATTACAATACATGGAAGAACAAGAGCAGAATATTATTCTGGAGTTGCAGACTTAGAAATAATAAAAAAAGTAAAAGATACTGTAAATATACCTGTAATAGGAAATGGTGATGTAGTAGATGAAAAATCAGCTAAGGAAATGTTTGAAAAAACAGGTGTAGACGGAATAATGGTAGGAAGAGCGTCTATGGGAAATCCATGGATATTTAAAAAAGTCAGACATTATTTGGAAACAGGCGAAAAGTTGCCAGAAATAACGCCTGATGAAAAATTGAAAATAATAAAAGAACATTTAAACTTATTAGTAAAAGAAAAAGGTGAAGATGTTGCAATAAAAGAATTTAGAAAACATTTGGCAGCTTATAGTAAGAATTTGCCTAATTCTAGTAATTTTAGAGTTAGGGTAAATGCAATTGATGATAGAAAAAAATTGGAAAAAACATTAGATGAATATTTTGAGGCAAAAGGGGACAAAAGGGACCGGGTCTTTTTTGTCCAAATTAGGTAAAAAATAGTAAATAGGAACAATAGGACAAAAAAGACCCGGTCCCTTTTGTTCCGGCAAGGAGGAAGTTATGTACAGAACAAAAAATTTAGGAGAACTAAGAATTGAAAATGTAGGAGAAACAGTAGAATTAGCTGGTTGGATACAAAAAATAAGAGATTTAGGTGGAATGGTATTTATAGACCTAAGAGATGAAGATGGAATAACACAAATAGTAATAAATGATGAAAATTTACAAGCACAAGCAAAAGAACTTGTAAAAGAAAGCTGTATTCATATAGAAGGAAAAGTTGTGGAAAGAGCAAGCAAAAATCCTAAAATGCCAACAGGAGATATTGAGGTAATTGCTAACAAAATAGAAGTTTTAGGAAAATGCAAAGCAGAATTACCATTTGAAATAAATTCAGAGGTTGAGGCAAGAGAAGACTTAAGACTTGAATATAGATTTTTAGATTTGAGAAATGAAAAATTACATAAAAATATTTTATTGCGTTCAAAGATTTTAAAAGCATTTAGAGATAAAATGGATGAATTAGGATTTTTCGAAATTCAAACACCGATATTAGCAAATTCATCACCAGAAGGAGCAAGAGATTATTTAGTACCAAGTAGATTAAATCCGGGAGAATTTTATGCACTTCCACAGGCACCACAACAATTTAAGCAACTACTTATGGTATCTGGATTTAATAAATATTACCAAATAGCACCATGTTTCAGAGATGAAGACCCACGAGCAGATAGGGCACCAGGTGAATTTTATCAATTAGATTTTGAAATGGCATTTAGTACACAAGAGGATGTATTTAAAGTAATAGAGGATGTTGTACCATCAGTATTTAAGAAATTTACAAATTGGAAAGTTGATGAAGGTGAATTTATAAAAATACCATATAAAGAAGCTATGGAAAAATATGGAATTGATAAACCAGATTTAAGAAATTCACTAATAATTCAAGATGTAACATCTCTTTTTGAAAATACAGAATTTAACGCATTTAAAGACAAAACTATAAAAGTTATAATAGTGCCAGAAGGAGCAAATCAAGGAAGAAAATTCTTTGATAAAATGGGAGAATTTGCGGTAGAAGAATGTGGAGCTAAAGGATTAGCTTGGACAAAATTAAATGCTGAGGGTGAATTAGAAGGAGGAATTGCAAAATTCATAACACCTGAAATTGTAGAAAATTTAAAAGAAAACTATGGTTTAAAAGAAAATGCAAGTATGTTTTTTATAGCAGATGAATTCAAAACAGCTCAAAAAATAGCAGGACTTGTTAGAATAGAACTTGGAAAACGTTTAGATTTAATAGAAAAAAATGTTTACAAATTCTGTTTTATAGTAGATTTCCCAATGTATGAATTATCTGATGAAGGAACAATCGACTTCTGCCATAATCCATTTTCAATGCCACAAGGTGGAATGGAAGCATTAGAAAACATGAATCCATTAGATATTTTAGCATATCAATATGACCTAGTATGTAATGGATATGAAATGGCATCTGGAGCAGTTAGAAATCATAATCCGGAAATAATGGTAAAAGCCTTTGAGATAGCAGGTTATACAGAGGAAGATGTAAAAACAAAATTTGGAGCTTTATATAATGCATTCCAATATGGAACTCCACCACATGCTGGTGCTGCACCTGGAATTGATAGAATGGTTATGCTTATTGAAGATTCAAGTAATATAAGAGAAGTTATTGCATTCCCTAAAAATAAAAGGGCTAGAGATTTACTTATGAGAGCACCATCAAAAGTATCTGAGCAGCAACTTAAAGATGTTCATATTAAGTTAGATGTTGAAGAGAAATAAGAAAAAAGATTGAAACATGTTGTTTCAATCTTTTTTCTTATTAGAATATAGTTAATAAATATGGAAAAAATAAAAGTTATTATAAAGTGTTGATTACGAAAAAAGTCTGTAAACGGAAAAAATTCGTAATAACAAAAACAAAAGTTTGACCAATTTGACAAATCCCTCAAAATGCGGTAAAATATAGCCATTAGAAAATAAAGGAGAATGAAACTTGCAAAGTAGTAATAGAAAATTATTTGATAGTTTAGTATCAAGAACGAAAATATATCTGGTAATAATATTTATCTTATTAGTAGCAATATGTATACAAAAACCAAAATTCATAATACCATCAATAATATTATTTATAGCGATTTTAGGATACACATATTTTGCAAACAACAAAAGAAAAAGCGAAATATCACAGCATTTACAAGACTTAACATTAAATGTAAATTCAGCAGCAAAAAACAGTTTAATATATTCACCAATTCCATTAATAATCGTTGAAACAGATGGAAATATAGTATGGAGAAGTACAAAATTTGTATCAGAATTTGCAAATATAGATATAAATGGATATATAAGTGATTTATTAGATAACATAAATACAGAAATAAATGCAAGAGAAGATAAAAAAGACAAATCAATAATAAGAAGTTTAAAAATAGAAAACAAAACTTACAAAATACTTGGAGAGTTTGTAAAATCTGGAAATCATGAAAGAAAAAGAGAAAACAAATATATGATGATACTATATTTTATTGATGAAACAGACAATCTAAAACTTCAAAAAGAATACAATGATTCAAAAAGTTGTGTTGGAATAATAATGATAGACAACTACGAAGAAACAATGCAAGCAATAGATATGGACATAAGACCAGGAATAATTGCAGAAATAGAAAAAGCAATATATGATTGGACAAGTGAAACAGAAGGAATAGTTGTAAAATCAGATAGAGATAGATTTGTATATTTATTTGAACAAAAATATCTAGAAAAAATAAAAGAAAATAAATTCAATATACTTGATACCATAAAAGACATCAATATAAAAGGAAGAGCACAGCTAACCTTAAGTATAGCAATATCAAATGAAGGAGAAACAGATAAAGAAAAATATCAATCAGCATTAAATACAATGGATGTTGTACTTGGACGTGGTGGAGATCAAGCAGCAATTAGGCAAAATGGAAAATATCAATTCTTTGGTGGAAGAGTAGAAGAAGTAGAAAAAAGAACAAAAGTAAAAGCAAGAATTGTAGCACATGCATTAGAAGAATTGATTCAAGAAAATGAGCAAGTAATGATAATGGGACATGTAAATGCAGATATTGATGCACTAGGTTCAGCAATAGGAATGTATAGACTAGCAACCAACTTAGGAAAACCATCATATATAGTTGCAAATACGAATACAATGGCACTTGCAAATGTAAAGAATAGTTTAGATGAAGATGAAGAGTACAAAGAAGTTATAATAAATAAAGAAATAGCAGAAGAAAAAATAAATCAGAAGACATTACTAATTATAGTTGATACTCATAAAACCAGTTATGTAGAAGCTCCTGAATTATTAGAAAAAACGAATCAAATAGCAATAATAGACCATCATAGAAGAAGTCCAGATTTTATTACAAAGAGTATACTTACATTCCATGAAGTATATGCATCATCTGCTGCAGAACTTGTAACAGAATTATTACAATATACTCAAATTACTACAAAATTAAAGAAAATTGAGGCAGAAGTTTTATATGCAGGAATTATGATGGATACAAAAAACTTTACTTTTAAGACTGGAGTACGTACATTTGAGGCAGCCGCATATCTAAGAAAATGTGGTGTGGATATAATTCGTGTAAAAAAATGGTTTCAAAATGATTTAGACACATACAAAAAAATTACAGAAATAATAAAAACAACAGAAATTGTAAATGAAACAATAGGAATTGCTATATATAATGAGAATGATAAAGAGGCAAATATAATTTGTGCCAAATCTGCTGACCAACTTTTAGCAATAGGAAATATTACGGCATCATTTGTTCTTGGAAATGACGGAGAAAAAATCACTATTAGCGGTCGTTCTATTGGTGATATAAATGTTCAAGTTATTCTTGAAAAAATGGGCGGAGGAGGTCATATTACTTTGGCTGGAGCTCAGATTGAAGGAAAGACAATTGAAGAAGTTAAGGATGAACTTAAAAGTAAAATTGGTGAATATTTTGATGAAAATGAAAGTTAAATAGATTTTTGTGATGTATAATAATTGGAATTAGTTTTTTATAATCTAATTTCAATTATTTTTTATATAATTGTAGATTGGTTGAGATTTAATATGGGATAATTCTAGTTGTTGCTATTATATTGAAGACAATTTGTGTTTTATACATGGAAGTGGTATAATGTAGATGTAAAAAGCAATAAGCTCGTAAGACTATACCTGTAGGATAGCGGAGCGAAAGGAGAAAATATGAAGAATATAACAGCTTGGAGGATTTTTTCTTGTGGAGGTGAAACCACAAGAAATCCACAAAAGGCTCAGACCTGGCTTTCAGAAGGTAAAAAAGTAGAGGTTGTAATGACAGATGGAACAGCCTCTAAAAAAGTCCCTATCAGGGAAATATACATTTTGCCGGAAGGAGGAATTGAAGTTGTTACAGAAATGTGGCATCTGGTTCGGCTTGAAAGAGTCGATTTGGGTAAAAAAAACTGCTCCGTTATCAACTTTTGGGCACGTAATGAGATAAACCCGAAATGGAATTATATCGTGGAGGAGCAGGTGGCAAAAGCAATTGTAAAATCTGCTCGGACTCCGGTTAGAGCCGAAGTCATTCTGGAAAACGGGGTAAAGGTACTGACCTCCGAAATAACAGAATGGGACGAAAATCAAGAAAATTTTAAAACCATCAATGGCAGTGTGTATTCATACACTGTTGTTGAGGAGTAAGACAAGCATCGCTAGTGTTAATTTGCACTAGCGATGTTCCTGTTTAATAATTTATTATAATTTAGATTTTCAAAGTACAGAATTTTGAATTTTTTGTGATATGTATAGAAATTTTTATAAAAGTATGATAATATATAGCAAGCTAAAACAGGGAGGTAACCAAAATGAAAGTAATACTAAAAGAAAATATAAAATCAATAGGAAAAAAAGATGAAATAATAAATGTATCAGATGGATACGCAAGAAACTATTTATTTGCCAAAAACCTAGCAGTAGAAGCAACAAATAGTAACTTAGCAAAACTAAAATCAAAAAAAGAATCAGAACAATATAAAAAAGACGTAGAAAAAGAAGAGGCTCAAAAACAAGCTGACAAAATGTCAAAAATAAGATTAAAATTTAAAGTAAAAGCAGGAGAAAACGGAAAAGTATTTGGCGGAGTATCAAGCAAAGAAATTGCAGAGAAACTTGAAAAAGAATACAATATTAAAGTAGACAAAAAGAAAATTGAATTGAAAGATGCAATAAAATTACTTGGTACTACAAATATTCAAATAAAATTATATGAGGGTGTAGTAGGAACAGTTAAAGTAGATGTTATTGGAGAATAATTTGACAAGGGGACCGTTGGGGTCGGTTCTTTTTGGTCCCATTTTTGCCAAATTATTGTAATAATTAAAAAATGGGACCAAAAAGAACCGACCCCAACGGTCCCAGGGAGGAAGCAAGAAGAATGGAACTAGGAAAAATACCACCACACGATATAGAAGCAGAGCAAGCAGTAATAGGAAGTATGCTAACAGATAGTGATGCGGTAATGGCAGCGGTAGAAAAATTAAGAGCGGAAAGTTTTTACAGAGAAGACAATAAATTAATATTTGAGGCAATAGTAAATCTATATAATAGGTCAGAGCCAGTTGACTTAGTAACAGTAAAGGATGAATTATCATCAATGGGAAATTTCGAAAAAGTTGGTGGATTTGAATATTTGGCAATATTGCCAGACAAAGTTCCAACAACTGCAAATGTTCAAAAATATATAGATATTGTTGAGGAAAAGGCAACCTTAAGAAAACTAATAAAAACTGCGAATGAAATAATTGAATTAGGATATAATCCAACAGAAGATGTTGAAGATATAATGGCAGGTGCTGAAAAGAAGATTTTTGATATAATACAAAATAAAAATCAAAAAAGCTATACACCAATAAAAGATGTATTAATAGAAAGTTTTACTAAGTTAGAGGAACTATATAATCAGAAATCTAAAATAACAGGTGTTCCGACAGGCTTTGTGGATTTAGATGACAAAACTGCAGGATTACATGGTTCAGATTTAATACTAATTGCAGCACGTCCTGCTATGGGAAAAACAGCATTTGCCCTAAATATTGCAGCAAATGCAGCGATAAGGTCAAATACACCAGTTGCAATATTTAACTTAGAGATGTCAAAAGACCAATTAGTAAACAGAATTTTATGTATTGAGGCAATGGTTGACAGTAACAAAATAATGACAGGTAAGTTAGAAGAGGACGATTGGAGCAAACTTGCGAGTGTAGTAGGTCCAATTTCAGATTCAGGAATATATATAGATGATACACCAGGTATATCAATAATGGAAATAAGAACTAAATGTAGAAAACTTAAAATGGAAAAAAATATTGGTTTAATTGTAATAGATTACATTCAGCTTATACAAGGAAGCAATAACAGAAAAAACGGAAGCCGTGAGCAAGAAATTGCAGAAATTAGTAGGTCTTTAAAGATTCTTGCAAAAGAACTAAATGTACCAGTAATTGCACTTTCACAGCTATCAAGGGCGGTTGAACAAAGACCAGACCATCGACCAATGTTATCTGACCTTCGTGAATCTGGATCAATAGAGCAAGATGCCGATATTGTTATGTTTTTATATAGAGATGACTATTACAACCCAGATAGTGAGGAAAAAGATATATCAGAAGTAATAATTGCAAAACACAGAGCTGGTTCAACAGGAACAGTAAAACTATTATGGATGGGAAATTATACAAAATTTGTAAATCTTGCAAGAGGATATGATGATTAATATGTTAAAAGAACAAGTTTTAAATACAATAAAAAAATATGATTTAATAAATGAAAATGATAAAATAATATGTGGAGTGTCAGGTGGTCCAGATTCAATTTGTATGTTAGATATCCTAAAGGATTTAAAAGAAGAGCTAAAATTTGAAATTATTGTGTGCCATATGAACCATTTAATAAGAGAAGAGGCAATTTCAGATGAAGAATATGTTGTAAATTACTGTGAAAAAAATAATATTAAATGTTATGTTAAAAGAATAGATGTAAAAAATTATGCAAATAATAATAAACAAGGCACTGAAGAGGCTGGAAGGACAGTAAGGTATGAATTTTTTGATGAAATTCTTCAAAAAGAAAATGCAAATAAGATTGCAATTGCACATAATAAAAATGATAAAATAGAAACAATAATAATGAATATGCTTAGGGGAAGTGGGATTTCAGGATTAAAAGGAATTGAACCTAAAAGAGAAAATAAATATATAAGACCTTTAATAGAAATAGAAAGAGCACGTATAGAAGAATATTGTGAAAAAAATAATTTACAGCCCAGAATTGATAAAACTAATTTTATAAATGACTGCACAAGAAATAAGATTAGGAATATAGTTATTCCATATATAAAAAGTGAATTTAATCCAAACATAATTAATACAATGAATAGATTATCATCAGTTATTGACGAAGAAAATAAATACTTAGAAGAAATAACAGTGGATAAGTTTAATAAATTAAAAATAAAAGAAGAAAAAGGATATATTGTTCTAAATTTAAAAGAATTTAATAGTGAAAATATAGTAATAAAAAAAAGATTGATAATATATTCTATAAATAAAACAATAGGAAATATACAAAATATAGAAAAAGTAAATATTGATGACATAATAAAACTATGTGAAAAAAATATAGGAAACAAATATTTAATGCCAAACAAAAATATAAAGGTTCTAGTAAACAAAAATCAAATTTTTTTCGAGGCTAAAGAATAGAAAGCCGTAGAGCGAGAAAGATTGTAATATAAATAATATAAAAAAACTATTGCAAAAATAAAATTGTTATGGTATAGTTCAGACGATAAGGAGGAAAAGAAACGTGAAAAATGGAATAAAATCTTTAGCTATATGGCTAATAATAGGTGTAATTCTAATAGTAGTTATTTCTTCAATAATGGAAAATAGTAATAACAAAATGACCTATTCAGAATTAATTGAAAATATAGAAAGTGGAAATGTATCAAGTGTACAATTATCAGCAGGAGGAGAAAGTGCAAAAGTTACACTTAATGATAATAATAAAACAGTAAAACAAGTAAACATACCAAGTTTAGACAGCTTTGTAACATATGCAGAGCAATACATCAAAAATGGAAATCTAGCATTAGACGAAGAATCTGAATCAATATGGATAACAATATTAAGTCTAATTACTCCATTTGGATTACTTGTAATATTCTTAGTATTCTGGTTCTTTATGATGAACCCTGGAAACAACCAAGGTGGAAATAAAACAATGACATTTGGAAAAAGTAGAGCTAGAATGATAAACACAGCAGAGAAAAACAAAATCACATTTGATGATGTAGCAGGTGTTGATGAGGAAAAAGAAGAACTAGAAGAAATAGTAGAATTCTTAAAAAATCCTAAAAAATACACAGATATGGGAGCAAGAATTCCAAAAGGAGTACTTTTAGTTGGTCAACCAGGAACTGGTAAAACATTACTTGCAAAAGCAGTTGCAGGAGAAGCAGGAGTACCATTTTTTATAATAAGTGGTTCAGACTTTGTTGAGATGTTTGTTGGTGTTGGAGCATCAAGAGTTAGAGACCTATTCGAACAAGCCAAAAGAAATGCACCATGTATAATATTCATAGACGAAATAGATGCAGTAGGACGTCAAAGAGGAGCAGGACTTGGTGGAGGACATGATGAAAGAGAACAAACATTAAACCAATTACTTGTTGAAATGGATGGATTTTCAGCAAACGAAGGAGTTATAGTTTTAGCTGCAACAAACAGACCAGACGTATTAGATAAAGCATTATTAAGAGCAGGAAGATTTGACAGACAAATAGTAGTAGGAGCACCAGACGTTAAAGCAAGAGAGCAAATACTAGAAGTTCATAGTAAAAAGAAAAGATTAGCAGATGATGTTGATTTAAGAATTATAGCAAAAAATACATCAGGATTTGCAGGAGCAGATTTGGAAAATGTATTAAATGAAGCTGCACTTCTAGCAGCAAGAAGAAACAAGACAGAAATAGGAATGCAAGAAATTGAAGATGCTATGGTTAAAGTAACTATGGGACCTGAAAAGAAAACAAAAGTAAGAAGTGACCATGAAAAGAAATTGGTTGCATACCACGAAGCTGGTCACGCAGTTGTAAGTAAATTCTTACCAACACAAGACCCAGTTCATGAAATATCAATAGTACCTAGAGGAATGGCTGGAGGATATACGATGTATAGACCAACAGAAGATAAATCTTTTATGTCTAAAACTGCAATGGAAGAACAAATTATATCACTTTTAGGTGGTAGAGTTGCTGAGGCTTTGATTTTAAATGATATATCAACAGGTGCAAGTAATGATATTGAAAGAGCATCTCAAATTGCAAGAAGTATGGTAACTGTTTACGGAATGAGTTCAAGACTTGGAGCTATTATGTATGGTCAAGGTCAAGGAGAAGTTTTCCTTGGAAGAGACTTAGCTCAAACTAAAAACTACTCAGAAGAAACAGCAGCTGTTATAGATGAAGAAGTAAAAGCTATTATAGATAGAGCTTATAATACGGCTAAAGAGATTTTAGCAGCTAATATTGATAAACTTCATATTGTTGCCGGAATTTTGCTTGAAAAAGAAAAAATTGATGGCGAAGAATTTGATAGAGTGTTTAATGGATAAATAGTAAAAAGATATACCAAAAATTATTTTTGAGGTATATCTTTTTTTGAGGTTTTTGAATTAATATATGGAGTTATTTCATCTGTGATTTCTAGAATGTAATCAGATGAGGTATTATAATATTTTGCTAGTTTTTTTAGGTATTCAGCTGGAATATCGCGCTTACCTAGTTCATATAGGCTATATTGCTGTCTTGTGATATTTAGTAATTCTGCTATTTCATATTGCTTTTTGTCAAAATCTTCTCTTAAATCTTTTAATCTTTTTAGATACATTTGTTCATCTCCTAACTCTAATAGTATATTATCATGCATTTGTATGTATGCATAAATATGCATTTAAAAAAGTGCAAAAATGTGTTGACTTTTAATTTTGTTATTTGTATAATAAATTAAAAACGCATCCGTACGAATGCATGAACGCGAATAAAATGTATTAATTTAGGAATAGTAACAAAGGAGGATTTTACAATGAGAGTAATAAATAACAAAGGAGATGGAATAACGCTAATAGCACTTGTGATAACTATAATTATTTTATTAATTCTATCACGGAATAAGTGTAAGTATGCTTACAGGGCAAAGCGGAATATTGACACAAACGTCAAAAGCAAAAGATAATACTCAAATAGAAACTGAAAAAGAACAAATTAGATTAGCAATGCAAGAATCATTAATATCAAACAATATGCAAGATAATAATAAAACTGATTTAGAAAATTTAGAAATAGCACTTAATGACATTGTAGGAAAAAATAAAACAGAAATTTCTGACTTAGGCGATGGATATGAAATTGGCTTTTTAGACAGTAATAGATATTATGAAGTAGATAAAAATGGAAATTTTGGCGAATGGAAAACAGTAACAAAAGATCAATATGCAGGAGATATAACGAAAGACGAAAATGGAAGAATTTTAGATGGAAGTGAGAAAAATTCTTACGAAATAAATTGTATAGAAGATTTAGTTGCATTTTCTATAATGACATATAAATCAGATAGTGATTTGAATTTAGTCAGACAAAACTTTCAAGGAAAATATGTAATATTAGCGAAAACCTTGGATTTTAAAGCAAATAGTTCATATAAAGACCCAACTACAACAATATATGGAGATTTAAATGAAGATGGTGTTGTTGAAGATATAAAGACGGAGTTAACTAAACAAGGAGAAGATTGCGGAGGATTTCCTAGTATAGGAAGAAGTGTTTTTTCAGGAATTTTTGATGGGAGAGAAAATTATATAAAAAATTTATATCAGAATGGAAAAGAAAAAAATGTTTCGCTTTTTTTAAATCTGTCAAATGATGTTGAAATAAAAAATTTGAACATTACAGGAAAAATAATAGGAAAATCAGGAACGGCAGGGTTCTATATGGGACGGATTAAATAAAAATATAAAAATAATAAAATGCAATAATTATGCAGATATAACAGGATACAATATGGTTGGAGGCATAGGAGGATATTTTAAAGGAAGATGTGAAATAAAAAATTGCAATAATTATGGTTCTATTTATACAACAGGAGCTCCTTGGAGTTATTCTGGTGTAGGAGGGATTGTAGCTGGTGGCGAAGCAGAGGGTTTGATAATTGAAAATTGTGTAAACTATAGTGATGTTAATTCAAAAGTTAATTCATCTATAGGAGGAATAGCGGGTACTATTTCAAATTCAAAAATAATAAATTGTGTTAATAAGGGAAAAGCTAAAAATGGAATAATAGGAATGAGTTGGACTGGAAATAACATTATATCAAATTGTTGTAATTTGGGAGAATGTTCGAATGGCATAGTAGGAAAATTTTCAGGTGGAGGATGGAATAGTGTTATGGAACTTACTATAAAAAATTGCTATAATATAGGAACCTGTACAGAAAGCGGTATTTTAGGATACCAGGGAATAATGTGTAAATCTTCAACATTAAATATTGAAAATTGTTATAATGCAGGAAAAACGCCTAATGCTATAATTAAAGAAATAAAAAAGGGGACAAATATAACAATTGTCACTAATATTTCAAACACATATTATGATACAAGTAAATCTGAATCAGCAGGAGCAACTACAGAGGGAATAACACCATTAGGTGAAAGTGATATAAAAAATAATGAGAATTTTGTGAATTTATTAAATAGTAATATTGGTGAAGATAGTGAACTCAGAAGATGGAAAATAGGTGAAGATGGATATCCAACATTTGAATAAAATGCATAAAATATACTTATAAATAGTGATAATGGAGGTTAGTTTATGAAGAAAAAAAGTAAAGAAAAAGGAATAACATTAATAGCACTTGTAGTGACAATCATTGTCTTATTAATTCTAGCACGGAATAAGTATTAGCATGGTAACTAGTGAAAATGGAATAATAAAAAAGAGTACTGAGGCAAAAGAGGCTACAGAAATTGATGGAATAAAGAGTGAAATATTATTGGCTCTACAAGAATACGAAATAGATAAGCATACAGAAAATATAATTGGTTCAGGCGATTTTGAAGAAAAGATGAATGAAAAACTTAGAAATGGAAATATAACTGATTCTATAATAGATACAGAAAAAAAGACATTTGTATATAATTATAAACAAACTAGATATAATATTGAAATTATAAATGACGATATTTATGTAACTAAAGATAGCTCAAATAAAAATAATAAGAAAGATTGGAAAGGATGCAACGAATGTAGTGAAGAAAATCCTCATATTATACATGATAAATATGAATTTGATTCTATAAGAACACACATAAATGTTGATGAAAATGGAAATGAATATATAGGAGGATTTTTTAAATTAGCAAATGATATTTATTTTTATAAAAGTGATTTTGAAATAAATGGTGATTTTTATAATAATGGCAATGGATTCATACCAATAGGACTAAAGGAAGGGGTTTATAGTAGTATTTGGGAAAGTGGATCTATGGTATATAATGTTAGAATAAATTTTGATGGAGAAAATAAATATATTAAGAATTATAGCAATAAATACGAAAGAATCTCAAAGAGATTACAATGCCATTTTTGCAAGACTAGATAGTGGAGGAATAATAAAAAATTTAAAAATCTCGAATTTGACTGTTACTGCTCCTACATCAATAGGAGGAGTTGTTAGAGCAGTATATAAAGGTGTAACATTGGAGCATATTTATATGGCAAATTCGAATCTTACAGCAACAAAAAATAGTGGAGCTATGAAAAGTTCTGGATTAATAGCTGGATATGTAGAAGGAAAGGCTTTTGATATAGTCTTTTTTAAATGTAATTTGGTTTCAAAATCATGGTATGGTTCTAGTTTAGGTCAGGTAAGTAGTGATTCAGACATTAGTGATATTACTGTACAAAATTGTAATATTGAAACTGGACCAGATGGAGCTTTACTATCGAGTACTATAGGAGAGGGCACAAAAGTTAAAAATATAAGTATTTTAGATTCAAGTTATAATCAAACACATAGTGATGCGAAAAGAGGGGGGACTTTTATTTTGTACACAAAATAAATTGAACGAGAATAATCCAGCTATATTCGAAAATTTAAAAATACAAAATGTTAAATGTAATTCATTTTTGAAAAGAATGGTTGGCAGTGGATATGCAAAATTAACAAATTCAAAAGTGCAATTAAAAGGTGAAAAATTAATAGATGATGGAGTGATATTGGATAATACAGAAATATTATATGTTGAATAAAAAATAAGATAAAGAGAGAAAAATAAAAAAATAAAAATTGGTGTTAAAGTTCGAGAAAACCATTGACACTCCAACAAAAAAATGATAAAATATAAGCCGTTATGGAAATCAATACCATAACGGCAAAATTAATTATAGGAGGTGAATTTAAGTGCCAACAATTAACCAATTAGTAAGAAAAGGAAGAAAAACAGGAGTTACAAAATCAACTGCACCAGCTCTTCAACATGGATACAACTCAAAAAGCAAAAAATTAACAAACGCAAGAAGTCCACAAAAAAGAGGAGTATGTACAGTAGTAAAAACAGTAACACCTAAAAAGCCAAACTCAGCTTTAAGAAAAGTAGCAAGAGTTCGTTTATCAAACGGTTATGAAGTTACATCTTATATCCCAGGTATAGGACATAACTTACAAGAACACAGTGTTGTATTAATAAGAGGTGGAAGAGTAAAAGACCTTCCAGGTGTTAGATACCACATCATCAGAGGAACATTAGATACAGCAGGTGTTAAAGACAGAATGCAAGGTCGTTCTAAGTATGGAGCTAAACGTGCTAAAAAATAGTAAAATCGATTAAATCAGGCATCTTGCACGTTTTTAACATTCATTATGAACTTCGGCATACAGACGTATAGCCTTAAGCCGTAATAAATATTAAAAACGCACAATATACCTAATTTTATCAATTTTACAGAGCCCGCAGGATAGGTGGGTGGAATGTTTAGTGAATTTTTATAAATAGTGCTTATTCTTACTAAATTAAGGTACTTAAATTTAGCAATAGATAGAGCATTATGCGGATAGGTTTAGGCAAAAACTTATCAGAGTAACTTAAGGCAATTTGGAAAATCAAATTGTTGACTTTAATTAAAATAAAAATGTAAAGGAGTGAAGAATAGTGCCAAGAAGAGGTTTTATAGCAAAAAGAGACGTATTACCAGATCCAATGTATAACAGTAAAGTTGTTACAAAATTAGTAAACAACATAATGTTAGATGGTAAAAAATCAGTTGCTCAAAAAATCGTATATGATGCATTTGACATCATAAAAGAAAAAGAAGGAAAAGATCCTTTAGAAGTTTTTGAAGCAGCTTTAGAAAATGTAATGCCAGTTCTAGAAGTAAAAGCAAGAAGAGTAGGTGGAGCTACATACCAAGTTCCATTAGAAATTAGACCTGAAAGAAGACAAACATTAGGTTTAAGATGGCTTGTTTCTTACAGCAGAAAGAGACATGAAAAAACAATGGCTGAAAAATTAGCCGGAGAAATCATGGACGCTGTAGCTGGAAACGGTGGAGCATTCAAGAAGAAAGAAGATACTCATAAAATGGCTGAAGCTAACAAAGCTTTTGCACATTACAAATTTTAGTATGAGGAGGAAAAATAGATGGCAGGAAGATTATGTCCATTAGATAAAACAAGAAATATAGGAATAATGGCTCACATTGATGCAGGAAAAACAACAACAACAGAAAGAATCCTATTCTATACAGGAAAAACTCATAAAATAGGAGAAGTTCACGAAGGTGCTGCAACAATGGACTGGATGGCTCAAGAACAAGAAAGAGGTATCACAATAACATCTGCTGCAACAACATGTTTCTGGAAAGATCATAGAATAAATATAATCGACACACCAGGACACGTTGACTTTACAGTTGAAGTTCAAAGATCACTTAAAGTTCTAGATGGAGCTGTTACAGTATTAGCAGCTAAAGGTGGAGTTCAACCACAAACAGAAACAGTTTGGAGACAAGCTGATAAATACAGTGTACCAAGAATGGTATATGTAAACAAGATGGACGTTGTTGGAGCTGACTTTATGTTATGTGTAGATCAATTAAAAAATAGATTACATGCAAATGCTGTTCCAATCCAATTACCAATAGGAAAAGAAGACTATTTCCAAGGAATAGTTGACTTAATAAAAATGAGAGCATTCATCCATAAAGATGATTTAGGAAAAGAAATAGAAGAAACAGACATACCAGAAGATATGAAAGAAGAAGCTGAAACATGGAGACAAAACATGATTGAAGCAGCATGTGAACAAGACGAAGAATTAATGATGAGATATTTAGATGGTGAAGAATTATCTGAAGAAGACATCAAAAAAGGTTTACGTGCAGGAACAATCAATAACTCTATCGTAACAGTATGTTGTGGATCTTCATACAAAAATAAAGGTGTACAAGAATTATTAAACTCAATAATTGACTATATGCCAGCACCAACAGATATAGCTCATATCAAAGGTGTAGATTTAGATGGAAATGAAGTTGAAAGAAAAACTGACGACAATGAGCCATTTGCAGCTTTAGCGTTCAAAATTGCAACAGACCCATTTGTTGGAAAATTATGTTTCTTCAGAGTATATTCTGGAACATTAGAATCAGGATCTTCTGTATTAAATGCAAACAAAGATAAAAAAGAAAGAATCGGAAGAATCTTACAAATGCATGCTAACCATAGAGAAGATATAGAAAAAGTATTTGCAGGAGATATCGCTGCAGCCGTTGGACTAAAAGATGTTACAACAGGAGATACTTTATGTGACGAAAATAATCCAGTTATACTAGAATCAATGGAATTCCCAGAACCAGTTATAGATATTGCTATTGAGCCAAAAGACAAAGCAGCTCAAGAAAAAATGGGTATAGCTTTAGCAAAACTTGCTGAAGAAGATCCAACATTCAAAGCATATACTAACCAAGAAACTGGACAAACAATTATAGCAGGAATGGGTGAATTACACCTAGACATAATTGTTGATAGATTAAAAAGAGAATTCAAAGTTGAATGTAATGTAGGTAAACCACAAGTTGCTTACAAAGAAACAATTAGAAATAAAGTTAAAGTTCAAGGTAAATTTATCCGTCAATCTGGTGGTAAAGGACAATATGGTGACGTATGGTTTGAAATGGAACCATTAGAAGCTGGTAAAGGAATTGAATTCGAAAGCAAGATAGTAGGAGGAGCTGTTCCAAAAGAATATATCAAACCAATCGAACAAGGAATGAGAGAAGCAGCTCAAACAGGTATCTTAGCAGGATATCCAGTTATCGACTTCAAAGTATCATTAGTTGATGGTTCATATCACGAAGTTGACTCTTCAGAAATGGCATTCAAGATTGCAGCTTCAATGGCATTCAAAGAAGGATGTAAACAAGCTAAATCAGTTATCTTAGAGCCAATAATGAGAGTTGAAATAACAGTTCCAACAGAATACATGGGAGATGTTATTGGTGATGTAAACTCTAGACGTGGTAGAATAGAAGGAATGGATGAAGTTCAAGGAATGGAAGAAATAAGAGCATTTATCCCATTATCAGAAATGTTTGGATATGCAACAGACTTACGTTCTAAGACACAAGGTAGAGGAAGTTACTCAATGGAACCATCTCACTATGACGAAGTTCCAAAATCAGTACATGAACAAATAGTAGCTTCAAGAAGCAAAAACGCTTAATTAATTTAAAAAAATAGATTAATTTTAAAGCTAATTGCTAAGAATATTTAAATATAAAAATAAAAGCTTGCATTTTTACTCCAAATAGTATATAATGCAAGCACATAATAAAAACGTTATTAAATTTAAAGTTTATAATAAAGGAAATGGACAATCGTTTAAGTGAGGTAACATCAGTTATTAACACGAAAGGGACATATCTTAGTAACAAGAAATGACCCTATATTAAAGATGTGTCCCTTTACCTTAAAAGAAGGAGGAATTTAAAATGGCAAAAGCAAAATTCGAAAGAACAAAGCCACACGTTAACATTGGTACAATCGGACACGTTGACCATGGTAAAACAACAACAACAGCAGCTATTACAAAATATTTAAGTTTATTAGGAAAAGCTAAATTCGAAGCATATGATCAAATCGATGGTGCTCCAGAAGAAAAAGCTAGAGGAATCACAATCAACACAGCACACGTTGAATATGAAACAGAAAATAGACACTATGCTCACGTTGACTGCCCAGGACACGCAGACTACGTAAAGAACATGATTACAGGTGCTGCTCAAATGGATGGTGCTATATTAGTTGTATCTGCAGCTGATGGACCAATGCCACAAACAAGAGAACACATCTTACTTGCTAGACAAGTTGGAGTTAAATATATCGTTGTTTACTTAAACAAATGCGATATGGTTGATGATCCAGAATTATTAGAGTTAGTTGAAATGGAAGTTAGAGACTTATTATCAAGTTACGATTTCCCAGGAGATGATATTCCAATCATAAAAGGATCTTCATTAAAAGTTCTAGAAAGCACATCTACAGATCCTAATGATCCTGTATATGCTCCAATGAAAGAATTAATGGAAGCAGTAGATTCTTATATACCTACTCCAGAAAGACCAATAGATCAACCATTCTTAATGCCAGTTGAAGACGTATTCACAATCACTGGACGTGGAACTGTTGCTACTGGTAGAGTAGAAAGAGGAACAGTTAAATTACAAGACAACGTAGAAATCGTTGGACTTTCAACAGAAAAGAAACAAACAGTTGTTACTGGTGTTGAAATGTTCAGAAAATTACTAGATCAAGCTGAAGCTGGAGACAACATCGGTGTTCTTTTAAGAGGAATTGATAGAAAAGACATCGAAAGAGGTCAAGTTATAGCTAAACCTGGATCAATTCATCCACATACAAAATTCACATCACAAGTATACGTTCTAACAAAAGAAGAAGGTGGACGTCATACACCATTCTTCAATGGATATAGACCACAATTCTATTTCAGAACAACAGACGTTACAGGTGTTATTGAATTAGAAGCTGGAACAGAAATGGTAATGCCAGGAGATAACGTAACAATGACAATCGAATTAATTACACCTATCGCTATTGAAAAAGGATTAAGATTCGCTATTCGTGAAGGTGGTAGAACAGTTGGTTCAGGTGTTGTTGCTGACATAATCGAATAATAATTGCTTAATATAAAGGCTTTCGAGATTAAATCTCGAAAGCTAATTTTTTTGCTGAGTGTCAATAGTTAAAGTAGAAATATTTCATGTTTTTACACATCAATATTTTTAAAACCAAAGTATTCATACCCAATCAATTAAAAATATACATTTTTTTCTAATAATCAAAATTTAATTAATCCAATTAAAATCAGCAATATACCAGAAATTTTATTCCAAAAACTTTGAGGAATTTTTTTAAATTTATTTAGATGAATTCCACAATAATTCCCAATACTCAAAAAAATATATTGTAAAATGGCTACAAAAACAGAAAATAAATAAATATTTATACCTATTGTACTACCGCCAATACCTATACATAAACTATCCAAAGAAAGAGCTAAACCAAGTAAAAAAGCTTCTTTGGGACTAATATCATTAGAATTATCAAAATCAAAAGAGACCTCTTTATCATTGGTTTGAATAATAATAAAAATTCCCATACATAAAAGGAGAGCAGATCCTATAAATTCACAAACATCTGTTGAAAGTGTATTTTTTAATACTGTGCCTATAATACCAGATATAAATGTAATAGCAATTGAAACAAAAAATAATATTATTTTGGATTTTCTTAATAATTTTATATGTCTAAAACCATATGTAATACCTATTCCTAAAGAATCTATGCTAGTAGATAGAGCAAGCATTAAAGTATTAAAAAGCATATTTATCACCTCTTACTATTTTATGAAAATGTCGATTTTTGGTGAAATGATATCAACATAAATTTTATTTGTGAATAAAGAATTGAATATTAAGTATGAGATAAAAAAGATCATAGCAAAAAAGGTGAATAACAAGTCAAATTTTCTAAAAATATTGATTAATAATAGTAATTTTGATACAATAGTAAAAAAAATAAGTGGTGATAATAATGTATGAGACAATGAAAGAACTAAAAGATGTAGCAATAAATTGTAATAGATGTAAATTAAGTACAGGAAGGAAAAATATAGTATTTGGAGTAGGAAATGAAAATGCAGATATAATGTTTATAGGGGAAGGCCCAGGAGCAGATGAAGATACACAAGGAATTCCTTTTGTGGGAAAAGCGGGTCAATTGATGAATAAGGCATTTGATGTTGTAGGAATTGAAAGAGAAGAAGTATATATAGCAAACATTGTAAAATGTAGACCTCCAAATAACAGGGATCCAGAGCAAGATGAAGTTTTAAGCTGTATAAACTATTTAAGAAATCAAGTAATGATAGTAAAACCAAAAATTATAGTATTACTTGGTAGAATTTCACTTCAAAATATTTTAGGAAAAGAATACAAAATAACAGCAAGTAGAGGAAAATGGGTAGAGAAAAAAGGAATACTTTATATGCCAACTTGGCATCCAGCAGCATTACTTAGAGATGAAACTAAAAAGATAGATTTCATAAGAGATTTAAAAGAAGTAATAAATAAATTAAACGATATGACATAAAAATCTCCGTCCCCAAAAGTACCCCAAAAGAACAAAAAAATAAAGGAGTCAAAAAATGAAACAACAAATACAAGAAAAATCAAATTATTGTTTAAACTGTAAATTGAAACCATGTTCAAACAAAGGATGTCCATTGAACAATAACATTCCAGAATTTATAAAACAAATAAAAGAACAGAATTATGAAGGAGCATATAAAACATTATTAGATACAACAGTATTGCAACCGATATGTGGAAGAATATGTCCACATAAAAGGCAATGTGAAGGTTCTTGTGTAAGAGGAATAAAAGGTGAACCTGTTAGTATTGGAGAAATGGAAACTTTTGTTGGAGATTATGCAATAGATAATGGTTTAGGAATTGAAAAGAATATTGATGAAAAATTAAGAGGTAAGAATGTTGCAGTTATAGGTGGAGGACCATCTGGACTAACATGTAGTGCGTTTTTAGCAAAAAGAGGTGTAAATGTAACAATATATGAAAGAAAGTCATTTTTGGGTGGTCTTTTAGTGTATGGAATACCGGAATTTAGATTAGCTAAGGATATTGTTAAAAATACAATTGATAAAATTTTAGATTTGGGTATAGAAGTAAAGTATAATAAAGAACTTGGTAAAAATTTAGATTTGAAAGATTTAGAAGAGAAGTATGATTATATATATTTAGCATTTGGAGCAAATATTTCGTCTAAGATGGGGATTGATGGAGAAAAACTAAATGGAGTTTATGGTGGTAATGAATTGCTAGAGAATAATAGTCACCCAAATTATAATGGAAAAAAGGTCATTATAAATGGTGGGGGCAATGTTGCGATTGATGTTGCAAGAACTGTAAAAAGAAAAGGTGCAAAAGAAGTTGTAATTGTTTATAGAAGGGCTAAAGAACAGATGCCTGCAGAGGAAAAAGAAGTGATTGATGCTGAAAGTGAGGAAATTAAGATATTATTTCAAAATAATATTGTTAAAATTAATGGAAATGAGAAAGTTGAAAGTGTAGAGTTAATTAAAACAGAATTAGTGCAAAAAGAAGGAGATACAAGACTTTCACCTGTAAATATAGATGGAAGTAATTATACATTAGATGCTGATTATGTAATAATGGCTTTGGGTTCAAAAACTGATGAATTAGTAAAAGAATTGAATTTAGAATTAACATCAAGAAATTATATAAATGTAAATGATAAATTCCAAACATCAAATTCAAAAATTTATGCAGGAGGAGATTTGATAGGTGGAAAGGGAACAGTAGCTTGGGCTGCAAGAGATGGAAGAGATGTAGCTGAAAATATAATAGAAGAATTTAAAAAATATTAATAAAAATATTGATTTTTTTTAGAAACCATACTAAAATTAATAATATCTTAATAAACTGAAAAATGAAAGGAAAGTAAAAAATGAAGATACTTCTAGATGCTATGGGGGGAGATAACGCTCCAGATGCAACAATAAAAGGTGCAGTAAATGCAATAAATGGAATAAAGGCAGAAGTTGTTTTAATTGGAAAACAAGAGATAATAGAAAATAAGGTAAAAGAATTTTATGGTAAGAGTTTAGCTGAAATATCACCAAGATTATCAATAAAAAATGCTACTGAAACTATTGAAATGGAAGATGGACCAACAGACAGTATAAAACACAAAAAAAATTCATCAATGGTTGTAGGATTTAATATGTTAAAAAAAGGAGAAGGAGATGTATTTATATCTGCCGGAAACTCAGGGGCATTACTTGCGGGAGCAACATTATTAGTTGGAAGAATTAGAGGAATTGATAGACCTGCTATGGCTGGAATATTGCCAGCTTATAAAAGTAGGCTTGTATTAATAGATTCAGGGGCCAATACAAATTGCAGACCAATAAATCTATTACAATTTGCACAAATGTCAAGCATATATATAAGGAATACCTTTGGTGTAGAACATCCTAGAATAGGCTTATTAAATATCGGAACAGAAGAAACGAAAGGTAATGAATTAACAAAGGAAAGCTACAAATTGTTAAAGGAAAAATCAGAAGAACTAAATATCAATTTTATAGGAAATGTAGAGGGAAGAGATGCATTTTCAGGTGAAGTTGATGCAATAGTAACAGATGGTTTTACTGGAAATGTATTTTTAAAAGCAGTAGAGGGACTTGGCAAATTTGTAAAAAGAAGTTTAAAAGAAAATTTAATGAAAAATATATGGTCAAAAATAGCGGCACTTCCATCACTTCCTGCTATGAATAAATTTTCAAAATCAATGGATTACAAATCATATGGTGGAGCACTATTTTTAGGAGTAAAAAAACCAGTTGTAAAAGCACATGGAAGCAGTGATGCAAAATTATTTGAATTTACAATAAAACAGGCTGAGCAATTTGTAAACAACAAAACGGTTGATAATTTAATAAAAGAATTTGAAAAAGAAAAAGAAAAAGCAAAAACTGAATAACCATTCAAAAATGAAATAAATTTGAGATATCTATTGACAAAAGAAAAAACATATAATATAAATGTCTATATAAAAATAACATAAAATTTATATCAAAAGATATAGTAGTTTTTGTAAACTTGAGAGGAGGTGAACTTAAAAGATGAGTTCAGAAGAAATATTTGAAAAGGTAAAAAATATAATAGTAGACTTATTACAAGTTTCAGAAGATTCTGTTACATTAGATGCACATTTTATAGATGATTTAGGAGCTGACTCTTTAGATTTAGTTGAGTTAATAATGGGAATTGAAGAAGAATTTAATATAGAAATTCCAGATGGAGAGGCTGAAAAAGTTGTAACAGTTGGAGATGTAGTTGAATACATAAAGGAAAATGTTGGATAATATAGAAAAAATAGCAATATTACTTGCTATTTTTTCTTTTTTTTATTAAAATAAAATAAACCGATAAAAGACTGGAGGAATTCAAAATGAATTTAAAAATGCCATATGGAATAAGCAACTATGAAAAAATCGTAAATAATGGTTACTACTATGTAGATAAAACAAAATATATAGAAAAATTAGAAAATTTGCCAGAAACAAGTATAATGTTTTTACGTCCAAGAAAATTTGGAAAAACACTATTTACAAGTGTAATAGAAAATTATTATGATAAAAACAAAGTAGAAAAATTTGATGAATTATATGGAAATACCTATATAGGAAAAAATCCAACCGAAAACAAAAACAAATATTGTATTTTACGATTTAATTTTTCAGGGATAGATACTAGTTCAGAAGAGGCAACAATCAGAGGATTTAAAAATAGTACAATAGAATCTATTAAATTATTTGTGGGAAGATATGGAATAGACTTTTTCATAAATGAAAGTCAAGAGGCAGAAGAAATTTTAAATAGCTTATTTACAGCTTTTTCGCTACAAAAAAATGGAGAATTAATATATGTAATAATAGACGAATATGACCATTTTGCAAATGAGCTATTAGGATTTTATCCGGAAAGATTTAAGACACTTGTTTCTAAAAATGGAAAGGTAAGAAAATGGTACGAAATTCTAAAAAAGGGGACAGAAACAGTTGTAGATAGAATTTTTATAACAGGAGTTGCACCAATTACACTAGATAGTTTGACAAGTGGATTTAATATAGGAACAGATATAACGCAAGATATAGATTTTAATGATATGATGGGATTTACTCAAAATGAATTGATTGATATTTTAAATAATCAAGGTGTATCGAAAGAAGAACAAGAAGAAATATTGCCAATAATGAAAGAAAACTATGATGGATATAAATTTAGTTTGAATGCAGAAAATCGAATATATAATTCAAATATGTGTTTATATTTCTTATCAAGATATATCAGATTAAAAGAAATACCAAATGATTTAATAGACATGAACATAGCAAGCGATTATAGTAAAATTGGTAAAATGCTTGATTTATGTAAGGGTGAAAAAAGGTTAGATATATTAAGAAAAACTGTACAGGGAGAAACTATAGCAAATACAATTGTGGAAAAATTTAATCCAGCAATAGAATTTACTGAAATAGATATGACTTCAATGTTATATTATTTAGGATATTTAACAATATCTGGAAATTTAGCGGGAATACCTGAACTTAAAATACCAAATAAAGTAATGAAAGAAATTTATGCAAGCTATTTTTTACAATTAATGAATGAAAAAGCAGAATTTAGAATAGATAGTAGTACGAGTCAAGAAATATTAATACAATTAGCAATGGAAGGAAGAATTGACAAAATAGTTGAAGTACTAAGAATATATTTAAATAATTTATCAAATCGTGATTTAATTAAATTTGATGAGAAATATATTAAATTAATATTTTACTGTATAGCAATGAATATAAATTCATATTCTACAAAATCTGAAATGGAAGTAAATAGAAATTATCCAGATATTTTGCTTGTACCAAGAGATAGAACAAAAGGATATAAGGCTATAATGGTCGAATTTAAATATATAAAAAAAGGAGAAACAGCAAAATTAGAAGATAAACAAAAAGAGGCAAGAGAACAGATTGAAAGATACTCTAAGTTTGATGACATAAAAGACATAGAGGGACTCAGAAAATATACTATTGTTGTTGCAGGAAATGAGATTTATGTCCAAGAAATATAGAAAAATATTACACTTTTATTTTAAAGAAAAACTACCGATAGACCGTGTGTTACTATCGGTAAATTTTTCGTCAAAACACTTGAAAAAATCCCAAAAAAGTATATAATAGATACATATGTAGAAAAGAGGTGAGTAAAATGGACTATACAAAATTAGAAAAAGAAATAGGGTATATATTTAAAGATAAAAATTTACTACAAACAGCATTAACACATACATCATATGCATATGAGAAAAAAACAATAAGCAATGAAAAGCTAGAGTTCCTAGGAGATAGCATACTAGAATTTTTATCGAGTATATATATATATCAAAACTATCCAAAACTAAAAGAAGGAGAAATGACTAAAGTTAGAGCACAAGTAGTGTGTGAGGCAAGTTTATATAAAGTTGCAAAATCACATAATTTTAGTGATTTCTTACGACTAGGAAAATCAGAAAGAGTAGCACATAAAGAAGTAAAACCAGCAATCATGGCAGACAGTGTAGAGGCAGTAATTGCAGCAATGTACCTAGATGGAGGGCTAGAGCCAGCAAATAAATTTATAGTTGGAAACCTAAAAGAAGAAATAAAATTAGCAAGTCAAAATGTTGGACAAAAGGACTATAAAACAGTACTACAAGAAATACTTCAGCAACATGGAGATGTACATATAGAATACAAAATAATAAAAGAAGTAGGACCAGATCACGATAAAATATTTGTATCAGAAGTAATCTACAACGGAAAAATTTTAGCAACTGGAGAAGGAAAAAGCAAAAAACATGCAGAAATGGAAGCAGCAAAACATGCTATAGAATTAATAAAAAAGGGGTGAAACTATGAAAAAACAGTATATAATTCCAATATTTGTACCACACTTAGGATGTCCAAATGATTGTGTATTTTGCAACCAAAAATCAATAAGCGGACAAACAAAGCAAGTAACAAAGGAAGATGTAAAAAATATAATAGAAGAACACCTAAAATATATAAAAAAAGATTCTAAAGTAGAAGTAGCTTTTTTCGGAGGAAGTTTTACAGGAATAGAAGAATCAAAACAAGAAGAATTACTAGCAGCAGCATATGAATATATAAAACAAAAAAAGGTTGATAGTATAAGAATATCAACAAGACCTGATTATATAGATAAAAAGATCCTAAAAAGATTAAAAAAATACAAAGTAAAAACAATTGAACTTGGAGTACAATCTGCAAATGATTATATCCTAAAAAAAGCTGGAAGAGGACATACTTTTGAAGATGTTGTAAAAGCATCAAAACTAATTAGATGGTATGGGTTCGATTTAGGACATCAAATGATGGTTGGACTTCCAGAAAGTACAACAGTTGATGAAATAAATACAGCAAAACAATTAATAAAATTAAAGCCTAAAATGGTAAGAATATACCCAGTTTTAGTTATAAAAAATACCAAACTAGAAAAAGACTATAATGATGGAAAATATAAGCCATTAACAGTTATACAGGCTGTAGAAGTTTGTAAAGAACTTGTAAAACTATTTGTAAAAAAACATATAGAAGTAATAAGAATAGGACTTCAGCCAACAGATACTATAACAAATCCGGAAAATGATAAAAGCGAAGTTGTAGCAGGTCCATTCCATCCAGCTTTTAGGCAATTGGTTGAATCTGGAATGTGGTATGATGTTATAGTTGAAAAAATAAAACAACTAAATACTAAGGTTAAAGAAGTTGTCGTTACTGTTAATCCAGCAGATGTAAACAATGTTATTGGACAAAGAAAAGATAATATTAATAATTTAAGAGATGTTTATGATGTGAATTTAATTGTTAAGGCAGACGAGAAAATTAAACAGGGAAAATCAAAGATAGAGATTACAAAAATTTATGAAGACTTTTCAGAGTAATGTATGTGGAGAGCGGGTATTAATAGCTTTCCTCTAACATTGTTTACATTTTGTTTTTATTTAATTATATTAGTAGGTGCAATGCTTACTATAATAGGTATTTGTATTAATATTACAAAAAATAAAAAGAAAATTCAAAAAAATCCTTGACAAATTTAAAAAAAATGATATAATAGTAAAGCATTAAGGAGAAGTTGCAGGTGTAGTTCAATGGTAGAACCCTAGCCTTCCAAGCTAGCTACGTGGGTTCGATTCCCACTACCTGCTCCAAATTTTAAAACTTACGAAATTCATAATTTCGTAAGTTTTTTGTATTATAAGAAAATGGAGATAAAATAGCTAATTTGTAAAATGGTAAAATATTTGGTATAATATAGATTAATGATGGATTGTTTCATCATACGCATAAGTTATTGCAAGGTGGTAGCATTAACGAATTCTTAATAATAATTTGGGAGGATCTTTTTATGATAAATATAAACATTTTATTTCCGAGTGAAAGGAAACGGATAAAAGCAGCGATTGCTTCAAAAGTTGAAAATAAATATGGAAAAAAGGTGACAAAGTTTAAATTTAATCATATAGGAGATGATCATGTATATTTGTATGTTTATCTTGAAGATGAAACACCTTTATACATAACAGCAGACCTAAGAAGGCTTGAGGAAAGTATGACTATATGTGAAGATATGTCACTTTAGAGAAAAATCTCCATTACCACCGTGGAGATTTTTAGTTATAAAAAATGAATAAAACTCCAAAATTTGCATAATACTAACAATAAAACAACATTTGGAGGTAAAAAAGATGAAAGTTTTATACAATATTGTACTTACACTAGTAATAATAGGAGCACTAAATTGGCTATTAATAGGAATATTTAACTTTGACCTAGTAGCAATGATATTTGGACAAATGAGTGTACTAAGTAGAATTATATACACATTAGTTGGATTAAGTGGAATTGTATCAATTGGATTATATTCGAAAATAAACGAGTAAAAAGGCGGCTAAAAAAATCCGTCTTTTAAGATTTAAAAATCTTTATTTTGTAAAATAAAATTTACCCATTTTGTAAAATGATTTTTACCTATTTTGTAAAGTTAACTTTTTAGGGATTGAAAATCCCCCAAAAATACTATATAATATACCCCAAAAGGAGACAACAAAAATGAACGAATATATAACAATAATAGGAGGTGGCCTAGCAGGAACAGAAGCAGCCTACCAAATAGCAAAAAGAGGAATAAAAGTAAAACTATATGAAATGAAACCACAAAAATACTCACCAGCACACTCAAACGAAAATTTAGCAGAAATAGTATGTAGTAATTCATTTAAATCAAACTTACACACAAATGCTTGTGGTTTACTAAAAGAAGAGCTAAGAAAACTAGACTCTTTACTAATAAAAATAGCAGACAAAACAGCAGTACCAGCAGGGCAAGCACTAGCAGTAGATAGAGAAAAGTTTTCTGAAATTGTAACAGAAGAAATAAAGAAAAATCCACTTATAGAAGTAATAAATAAAGAAATAGGAGAAGAAATTCACTTAAAAGACTTAGCCCAAAATGGAATAGTAATAATCGCAACAGGGCCACTAACCTCGGAAAGTCTATCAAAAGAAATTCAAGAACTAACAGACCAAGAAAAACTAGCATTTTATGATGCAGCAGCTCCAATAGTAACAAAAGAAAGCATAGATTTTAACATAGCATTTTACGGAAATAGATATGAGCAAGAAAAGAAAAAAGAAGAAACAATGGATAAATGGCAAGAAAGATTAAATTTGCAAGATGCAAGCTATATAAACCTTCCAATGAACAAAGAAGAATACGAAAAATTTGTACAAGAACTAATAAATGCAGAAGTAGTAACACTTCACGATTTTGAGAAAAGAGAAATATTTGAAGGTTGTATGCCAGTAGAAATAATGGCAAAAAGAGGAATAGATACATTAAGATTTGGTCCATTAAAACCAGTAGGATTTGATGATCCAAGATATGGAAAAAGACCTTATGCAGTAGTGCAATTAAGACAAGACAATGGTGCGGCGAGCTTATATAATTTAGTAGGCTTCCAAACAAATCTAAAATATGGAGAACAAAAAAGAGTATTTAGTATGATACCAGGTCTAGAAAATGCAGAATTTATAAAATATGGAGTGATGCACCGAAATACGTACATAAATTCTAGTTATTTATTAGATAATACATATAACCTAAAAAAATCTCCAAATATATATTTTGCAGGACAAATAACAGGAGTAGAAGGATATGTGGAATCAATATCCTCAGGTCTAGTTGCAGGAATAAATGCTGCACACCAATACAATAATGATACAAAAAAAGAATTTTCTGAATATACAATGATAGGAGCATTAGCAAAATATATATCAACTGAAAATGATAAATTCCAGCCTATGAATGCAAACTTTGGAATTGTACCAGAACTAGGAGAAAAAATAAAAGACAAAAAATTAAAATACGGAAAATTAGCTGATAGAGCACTTGAATATTTAGAAAAATAAGGAGAAAATATGCCAAAAGTTAGTTTAATAATACCAGTATATAATGTTGAAAATTATATAGAAAAATGTCTAGATTCTGTTATAAATCAAACTCTAAAGGATATAGAAATAATAATTGTAAATGACGGTTCAAAAGATACATCAAAGGAAAAAATAGAAAAATATTTAAAAAAATATCCATCTATAAAATATTTAGAAAAAGAAAATGGTGGATTATCAGATGCAAGAAATTATGGTATGCCTTATGCTACAGGAGAATATATAGCATTTTTAGATTCAGATGATTATGTGGAAAGCACAATGTATGAAGAAATGTACGAGGTAGCTAAAAAAGAAAATGCAGATATGGTAGAATGTGATTTTATTTGGCAATATCCAGATAAAAGAAAAGAAGATATAGGCACTATATATAAATCCAAAAAAGAAATGATAGAAAAAGCACGTGTAGTTGCTTGGAATAAATTAATAAAAAGAGAGTTAATAGAGAAAACTGGAATAAAATTTCCAGTAGGACTAAGATATGAAGATGTGGAATTTTTTTATAAACTAGTTCCATATTTAGAAAAAGTTTCTTTTGTAAAAAAATGTTTTGTACATTATGTACAAAGGGAAAATTCAATTGCAAATACACAAAATATTAGAACAATAGAAATTTTTACAGTGCTTGAAAATGTAATTACATATTATAAGGAAAAATGTTTTTATGATGAATATAAAGATGAATTGGAATATATATATATTAGATTTTTATTATGTAGTTCATTAAAAAGAATGTGCAAAATAAGTAACAAAACTGATAGAAAAAAAGCTTTAAAAGAAACCTGGAACAACATAAATTTGAAATTTCCAAGTTGGAGGAAAAATCCTATACTAAAAAAGAAAAGTTTAAAAAATCTGTATATAAAAAGTAATAACAAAATAACCTTCAAAATTTATTGCTTTTTTCTACGCTTACTGTAAAGGAGGGCAATAAATGAAAATAAAGGAAAAACTTACTCTTGAAAATTTAATGTATTTATTTGTAATATTTTGTCCGTTACTTGATATAATAAGTTTTTTATTTAGAAATTATTTTGATACATCAATATCTCCAACAACCTTATTAAGGCCATTAATACCTTGTATTGTATTTGTAATTTTATTTTTTAAGGAGAAGAACAAAGGCAAAAAAATATTAGCAGGACTTGTATATTTAATATATTCAGCAATCCATTTAATAATATTTCAAAAATTACACAATGGAAGTTCTTATGGAAATATAACAAATGAAATGCAGTATTTGATAAATTATGGAATGATGATAATGAATTTGTATTTGTTTTTTACTGTTATAAAAGATAAAGGCAAACTTCAAAAATCAGTATTAATAAGTGTAGCGATATACATAATATCATTATATTTTTCGATAATAACCAAAACATCATCACATACATATTTAGAGGAAATTGGATATAAAGGCTATTTCGAATCTGGAAACAGCTTATGTACAGTTTTACTATTAGGATTATGTATAATATTTGGAGATTTTAAGCTAAAAGATTGGAAAAAATTAATATTAATAATATTTACTGGAATATATCTTACTATGTTATCTGGAATGAGAACAGGACTATTTGGATTTGCACTAATTGTAGCAACATTTATACTAGGAAAGTTTATAATAAATATTCGAGATAACGTAAAATTTAGCAAAAAACAAATAATTATAGTTTCTGTATTTATAATAATTGCAATTATATTGATCACAATACTTGGTTCACAAACAATAGAAAGAAGAAAACTATTAAAGCAAAATGAAATAACAAATGTAGATGAAGAAACTGGGGAAGCAAGATTTGTTACAGGAGATATATTAAATATTTATAAAAAGATACAAAGTGGCACTATAGAAGAAAATTATATGTCAGAGGCAGAAAAAAGAGCGATAGTAAAATTCTGTGACTATGCTAAAAAAACAAATCTATCAAATGTAAATTTAAGAAAACAACAGCTTATTTATAATATAATTTTGGTTAAAGAGCAGAAAAATCCATTATTAATATTATTTGGAAATGGATATAAAAATCAAACTGGAGAGCTTGTTATGGAAATGGAATTACCAGCTTTTATTTGCAATTTTGGAGTAATAGGATTTATTCTATACTTTGGACCATTTGCAGTAATAATTGGAGGAGCTATTTGGCAGGCATTGAAAAATAGAAAAGAAATAAAGATTGATACAGTTATGAATTTATTTGGCATGTTATTAGCTGTTGGTTTATCCTGTTTTTCAGGATATGTATTTTTCAATTTATCAAGCATGACAATGGTAATAATTTTATGTACAAGTGGGACCATTGGGGTCGGTTCTTTTTGGTCCCAAAATGAACAAAAGGCAAGAAAGGAAGAAAATGAAAAAAATAGTATTTGGAATAACTAGCCTAGGAATAGGTGGAGCAGAGCGAGTTTTAGTAGATATAGTAAATAAATTACAAGATGAATATGATATAACAATATTTACACTATATGGAAAAGGAGCCTTTGAAAAAGAATTATCAAATAAAATAAAAATAATACAACTATATGATAATTCTTATGAGGAAATGAGCAAAATCAAGAAGAAAATTATCCCCATAAAAGTATTAATAAGTGGAAAATCTATATACAAAAAATATATACAAGGAAAATTTGATGTTGAAATAGCCTTTCTAGAGGGACCAATTACAAGAATTTTTAAATATGGTAAATCAAATAAGAAAATTGTATGGGTACATAATGATATAGCAAAAGTTTTTGGAGATAATTTTAAGGCAAAATTAAAACTTAAAGTTGATAAAAAAATTTATAGCAAATATGATAAAATAATATTTGTAAGTAAAGATAATGAGAACTCATTTAATAGGATATATAGTGGTATTCCTAATTTAGGTCAAAAAGAAGCGGTAATTTATAATTATATAGATAAAGACAGAATAATAGAAAAATCTAAAGCTGAAATTGGACAAGAATATATAGATAAAAATATACCATCTATCATTACAGTTGCAAGGCTTGTAGAACAAAAGGCGATTGATAGGTTAATAAATGTTCATAAAAGACTTATAGATGATGGAATTATGCATAATATTTATGTAATAGGAGATGGCCCTGAAAAGGAAAATCTACAAAATCAAATAAAGGAACTTAAGGTAGAAGATACTTTTAAACTTATGGGAAAAAGAGAAAATCCGTATCCATATATAAAAAGAGCAGATTATTTTGCGTTGCTTTCAAAATTTGAGGGTTATGGAATGGTTATTGATGAAGCAAAGATTTTAAACAAAAAAATAATTATCACAGATACTGCGGCAAAAGAAGCGGTAAAAGGCTATCTACCAAAATTAATTTTACAAAATTCGAAAGATGCAATTTATGAGGGATTGAAACAAGTAATTCAGGAAAATGTTGTCTTTGATGATAGTGAAGGTAGTTTTGATAATGAATTTTTATTAGATGAAATAAAAAGGATTTTATAATTTCGGATTGGGGACGGTTCTTTTTCCGAAAAAGAACCGTCCCCAATCCAAAAAAAGGGAGAAAAAATGAAACTAAGCATATTAACTGCAACATATAATAGAGGAAAATACCTCCAAAAATTATATGATAGCATAAAAGAAAATTTAAAGTACAATCTAAATTGTGAGTGGATAATAGTAGATGACGGTTCAACTGATGATACAAAAACATTTGTAAAAAAATTTAAAGATGAAAATATTATACCAATTATATATTATTATCAAAAAAATAATGGAAAAATGTCTGCAATAAATGAAGCAGTAAAATTAGCCACTGGAAATTTAATCATAGATTGTGATTCAGATGATTATTTTGTATCAGATGCATTTGAAAAAATCAAAAAAAATGCAAATAAATTATTAGAAAATGAAAATTTATATGCAATGGTATTTTTGAAAAAAGAAAATGATGGTAAAATAAGTGGAGAAGAATTTAAAAGTCAAGAACAAATAACCACAATGTTTGATTTGTATTTTAAGGATGATGTTCAGGGTGAAAAAATAATTGTTTTTAATAGTAAAATAAGAAAAATGTATTCACATCAATTAGAACATAATGAGAAATTTATAACAGAATCTAGAATGTATCATAAAATGGATGAAAAATATAAAGTGATTGCTATAAATGAAGTAATAGAGCAGGGAAGCTATATTGAAGGTGGTTATACTAAAAATATAAATAAGACATTTAAGGAATCTCCTTTGGGATATTATATGTATTTTAAAGAAATTTTATCTAAGGAGATGGATGGAGTATTATTTAGTAAGAGATTATATGCTATTAAACATTATATTTTATTTAGTTATTTGACAAATAATAAATTTGATGATAGTTTTATGAAAGATAAATTAAATAAAAGTTTATATAGACTTTTGTATGTGCCGGGAATTATGAAAAGTAAGAAATTTTAATGAAAAGGAGATAAATAAAAATGGAATATTTAAGCTTTTTAGTTGCACTAATTGTTTTATATATAGTTTTAAAAATTATAGCAGTACCAGTAAAAATTATAATTAAACTTATGATTAATGCTTTTGTAGGAGGAGTAGTTTTATTTTTAATTAATTTAGTAGGTGCAAGTTTTGGCTTTGTACTTAATATTACTTGGCTAACTTCTTTGATTGTTGGTATTTTTGGAGTACCGGGAGTTGTGCTTGTGATATTGCTTCAAATAGTTATGTAATTAAAAAATATTTTAGAGGTATGATGAAAAAATGAGATGGAAGAAAAAATCCATCTCATTTTTATATAAAAAAGAAACCACCTAAGTGATTTCATTTTAAAAAACTATGCATAATCTTTTAAAATTATAAATTAACTAATTAATATACGGCCGATTAATCAATTTATAATTAAGCCATAGCTGCATTTAATTTTTTAGCTAAATTAGATTTTTTTCTAGCTGCTGTATTTTTTACTAAAACACCTTTTGTGCAAGCTTGGTCGATTTTTTTTGTAGCTTGTGAGAATAGAACTTTTGCTTCGTCTATTTTTCCAGCTTCGATTGCTTCTTCGAACTTTCTTACAGCTGATTTATATCCTGATTTTATCATGTTATTTCTTAATGTTTTCTTTTCAATTATTTTAACTCTTTTTTTAGCTGATTTTATGTTTGGCATCTGTTGCACCTCCTTTAGTCCTTTTAATTTATAACACCCACTATTTTAGCACAAAATAGTGGGTTTGGCAAGCATTTTTTTAATTTTTCCTCATCAGATAAGAAAAAATCATAGAACTTAATTTTAAACTATCATGTTTAATTGTACCATCATCAGTAACAAGTAAGTCATCTTCTAAAACTTCATAACTTGCATCTTTCATATTTTCATAATCAATTTTAACTAAATCCTTTTCTTCTTCTCTAGAATATTTATCAAGAATTTCTTTAGGAAGAATAGTATTACTAACAATAACACAGTCAACAGCATCTTTACCTAAATATTTTTCTAGGGTTTTCATATGGTCGCTAACTCCAAAATTATCGGTTTCGCCAGGTTGAGTCATAGCATTACAAACGTACATAACTTTGGCTTTTGACTTATTAATGCTATCAACAACATCTTTGCAAATAAGATGTGGAAGTAAACTAGTATAAAGACTTCCCATGCTTAAAATAATTAAATCAGCGTCTGCAATCGCATCGAAGACCTCAGGAAAGATTGTAGGTTCTTCTTTGTAAAAGATTCTTTTATATTGTTTATTAGCTTGAGTAATTTCTTCTTCACCTTCAATAATTTCTCCATCAACAGTTTCTCCCATCAATGTTAGATAATCTTCGGAAAGTGGAAGAACGGTGTGTTCAACTCTTAAAAGTTTACTAAAATATTCAATACTTGTTTTCAAACTACCAGTTTTTTTATAAAGTGATGTTAAAATTAAATTACCCATGGAATGACCGTTTAAATCACTATATGTAGACATTCTATATTCCATAATGTCTTTTACTTCACTTGGAAGAGTAGACAAATTGCTTAAAACATGACGTATATCTCCAACTGCTGGCGTATAAAATTCTTTACGCAATCTACCAGTGCTACGTCCATTATCAGAAACAGTAATTACAGCTGTTATATCAACAGGGAAATATTTTAAACCTCTTAAAATGGTAGAAGCCCCTGTACCTCCACCTAAAAGTACTATTTTTTTTCTTTGCATATTTTATTCCTCCATTATTTGCTATGTATATTTATTTTATAGGTTTGCCAGCAAATCGGCTAAACTTGTAAATTCTGGAATAGGAAGGTTGGTTTCTATTCTTGAGTATGTATCATTTTCACGTCTAATTCTAAAAATTTTAAAAGGATGATTTTGATAAATTGATATTAAATCTTTTGGTTTATCATCAATAAATATACATTTTGGAAAGTCAATAGGTATGTTTCCTTTTAAAGAGGTTGTCGGGAAAACTCCATCTACAAATGGTAATAAACCAGAGCCTGCTATCTTTACAGTTTGAAAATATACCTCATTTTCATTATATGAGAGTATGTATATTTTATGATTTTGTTCTTTTAGAGCTTTTAAAAATGGAATACTGTCTGAAAATAGATATTGTTTTCCATTTGAAATTACTTTATTTATTATATCTGTAGCTTCATTTATATCATAATCATATTGAGGTGTAAAATATTGTATTAATTTGTATATATCATAAATATTATTTGTCCCTCTTTTGAATTTTTCTTTTAAATTTTCAAGGATTTTATTATAATCTTTGGCTGATATTTTTGATATATATAAAGCCAGAGAGCTTAACATATCCCTAGTAAGCAGTGGTGTGTTATATAGTGTATGGTCAAAATCTATAAAAAAATTCATTTGTGCCTCCTAAAATTTTAAAACTTTTTATATATTAGCACAAAGGAGATTTCAAGTCAAGGGTGTATGCAAGTGAACTGTAATTCGTAATAAAAACTAAAACTGTAGAGACAGACTCAAGTGGATACTAATTAATAATCCTGAATTAATTAGTATCCACTTGAGTTTGTTTCTACAGTTTTAATTTTTCCAATGAATTGCATGAATTTTTTACCATTGTATTGAATTATTACATAAAATATGCTATAGTAAAAAAGAAAAAATCAAAGGAGGAGCCGATATGATAGCAATAGGAAGTGACCATGGAGGGTACAAATTAAAAGAAGAAATCAAGAAATATTTAGAGGAAATACAAATTGAATATAAAGATTTTGGAACAGATTCAGAAGAAAGAACAGATTATCCAATTTACGCAAAAAAAGTAGCAGAATCAATTCAATCAAATGAATGTGATAAAGGTATATTATTATGCAAATCAGGATGTGGAATGACGATTGTTGCAAACAAATTCAAAGGAATAAGAGCAGGTTTAGTCATAAATGAAAATGAGGCTAAATTTGCAAAAGCAGATGATGATATAAACGTAATAACAATAAGTGGAAATAATACAAAAATAGAAGAGGCTATAAAAATAATTAGAATGTGGCTTGGTACTGAATTTAAAGGAGGAAGATACCAAGAAAGAATAGAAATGATAAATAAAATAGAAAAGGAAAATATGAAATAGGAGGAAAAGGCTGTGTGGGGAAATATAGCAATATCATTCCTATTAGCATTTATAGTATCATTTATGGTAACACCATATTCTATAAAAATAGCAGAAAAAATAGGAGCAATAGATATTCCAAAAGATGACAGAAGAATGAGAAAAAAATCAATACCAAAACTAGGCGGACTTGCAGTAATTACAGGTTTTGCAATATCTCTAATATATTTAATTTCTGTAATGAACATAGAAGGAAGTATAAGCTTATTTGATGAAAATTCATATTTTAAGAAATTAATAGGAGTAGGCTTAGGGGTAATAATAATTACAATAACTGGTATAATAGATGATACTAAAACACTAAAACCTTTGCAAAAACTATTTGGACAGGCTTTGGCAGCAATTGTTGCAGTAGCATTTGGCATACAAATAAGTGCATCTGATATTCCATTTATACAAAATACAGAACTAGCAAATGAAATATCAATGATTGTGACAGTAATTTGGATAATAGGAATTACAAATGCAATAAATTTAATAGATGGACTAGATGGCTTATCATCTGGAATAGCACTAATATCATGTATATCATTATTGATAATATTTGCACTAAACTATTCACCAATGATAGCAATTCTTATGATAACATCACTAATTGGAGCATTAGTTGGATTTTTACCATTTAACTTTTCGCCAGCAAAAACATTTATAGGTGATACAGGTTCAAACTTTTTAGGATACATACTTTCAATAGTATCAATTTTAGGAATAGCAAAAACATATACAGCTGTAGTAATAGCACTTCCTATGCTAGTACTTGGACTTCCAATATTTGATGTCGTTTGGGCAATAATTAGAAGAATGGTAAAAGGAAAATCAATAAAAGCAATATTTAAAGCAGATAAAGGACATTTACATCATAGATTATTAGCAAAAGGATTTTCACAAAAACAAGCAGTTTTAGTAATGTACGCAATGAGTGCCGCTTTAGGACTTTTTGCAATAATATTATTAGAAAGCGGAATTTGGAAAGCATTATCATTTTTGCTTATGGTAATAGCAGCATTATTCTTAGGATATAGAAACTTTTTAACAGAAAAAAGCGAAAAAGGCGAAAAATATGAATGTGGGGTTTGTAAATATATTTATAACCCTAAAACAGGAAATGAAAAGGCAGGTATTGCACCTGGAACTAATTTTGAGGATTTACCAGATAATTGGGTTTGCCCGGTTTGTGGTGAAAGCAAGGATGTTTTTGAGATACATAAGTAATTTCGTATTGGGGACGGTTCTTTTTGGGAAATTTTCCATTGGGACCGTTTCTTTTTGTGAAAAAATTTTTTTTATTGGGACCGTTTCTTTTCGCGAAAAGAAATTGTCTTAATAAGAATTTTTTTATAAAAAATAACACATACTATCAATATGAATACAAAACAAAAAATCAAAAAAATAATAATAGGTCTGCTCGCTGGCTTTATCTCCGGACTATTCTCAACAGGAGGAGGCTTAATACTAGTACCATCATTTACATATTTACTAAAACTAGATACAGTAGAAGCAAGAGCAACATCAATAATGTGTATATTACCAATGGTACTAACAACCAGCTTTTTCTATGCAAAAAACAAATATATAGACTGGAAACTAGGCTTTTTATGTGCTATAGGAGGAATTATAGGAAGTTACATTGGCTCTAAAGTAATAAGCAAAATTCCAACATATATACTAAAAATATCATTTGCAATATTTTTAATATATGTGGCATTATATATGATTGGAATTGTATAAAAATTATGAAAGGTAAGGCTATGGAGATTTTATTTGGTATAATATCTGGATTTATAAGCAGTATTGGTATGCGGAGGAGGAACGGTATTAATTTACTTATTAACTGCTTTTTCCGGAATAGACCAACACATTAGCCAAGGAGCTAATTTAGTATTTTTTATTCCAACCTGTGTTACGGCAATTGTGATTAATATTAGAAATAAAAAAATAAATTATGAAGTCTCAAAATTCGTGATAATTTTTGGAATTATAGGAGCAATAATAGGAGCAAAATTATCGGTAAATCTTCCTATAAATGAACTTAGAAAATATTTTGGGATATTTTTGATAATTGTGGCAATTAATGAAATATATTCATTAAAAAAAGAGTATATAAATTATAAAAAAACGAATAATAACAAAAGAAATTTAAAAAGGAGGGATTAACGATGAAATTTGCAAAAGGTGTTATGGTCGGAACTTTGGTTTCTGCAGGAATAATGTGGATGTATAGTGAAACAATGGGAAAAGATAGTAAGAAAATTGTGAAAAAAGGTAAAAAATTTATTAGACAGATGGGATTTTAAGATAAATAATAAAACAAATAAAAAAGCCGAATCTAAGTTATTAAAAAAATTTAATAATTTAGGTTCTTTTTTATGTGAAAAATGAAAAAAATTATTCTCAAACCTTGCTATTTTTTAATCTTTAGAATATAATAATACCATCAAACAAAGAGGTGATGAAAATGTTACAATTTACCAAAATGCACGGACTAGGAAATGACTATGTATATATGGATGCAATAAATCAAAAAATAGAAAATAGAAGCGAGCTTGCAAAATTTGTAAGTGATAGACACTTCGGAATAGGTTCAGATGGATTAATTCTAATATGCCCATCAGAAAAAGCAGATTTCAGAATGCAAATGTTTAACCAAGACGGCTCAGAAGCAGAAATGTGCGGAAATGGAATAAGATGTGTTGGAAAATTTGTATATGACAAAGGACTAACAAAAAAAGAAACCATAACAGTAGAAACATTAGCAGGAATAAAAACACTTGTAATGACAGCAAAAAATGGAAAAATTGAAACTGCAAGAGTGGATATGGGTGAGCCAATATTAGAAGCAGAAAAAATACCTGTAATATCAAACGAAAATCCAGTAAAGAATTTAAAATTAGAAGCCGAAGATAAGAAATTTATTTTCACTTGTGTATCAATGGGGAATCCACATGCAGTAACTTTTATAAAAGAAGATGTAAATAAATTCGATATTTGCAAATATGGAGCAAAATTAGAAGTAAATAAAGCATTCCCTAAAAAAGCAAATATAGAATTTATAAATGTAATAGATGACAAAACATTAAAAATGAGAGTATGGGAAAGAGGAGCAGGAGAAACATTGGCTTGTGGAACAGGTGCTTGTGCGGTAACTGTTTCAGCAATACTAAATGGATATACAAAAAGAGCTGTAACTGTGCATTTATTAGGAGGAGACCTAAAAATTGAATGGAATAAAAATGATAACCACGTGTATATGACAGGACCTGCAACAACAGTATTTGAAGGAAAAATCGATTGGTAAGAAACGAAAGGAAAATAAAAAATGAGTAATGAATTAAAAGAACTAATGCAAATAAGTATAATTGGAGAAAACAAAGATTTAAGTAATATGTTAGCAGATATAGTTCCAATTAAAGAACAAAGATTTACAGATTTAGAATTAGAAGTAGAAAAAAAAGAAACATTTAGTATTGTTTTATATAAGAAAGAAAATCCTATTGTTAGATTTTTTAAGGAAATAAAAATGAGCTTGGAAAAATTTAGAATAATGGGCAAATCAAGAGAAATCGATTATGCAAGAAATCAGAATAGATAATTTGACTAAATAAGGGCGTGGCAATTGCCCAAATGGGACCGGGTCTTTTTTGTCCCATTGCATAAAATTATTTTAATATTAAAAAATGGGACAAAAGAGACCCGGTCCCATTTGGGCAAAAAAGGAGGAAGCCATGATAAATATAAATGAAAACTTTTTAAATTTACAAGACAGCTACCTATTTTCAACAGTAGCAAAAAAGGTAGCAGAATTTCAAAAAAATAATCCAGATAAAAAGGTTATAAAACTAGGAATAGGAGATGTAACAAAACCAATAGTTCCAGCAGTAATACAGGCAATGCACAAAGCAACAGATGAACTAGCAAATGCTGAAACATTTAGAGGGTATGGACCAGAACAAGGATATGACTTTTTAAGAAATGCAATCATGGAAAATGATTTCAAAGGTTTAGGAATAGAGTCAGATGAAATATTTGTATCAGATGGAGCAAAATGTGATTGTGGAAATATTGTGGATATCTTTTGCAGAAAAAATAAAGTAGCAATAACAGACCCAGTATATCCAGTTTACCTAGATACAAACGTAATGTCTGGAAGAAGTGGAAACTATAACAAAGAAAATGGAATGTATGAAAATATAGTATATATGCCAGTTACAAAGGAAAATGGTTTTGTTCCAGAACTTCCAAAGGAACCAGTAGATATAATTTATTTATGTTTTCCAAATAACCCAACAGGAACAGTTTTGAAAAAAGAAGAACTTAAAAAATTTGTAGATTATGCAAAAGAAAATAAAGCAATTATTTTATTTGATGCAGCATATGAGGTATTTATAACAGAAGAAAATGTACCACATAGTATTTATGAAATAGAAGGTGCAAAAGATGTTGCAATAGAATTTAGAAGTTTTTCAAAAACAGCTGGATTTACAGGTGTTAGATGTGCTTATGCGGTTGTTCCAAAAACTGTATTTGGATATACAAAAGACGGAGAAAAAGTTTCTTTAAATAAATTATGGAACAGAAGAACAACGACAAAATTCAATGGGGTTTCTTATGTAGTACAAAGAGCAGCTGAAGCTACATATACAGAAGAAGGAAGAAAACAAATTTTAGAAAATATCAAATATTATCAAGATAATGCTAAAATAATAAAAGAGGGATTACAAGATGCTGGATTTGAGGTGTTTGGAGGTGTTAATTCACCATATATCTGGCTTAAAACACCAAATAATATGAAATCTTGGGATTTCTTCGATAAATTATTAGAAGAAGCAAATGTTGTTGGGACACCAGGAAGTGGATTTGGACCATCAGGAGAGGGATATTTTAGATTAACAGCATTTGGAACACAAGAAAATTCTATTGAGGCAATAAAAAGAATTAAAGAAATCAAATGGTAAAGACGGAGGAAATATGTTAGCATACATAAAAGGAGAATTAGTTACAAAAGCAAGAGGATATGTAGTTATTGATGTAGGAGGACTGGGCTATAAAGTATTTATGTCTGAAATTGCGATGGAAAATATAGGAAAAATAGGAGATATTGTAAAAGTTCACACATATTACAGAGTAATGGAAGATGATATAAGTATATTCGGGTTTAATACATCAGAAGAATTACGATTATTTGAATTATTAATATCTGTAAGTGGAGTAGGTGCAAAAACAGCTATAAATATGCTTGGAACAATAGAACCATCAGATTTTGCAATTTCAATAATTTCAAATGATATAAATACATTAAAGAAACTTCCTGGAATAGGTCCTAAGACAGCTCAAAGGATTGTTCTTGAACTTAAGGATAAATTAAAAAAAGAACAACAAATAGAAGAATTATCAATAGCAGCAAATTCTATCGGAAATAAGAAAATTGAAATCAGAAAAGCAATTGAAAAAGACAGCAAGGAAGAGGAGGCCTTTACTGCTCTTCAGGTGTTGGGATATACAAGTAGAGAAATTGAAAAAGCAATGGAGAAGATTGATAAAGATAACATGAGTCTAGAGGAGATTATAAAAGCAGGATTGAGGGAACTTGCGAAGAAGTGAGTTTTTAAATTGTTGCACCATTGGGACCGGGTCTTTTTGGTACATTGTTCCAAAAGAACCCGGTCCTAATGGAACAATGTACCAAAAAGACCCGGTCCCAATGGTGCAAAAGTGAAAGGAGAATTTTATGCCAGCAATAACATATGAACTATTACACATAGACAAAAATTCAGGAGCAAGGAGAGGAGTAGTACATACTCCACATGGAGATATACAAACACCAATTTTTATGCCTGTAGGAACACAAGCAACAGTAAAAGCAATGTCACCAGAGGAATTGAAAAATGATGTAAAAGCACAAATAATATTGTCAAATACATATCATTTATATCTAAGACCTGGTCATGATATAGTAAAAGAAGCGGGTGGACTTCACGAATTTATGAATTGGGACAGACCAATTTTAACAGATAGTGGAGGTTTTCAAGTATTTAGTTTGAGTGGGCTAAGAAAAATTACAGAGGAAGGCGTAATTTTTAATTCTCATTTAGATGGAAGTAAACATATCTTTACACCTGAAAAAGTAATGGAAATAGAAGAGGCACTAGGAGCAGATATTATAATGGCATTTGATGAATGTTGTCCATATCCATCAGATTATAAATATACAAAAAATTCTATGGAGAGAACAACAAGATGGGCTGCAAGATGTAAGGAGGCTCATACAACTGAAAATCAGGGATTATTTGGAATTATACAAGGTGGTTTTTATAAAGATTTGAGAGAAATATCAGCAAAAGATTTAATTTCATTGGAGTTTCCAGGATATGCAATTGGAGGAATAAGTGTTGGTGAGCCAAAAGAAGAGTTTTTGGATATATTAAGATATACAACACCTTTAATGCCAGATAATAAGCCAAGATATCTAATGGGAGTCGGAACACCTGATTATCTAATAGAGGCTGCACTTGCAGGTATTGACATGTGTGATTGTGTACTTCCAACCCGTCTAGCAAGACATGGAACAGCTATGACATCAAATGGAAAATTAGTAATAAGAAATCAAAATTTTGCAAGAGATTGGAATAAATTGGATGATGAATGTGATTGCTACACTTGTAGAAACTATACTAGAGCATATCTAAGACATTTAATAAAAACAAATGAAATTTTAGGAATGAGATTATTATCTCTTCACAATCTAAGATTCTTGACTAAATTGATGGAAAGAGTTAGAATAGAAATAGAAAATGACAATTTATTAGAATTCAGAAAAGAGTTTTATAAAAAATATGGATATACAGATATAATTTAGGGAGGAATTATGAGATTAATAGATGAAGATGAAATTGCAGCACAGAAATTGAGAAACCAAAAAACGAAAAAAATGATAATAATAATAATATCATTATTGCTAGTTTTATGTGCAATTATAATAGGTATAATTTTGTATAGATTAGAAAACCCTAGCAAAATCACCACTTACATAGATGACAAAGTGGTATCAGGTTTTGATGGTATACTAGATTTTTCGACAGATGAAAATGGAAATACACAAATATATATTCCTATAAGAGATTTTGCTACATATTTAAATGCTGTAAATTCAAAATTTGGATACCAAACATTTCAAGGTGATTACAATCCGAAAACAGAAGATAGTAATAAATGTTATACATTAAGAGAAGATTATGAAGTAGCAATATACACGAATAAATCAAAAGTAATATATAAATTAGATTTACAAAACAAAAGTGAAGAATATCAAGAATGCAATATAGATAAAGACATTTTTCAGAATAATGGAAAATTATATGCATCAGTGGATGGAATAGAAAAAGGCTATAATGTTAGTTTCTCATATGATGAAAATAAAAAAGTTATAAAAATATATACGTTAGATTATATAGAGAAACTACATGAAGCAGCATTAGAAAAAAAGACGATAGGAGATTATGGACAATTGGAAATTGATGAAAATTATGCTAATTGGAAATCTATTTTTGACGGTCTAATGATTGTAAAAGCATCAAATGGAAAGTATGGAATTACGAAAACAAATGATTATACATCATTTATCCTAGAGCCACAATATGATGATATAAAATTTATAAATGATTCTTCTGTTTTTTCTGTTGAAAGTAACAAAAAAGTAGGTCTTTTCACAGAAGATGGAAAGAGAAAAATTGATTTAGCATATGACAATATAACATCTATGGGACAAGATTCTAAGTTATACATGGTAGAAACTAATGGAATGTATGGAGTTGTTGATGAAAATGGTAAGACAATAGTTTACCCAGAATATGATAAGGTAGGAATAGATGTAAGTAGTTTTTCATACAATGGAGTAAAAAATGGATACATTTTATTGAATGAATTAATACCTGTATTAAGAGAAGACAAATGGGGATTTTTTAACAAAAATGGAAAAAGAATTTCTGATGGATTTAAATATCAAAATGTTGGATGTTCAAGTGTAAAGAGTGGAAATAACATATATCCGTTGCTTGAAATACCAGATTATAATGTTATAATAGTTAGTGATGAAGATGGAAAGTATTCATTTATGGATAAAACAGGAAATGATTCATTGTTAAATTTCTTGTTTGACCAGATTTATATTAAAACATCAGAAGGAAAAGAGTCATATTATATGACCTTTAGAGGAAAAGAATATGATGTTTTGAAATATTTAAAACAAGCAACTAGTGGAAAAAAATAGTTCTAAAATAATATTTTCTTTCATATACATATAAAAGGAGGATGTATATGAAAGAAGATTTTTTTTTGAAAGTAGGATATAGTCCATATTTACAAAGAGTTGAAAATAGAAAGGAAAAATGGACAAGCAAATTTGTAAAAAAAATAGTAGAAAATAAGTGGGTTATTTTACTTTTAGGTATTATTTTTATGTGTATTATGACAAATTTATTTTTGATTTATAGGTTTGTAGCAGTTTTGGAGAAATTACAAAAATTTTAATTGGAATTTGTAATAAAATCTATATACTCAGAGTTAGGCTCTCTTAGGTATACCAATTA
>USCB01000009.1 GCA_900553125.1 uncultured Clostridium sp. | reverse complement strand
CAGTATTCATCAGGACACTGGCTCCACAGTTTTAGATTTTATTACGAATTACAGATATATGTTTTTTATTGTTGACAGTAAAAATTGGGTGTGATATATTGTATAAGGTTTTAAGAAAAAGGTTAAGGTGATAAAATTGAAGAAAATATTGAAATATGCAAACATTGTAATATTAACAATAATAATATTGCTTAGTTCTTGCTTAATAGGTACGCCTCTAGTAGAAAATAATGTACAATTAATCTATATAATTGCTGGAATATTTAGTATAGCTTATTTTGTGTACCAAATAGTAAAAAAGAAAAAAATAGAAATAAATAAAATTGATATAATTGTAATAATGCTAGCATTTTCAACGTTTATTCCATTAATAAGTCAAAAATTTGTAAGTCTAACAGAAACAATACATGGAATAATAAAATATTTTTGTATTTTAAATTTATATTTAATTACCAAAAATGAATGTAAGAAAAACCCAGAATTTATAGACATAATACTAAATTCGATAATAATAAGTATCCTGTTTTTATGTATAGTAGGTATAGATGAAATATGTTTCAATTGGTTAGGAGGATTTAAAACATTCCTTAATTATAGCAATGTAGAATATGATGAAGTAAGAATAGGGTCATTATTTTCTTATGCAAATACAATGGCAGCAGTTGCAGGATTAGGTATATTTTTATGTGCCGGATATGTACTAAAATCGAAAAAAATTGTTAACAAAATAATTTACTCAGCATTTGGATTAGTTATGCTTATAACTTTAATTTTAACATATAGCAGATTAGTTTATATAATATTTGCTTTGATGGTGTTATTTTACATTATTATAATATATAGAAATTATGGTAAGAGTATTTGGAAAATAATGAAAAGACCTAAAAATATAATTATTGGAAGTATTGTATTAATAGCATTAGTAGTTTATATAATTATTGGTCTAAAAATACCAACAGAACTAAATGTAAAAACATCTTATCAAAAAATATTTTATTCAGTAGAACCAAATACAGAATACATATTTAAATTTGATGTGGATTCTAATTCAACACAAGATGACAATTTTTCCATAAAAGTTACAGAAAAAAATAAATATTTTGACAATGTAAATGAAACTCAAATAAGTTTTTCAACATTTTCAGGAGAAAAAGAATTAAAAATAAAAACACAAGAATCAACATCTGTAATATATTTAAAAGTAGAAAATGTAAATGGTGATGAAAACAATAAACTAATAATAAAAAATGCACAATTAAATGAAAAAAAATTAATATTGAAATACAAAATACTACCAACGAAAATTATAGAAAAGATACAAAGTATAAGCTTTAATAATAAAAGTGTATGGGAAAGGACAGAGTTTATATCAGGAGCATTAAGAATTGTAAAAGAAAATTGGTTATTTGGTTTAGGAACAAATGCATGGAGAACAGTACAATCACAAAAACAAGCATATTATTGTTATGCTAAAGAAGTACATTGTTTTCCAGTACAGATATTCTTAGAAAATGGAATTATAGGATTTATTGCTTGTATAGGAATAATTGTATTATTAATAGCAAAATTAGTAGAAAAATCAAAAGGTGGAAACGGAAATTTTGTGATTTGTAGTTCAATTGTAGGAATATTGTTTTTATTATTACATAGTATGTTAGATTTTGATATGTCATTTTTCTATGTATTAGTAATAGTTTTTTCTATAATAGCCACAATAAGCTCTGAAGAAGAAAAAGCAAAATTAAATATGGGCTCAATATTATATTGTATATTAATTGTTATAGCAACATGTAGTGTATATGTATCTGCTATAGAATATCATTATAAAAAGAACACACAAATGTTAGTAATTAATGCAAAATGGACAGAAGAAAGAATATATAATACATATTATAAATTATTACCATTTAATAAACAAATAAAACAAGAAAGATATATAAGGTTATCAAATGCAGGAAAATTAACGAGTTTGGAAAAGAAAAAAGCTAAGAAAAATATGCTTGTAACAGAAAAATATACATCAAATAACCTTGTATTAGAAAATGTTAGAGAATTTATTAGATTATCATTAGAATGTAAACAAAATGTTAGTAAAGATATAAAATTTGCATTAAAATATGTTCAAAGCACAGAGGAGTTTTCTAGATTTCAACCAGATTTTCAATTATATAGGTTTGATAATTTAAAACAAATTGTTAAATTATTAAATGATGCAGGGGAAAACGAATATGCTGAAAAATTCCAGGAGCAATATAAAAAGGAAATAGAAAATAAAAAGGATTCTATACTTGATTATAATAAAGCTAGATATTCTAAAGAGTGGGTTGAAAGATATGAAAATGAGTTAGAAAAACTAAATGAAAATAATTAAAATAAAAAGAAAATTCTTTGTTGTAAGCAAAGAATTTTCTTTTTATTATTTTCTATCAGAACTACCTTTGGGAATTACAATGTCTTTTCTTTTATTCCCATTGTCTGGAACAATGTCAGATTTTATATGCTCATAAACTGGAGAAATATTTAGTTCTTTTCCATCGCCATTAACGACTTCAATTTCTTTTTTTTCATCATCATTATTATTATTCATAGGATAACCCCCTTTATAAATTTTATACCATAAAAAAATGGAAGATGCAATAGGTAAAGTGTATTTTTTTAGATATATTAATTTGGATTTTACTATAAAAAAACATATATTTTAACCTATAAAAATAGTTAAGATATATGTTCGTCATTTGCTAAGCCTACAATGTAATCTATTGATGTATCATAGTATTTTGCTAATGTCATTAAATGTTGAATTGGGATGGTTCTTTTTCCGCTTTCATATTCAGAGTAGTATTGCTGTGAGATTCCTAATAATTCTGCTATGTCTTTTTGATATTTATCATGATCTTCTCTAAGGTCTTTTAATCGTTTAAATTTCATTTATTCCTCCATTTTTCTTATTTTAGCAAAGATTTTTGGGAAAACGTTATAGTACATGAAAAGTTATGTATTATTACAAGGATATTTCATTTTTTTTACTTTTTTATTACATTTAGTATATTTATTGACGTTGAATTTAAAGTATGATATAGTGAACTTACATAATAAATTATGTATATAAACAAAGGAAAGGATGAAGGAAATGAAAATTAATGAAAAGAAAGGTATAACATTAATTGCTTTAGTTGTAACTATAATTGTTTTACTATTGATAGCAGGTGTAAGTATAAGCATGTTAACAGGACAAAATGGAATATTAACAAGATCAGCAGATGCAAAGAAAAAAGCAGGTGAAGCTGAAAATCAGGAAAATGAAAAAATGCAGGAGTATGAAGATGTAACTGCTCAATATGTAGGTGATTCAGAAGATGGAAAAAAATTAAGAGATGAGAACATGTTTGAATTTGATACTACAACAGGTACAATATTGAGAGTGAAAGAAGATTATTTGGTTGATTATTATAAGAGTTCAGAGGGGTCATGGACATACACAACTGGATCAAATTATTGGTGCAAAATAAAGGAGAATGTAGATACATTAATTATACCAAGTTCAATCCAAGGTACTCCGGTAAATGAAATAAAATGTTTAGGGATATTAAATGTTAAAAATATAATAATAGAGGATGGAATAAGAAGGATTGGGGAAATTGGATATATAATGAATAATGAAAATAGAGCTCTTGAACTAGAAAGAATAACTATACCTGATAGTGTAACAAGTATAGCCAGTTATGCATTTTGTAATTGTGCAAAATTAACAAGTATAAATATCCCAAGCAGCGTAACAAGTATAGAAAGTCATGCATTTTATAATTGTAGTGGATTAACCAATATAAATGTAGATAGGGAAAATAAAAATTATAGTGATGATAATGGAATATTATTTAATAATGATAAAACAATTATAAAGAGATATCCAGAAGGCAAAAAAGAAAATGAATATACGATTCCAAGTAGTGTAACAAGTATAGGCGAGATTGCATTTCTTTCTTGTAAAGCGTTAACCAATATAACAATCCCAGGCAGTGTAACAAGTATAGGAAAGAGTGCATTTTGTAATTGTAGTGGATTAACCAATATAACAATCCCAAACAGTGTAACAAGTATAGGAAGTGATGCATTTAGTTATTGTAGTGGATTAACCAATATAACAATCTCAAACAGTGTAACAAGTATAGGAAGGTATGTATTTTATAGTTGTAGTGGATTGACAAATATAACAATCCCAAGCAGTGTAACAAGTATAGGAAGTGATGCATTTGCTGCTTGTAGTGGATTGACAAATATAACAATTCCAAGCAGTGTAACAAGTATAGACCGTTATGCATTTGGCGGATGTACAAATTTAACAATAACATTATCAAAAGACAGTAAGCTAACAATTCCATCAAATAAATGGGGAGCAAAAGAAGTAAAAAAAGAACAATAATTAATTAAATACCCTAAAAAGAGTAAAAAGGAATCAAAAATGAAAGAAAATAAAAATATAATAATAATATTTTTAATAATACTATTATCAACGATACTAATAGGAAATCCATTAACTAAAAATGACAACTTAATAAATATAGTAATAGGAATTTCGGGAATATATACAATAATAAAAAGCAAAAAAGAAAAACAAGAAATAATAACAAGTAAAACAACAAAAGCAATGCTGATATTACTAGTAATATCAGCATTGCCGTTAATTTCAAATACATATATAACCTTAACTGGGACAGTAAATTACATATTTAGATATATATCAATATTTATAATATATATAATAATAAACAAAGAACTAAAAGAAAATAGAGAAAGTTTAGGAAAAATAAAAGATATAATAATAATATCTGGAGTAATATTAGTAATATTTGGAATAGATTTATTAACAACCAATATAACATATGATTTTGTAAAGGCAGTAATTGGAGTAACTACAGACCAAGAATCATTAACAAGGATGTATTCGCTTTTCTTATATAGTAATACATTTGCAATAAGTACAGCAGTAGCATACATATTAAGTATAGAACAAGTATTAAATAAAAAAGGTAAAATATATTCAGGAATATCAACCCTATTGTTATCGGGAATAATCTTAAGTCAATCAAGGACAACAATATTAATATTAGCACTAATAATAGTTATGTATTTATTAATAATATCAAAAGAAGAAAAATATGTTTTATTAAAATTGATAATTACAAATATAGTATGTGGATTAATATATGCAACAGCGTTTACTTATTTAAAAAGGACAGGCTATATAAATTGTATATGGCTTATAACATTTATGATTTCTATAATATCATCATTGATTTATAATAAAATAGGTTCAAATGGAAAAATAGATAAAATATTCAAAATAAGATATTTAATAATGATATTTGTAACAAGTATAATTATAGTTTTTATACTATCAATGTTCAAAAGTGAATTAATATTATTTAATAATTATAATTCTCAAACCAAAATAACAAAAAATATATATGATGTAAAAGAAAATAATCAATATAAAATAGAATTAGAAATTGAGGCAAAATCAGATACACTAAAAGATAATTATACAATAGAATTTATACAACGAAATAATTATTCAGATAATTTAGGAGAGGAAAAAATAGAAGTAAATAATTATAGTGGAATAAAAGAATTTGATATAAATGCAGTTGAAGGTATAAAATGGATTGAATTTTCTGTTTCTGCCAAAGAAACAGGAAATGGAAAAGAATTAAAAATAAAAAGTTTAAAAGTAAATGGAAAAGATTTTACATTAAATTATAAGTTTTTGCCAACAGATATAATTGCACAATTAAAATATATAAATCTATCTCAAAGAAGCATTCAAGAAAGAAAAATATTCATTATAGATGGATTAAAAATATTAAAAAAATATGTTTTTTGGGGAATAGGTGGAGATGGATATAAATATGCAGTACAAGATGTTCAAACATATTATTATGGTGTTTCTCAGATGCATTGTTATATATTACAAATAGCAATAGAATTTGGAATATTGGGTCTGTTTGTATTTGGCTATTTAATAATATTAACAGTAAAAAATATAATATCAATTATTAAAAATAGAGAAAAGGAAAAAAATGGTATAGTGTTTGCATTTATTGCACTTTTTTTACATTCTTTTGTTGACTTTGATATGACGTTTTTTTATAGTATGATAATATTTTATGCATTGATGGCTATAATAAATTTCAATGAAAATAATTATACCAAATTAAGATTTAACAATATTATAGAAATAATAATATTAATAGCAGTATCAATATGCACAATATTTAATACAAGTGAACTGTATGTAAAAAGTACAAAAGATAATACTTTGAAGAAAACAAGAACATATGAGCAAAAAACTAAAATTGAAAAAGAATATATGTATCTAGTACCATATTCAATTAAATATAAAATTGATAGAATAGAATATATAAAATTATATGGGGAGGTAAAAGAAAAAGAATTATCAGAGGAAGAAAAAGAAAATATGAGAAAAGAATTGGTTCAATTACTGAAAACAAGTATTATTTTTGAAAAAAATAACTCTAGTATAATTGGTGAATGTATTCAAATAATTGAAAATTCTAACTGTGATATGGATAGAGAAATGGCATATAGAAAGATAGAAGAAATGTTAAGAAAACATAGATATAATGCAAGTCAAATATTAAGTGACTATATAAATTTAAAAAAATTAAATGATAGGAAACTACAGGACATTATAGATAGAAACATAGAAAATTCTATAGAAAAGCTACAGGATTATAATAGATGTAGGATAACAAAACAGCAATCTGAGGAAATGATAAAGAAAATAAAATCAGAAGAAGGTATGGAGGGAGAGTTTTGATTAATTTTTCAGTTTTAATTCCGGTATATTATAAAGAAAAAGCGGAATATTTTAAGCAGACATTAGAAAGTGTAATAAATCAAACAGTTATACCATCAGAAATAGTAATAGTAAAAGATGGAATGTTAACAGAAGCGTTAGAAAATGTAATAGAAGAATTTATAAATAATACTAAAATAAAAATTAAAATAATCCCTTTAACAGAAAATGTAGGAGCCGGTAAAGCATTGGCAATAGGAATAAAAGAATGTAGCTATGAATATATAGCGAGAATAGATAGTGATGATATAGCTGTAAATAATAGATTTGAATTACAAACAACATTTTTAGAAGAAAATCCAGAGTTCGATATAATAAGTGGATATATAGAAGAATTTAACGAAAAATCACTCCAAAAAACTTATATAAGAAAAGTTCCAGTAACAGACAGTGAAATAAAAAAATACATTAAATATAGGTCACCATTAAATCATTCGGCAGCAATGTATAAAAAAGAATCTATTTTAAAAATAGGAAATTATGGCAATTTGAGAAAGATGGAAGATTATGATTTATGGATAAGAGCAGTGAAAAATAATTTAAAGTTATACAATATACCAGAAATATTATTAAAGGTAAGAGTAGAAAATAATACATACAAGAAGAGAGGAGGATTGAAGTATATAAAAATAATTGTATATATTCAAAATAGATTAAAAGCAAATGGCATAATATCGACAAAAGAGCAAATTAAAAATACTATATTTAGAAGTCTTGTTGCTATTATGCCTTATGGATTAAGAAAATATGTGTACTTAAAATTTTTAAGAAAGGAAACTACTTATGGAACAAAAAATAACAGTAATAATGAGTGTATACAATGAGAAAAATGAATATTTAAAAATGTCTATTGAAAGTATATTGAACCAGACATATAAAAATTTTAAGTTTATAATAGTTGATGATCGGAACTAATAAAAATAACAAGGAGATTATAAGAGATTTTCAAAAAAAAGATAATAGAATAAAGGTAATAGAAAATAAAGTAAATATTGGTCTTATACAATCATTAAATAAAACAATAGAAAGAGTAAATACAAAATATATTGCAAGAATGGATTCAGATGATATATCTGATATAAGAAGATTAGAGAAAGAAATTAAATTCATTGAAAACAATAATCAATATGCTTTAGTTGGCAGTAGAGCAAATTATATAAATGAAAAAGGGATATACAAAACAAGCCATTTTTTTGGTGAAGTAAAACAGGACATGCTTATTAAATTTTGCGTATTTTTTCATCCAAGTTTATTAATAAAAACAGAAATATTAAAGAAGATAGGTGGATATGATAATTATATAAGAAATGAAGATTATGCTTTATATTTAAAATTATATTATATGGGATATAAAGGGTATGTTTTGGAAGATGTTTTGTTAAATTATAGGCAAAATATCGAATCTTTTAGGAGAAAAAAATATTGCGATAGAGTGGTAGAGTTCAAATTAAGAAAAAAATATTTAAAACTATTAAATATAAAATACCCAAAAAGAGTTTTATATACTGTAAAACCATTAATAGTTGGATGTATACCAAATAAAATTATGTATTTATACAAAAAGATAAAAAAGGAGAAAAAATGAAAACAATTAAAATTAATTTTATTGATTTTTGGGATATAAACAAAGAAAATAATGTAATAACAAATATATTAAAACAAAGATATAATGTTGAAATATCTGATAATCCTGATTATATTTTTTGTTCGGTTTTTGGATATCATCATTTTAAATATAATGATGCAATAAAAATATTGGTATTGGGTGAAAATCTAGCACCTGATTTTAATTTATATGATTATGCAATAGGATTTTATAATATAAAATTTGATGATAGATATTTGAAATACAATATATTATTAGAAGAGGAAATATATAATTTGATAAAAAGTAGAAAAACAGTTGTTGACATTGAAAATAAAGGATTTTGCGCTTTTGTATATAGGAAAAATGTGTGTAATTCCATGAGGGAAAATTTATTTAATAAATTAAACGAATATAAGAAGGTGGACAGTGGAGGTTTCTTTCTAAATAATATTGGAGGTAAGATAGGAAATAGTAAAATAGATAAGATAAATTTTCAAAAAAAATATAAATTCGTTATAGCATGTGAAAATCAACAGTTTCCGGAATATAATACAGAAAAAATACTTGATGCTTTTGCTTCAAATGCGATTCCTATATATTGGGGTGACCCTAAAATAAATGAAATATATAATGAAAAGTCATTCATTAATTGCAATAAATTTGAAAATTTAGATGAAGTTTTAACAGAAGTTAAGAAAATTGATAATGATGATGAAAAATATATAGAAATGTTAAATGAGCCCATATTTAAAGATGAAGAGCATTTTAATAAGCAACAAAAAAGATTGAAGGATTTTCTATATAATATTTTTGATAAAGATAAACCTAATGCCAAAAAGGTAGAATTTAATAAAAATTATTATTCTTACAAAGTTTATATAAAATATTTTATTATAAATTGGTTTTATAATGTACATTTAAAATTATTAATGGTGAAGAAAAAAATAAAGATGAAAAGGAGAATTTAGATGTGAAAAAGATTTTTGATTATATAATAATAACAGTTGCAAATCAGTTTCAAAAAAAGATTTTAGAAAGTAAATTAATGGAAATAAAAAAAGAGCTATCTTGTGATACAGAATATATAATAACAATAGAAAAAGAAAAACTAGGTTCAGGTGGAGCTTTATTGAAAATTATAAATCAAGTAGAAACAAATAAAAAGAAGATTTTATTAATAAATTCCGCAGGAAAAAGTACAAGAATGCCAATATATGCTGATAAAGGAAAAATATTTATACCAACATTTTCTGGTAATAATAAAATACTATTAGATGAAATATTTGAAGAAGTAATGCCAATTGGAGAAAGAATGGAACCTGGTATTTTGATTGTGTCAGGTGATTGTACAACAATTTATAAAAAAATAAATCAAAAAGTATTTAAAGAAAATACTGCATTTTCTGTTTTAACAGATGCAATACAAGGTGAAAGACATGGTGTATTTGTTACACAAAATGGAAAATTAAAAGAATCATTGCAAAAAGAAAGCATAGAGGTATTGAAAGAAAAGAATGCAGTAAATAAAGAAGGCAAAGTCAACATAGATACAGGAATTATTTATTATAATGAAGATACTGTTGAAAGTTTAAAGAAAATAGAGCTAAATAATGTAATGATAAATTTATATACAGATTTAATTTATCCACTTTGTTTAAAAGCAGATTTTAATGAGTATTTGTGTCAAAAATCTGAAGCAGAAATAACGAAAGAACTAATACATATAAGAAAAGAGATATGGAATTTAATCAAAAATAAGGCTATAGAAATTGAAAATCTTGAAAACGGAAGATTTATACATTATGGTACAACACAGGAATTTTTAAAAATAGCATTTGAAAGAAATAATAATGAAAATATTGTAATAAATTCTGTAGTTGAAGGAAAATTGACAACTAAATGTTATATAGAGAATAGCATAATTTCCTCAAAATCTAAAATTGGAAAGAATAGTGTTGTTATTGATAGTGTGATTGATTGCAATGTTCCAGAGAATGTGCTTGTAAAAACATTAGAGATTTCTGGAAAATATTATACAATTGTATGTGATTTAAATGATAGTAACAGATGCATTTTTGATGAAAAAACACATCTGTTATATAATGAAAAAGATATAGCAAGTAAAAAATCCATAGAGTCATATTAGAGTGGTAAAGGACTTGTTAAAATATAATATTAAAATCATAAAGTTCTATATTAGAATCCTTAAATTTTGAATTAAAGATTTTAATAATATACTCTTTGTTAGTACAATCATTTAGTAGAATAGTAAGAAAACCCCCATTACCAGCACCAGATAACATATAACCATCGGAATATTCAGAAAAGAAATTTAAAATGCTATCAATGGTATTATTACTAAAATTTTTGTTTAAAGATATATTTAAATTAAAACTTTTTATCATATTTTGTGAAAAGGTCTTTAAATCTCCATCAAGAAGATTTTTTTTCATATCAAGTGCTGTTAAGCCAATATCTTTAAGAGTTAAGATTGTATTTGTGTCATTATTCATGTAGTTTCCCATAATTGTAGCAAGAAGATTTTTGGCAACGCGAGTTTTTCCTGTATAGATAAATATAACTCTATCTTGTAATTTTTGCTGAGTTTTGAAATCTATATGTATAGGTTCACAGTTAATCAAAGGTAATAATCCAGGAGAAAAATGTATTAACCTAAATCCATTATAACATGAACCAATTGCATCTTGATATCCACCACCGGTATTCAAGATTTGTTCTGCACAAGTGGTTATATGGAATAGTTCAATGTCTGTAAAATCTTTATTACAAAACATAAAGATTGCTTTTATACAAGAATAAAGCAAAATACTGCTAGTTCCAAGTCCGAGAGCCAATAGGAATATTTACTACATTTGTACTTAGTTTAAAACCAGAGTTTTTATTTAAGAACATTTGTAAATTAAAGTTAATATCAAAAGGAATAAGTCCTGAGGCTATAAGTGCAGATTTATGTAATGCAAATGGAATAGATGGAGATTGACAATCTAATAAGTCAGACATGTTTGTGATTTCAATTTCTGAATAATTATCAGATAATATGATTTTGGGAAAGTCAATTTTTTCGATTTTAGCATTAACAGGAAATGTATTTTTATATGAAATTGGCACGTTTAGTGTAAAACCGGGTACTTCATTACAGTAAGGCGGGGTGTCATTCCAGCCAGCAGAGAAGTTTGCTCTAAGAGGGGAAGATACATTTATAACTTTTTTAAAACTGTCAATCTTTAATGGTTTTATTAATTTGATATATTGATTTCTTAAAGTATTAAATGTCATTTGAATCCTCCTTTATTAAATATTACTAAAATTCTATCATAGTTGAGAACAAAAGACAAGTATATTTCAATATCTTTCTACAATTCATAATAAAATGTGAAGTTATAAAACCTCACTCCCAACATAAACATTAATAAAGAAAAAATATCCTAAAACACTATACAAAAAAAAATTTTTGATATATAATAAGCAAGTAAAATTGGAAATAATTATTTTCTTTTACAAAAAATATCCTTGAAAGGAAGATAAAAACATGAATTTAAAAAATATTTTAGATGGAATCGACGGCTTAAAAGCCAAAGGAGAATTGGATTTAGAAATCGAAGGAATTGAAAGCAATTCAAAAAAAATAGAGAAAGGATTTTTATTTGTAGCAATAAAAGGATTCACAGTAGATGGGCATGAATTTATTAACAGTGCCATAGAAAACGGAGCAATAGCAGTAGTAGTAGATGAAACATGTGACCTAAAAACGCTAAAAATACCATCAAAAGTAACACTAATAGTAAGCAAAGACACAAGAGAATTTTTAGCCATTAGCTCTGCAAACTTTTATGGAAATCCATCACAAAAATTCAAACTAATAGGAATAACAGGAACAAAAGGAAAAACAACAACAACATTCATGATAAAAGAAATCCTTGAAAAAGCAGGAAAAAAAGTAGGTCTAATAGGAACAATAGCAACATATATAAATGGTAAGAAAATAGCAGACTCAGATAGAACAACACCAGAAAGTTTAGAACTCCAAAGAACATTTGCAAACATGGTAAAAGAAGGAGTGGAATATGTAGTAATGGAAGTATCATCACAAAGTTTAAAACTACATAGAGTTGATGGATGTCACTTCGATTTAGTAGCATTCACAAACTTCTCAGAAGACCATATAAGTGCACATGAACATCCAGATATGGAAGACTATTTACAATCAAAATTAAAATTATTCCATATGTGTAAAACAGGATTTGTAAACATAGACGATTTACAGGGAAACAAAATTCCAGCAATGTTTCCAGATAATGACATAACAGGATACGGAATAGACAATTTCGGAAACTTCTTAGCAAAAGATATAACAATAACAAATTCATATGTTGATTTTAAAGCAAAAATAACAGACAGAAATGAAAGAGTAAAAGTTGACATCCCAGGAAGATTTACAGTATATAATGCATTATGTGCAATATGTGTTTGTAGAAAACTAGGAATTGAAAGTACAGTAATGAAAGAGGCATTGGAAAAAATCAAAGTACCAGGAAGGTCAGAAATGGTAGAAAATAAGCTTGAAATACCAATAATGATAGATTATGCACATTCACCAGAAAGTCTACAAAACATACTTCAAGCAGTAAAATCATATACAAAAGGAAGAGTAATTTCAGTATTTGGTTGTGGAGGAGATAGAGATACAAGAAAACGTCCAATAATGGGAGAAATTTCGGGGAAAATAGCAGATTATACAATAATAACATCAGATAACCCACGTACAGAAAATCCAGAAACAATAGTGGCTGAAATTGAAGAAGGAATTAAAAAGACAAAAGGAAAATATGAAGTAGTAGTTGATAGAATAGAGGCAATAACAAAAGCAATAAAAATGGCTAATAAAACCGATATAATAGTTTTAGCAGGAAAAGGACACGAACCATATCAAGAAATAAATGGAGTTAAACATCCTTTTGATGAAAGAATTATAGTTAATGATATAATTAGCAAAATAAAAAAGAAAGGCAAGAAATAAAATGAATTTTCAAACAACAATACTTTTAATAAGTTTTGCAGTTGCAGTAGTATTAGCATTAATTATTATACCAATATTGAAAAAAATAAAAGTAGGACAAATCGAAAGAGAAGATGGACCAAAATCACATCTTAAAAAACAAGGTACACCAACAATGGGTGGCATAATATTTATGTTGTCTATTGGAATATGTACCATAGGAAGTTACATATACTTAAACAGAATAGGAAAAGTTGAAATAGCCAATAAACTTATACCAATGCTATGTCTAACAATAGGCTTTGGAATTGTAGGGTTTGTAGATGATTTCAAAAAATTAGTGTTACATAATACAAAAGGCTTAAAACCAAGTTATAAAATGCTTGGATTACTTATAATATCAGTGTTATACGTATTATTTATATTACGATTTGCAGGTCATGGAACAGAAATATTTATACCAATAATAAAAACAGAAATAACATTGCCATCATTTTTATATATTCCATTTGCAATTTTGGTAATACTTGCAACAACAAATGCTATAAACTTAACTGATGGAGTAGATGGTTTATCATCTAGTGTATGTGCAATTATAATAACATGTTTAACAGTAATTGCAATGTTAAGAGAAGTAGGAGAAGTAGCGATTTTAGGTAGCATAGCAATAGGAAGTATTTTGGGATTTTTAATGTTTAACCTAAATCCTGCAAAAATAATGATGGGAGATACAGGTTCATTATTTTTAGGTGGATTGATTTCATGTTTAGCATTATATCTAAAACTACCATTACTTTTAATAGTAATAGCATTGATACCTATACTTGAAACCTTATCTGTAATACTTCAAGTATATTATTATAAAAAAACAGGGAATAGGATATTCAAAATGGCACCATTACATCATCATTTTGAATTATCTGGATGGAATGAAAATAAAGTAGTTAGAGTATTTTCAGTTATTACACTTTTAATGTGTATAATTGGAATCTTGATTGTGTGATCTTTTTGAAATAGGGACGGTTCCTTTTTCAAAAAAGAACCGTCCCCATTTCAAAAAAAGAAAGGAGAGTAAAAAATGGCGAAGAAAAAGGCCAAGAAATTTTCTAGTTTCCTAGAAAATCCAATAGATTATACACTATTAATAACAGTATTATTATTATTAACAATAGGTCTAATAATGGTACTATCAGCAAGCTCTCCAACATCTTTATCAGAAAGTGGAAAAAGCTACAAGTATTTTGTAAAACAAGCTGCATTTGCAGGTTTGGGATTATGTGCCATGGCAATGATATCAAAGATAGACTATAGATTTTACAAAAAATTTTATAAAATAGCATACATAATATCAATTATTTTATTAGTATTAGTTTTGGTTATAGGAAAAACAGTTAATGGAGCTAAAAGATGGATAGGAATAACAGAAACGCTTTCATTCCAGCCGTCCGAACTTGTTAAATTTTGTATGATAATTTTTTATGCAGGGATTCTAACAAGAGATAGAGAGGAACTAAAGTTTTTTATAAAAGGATGGCTTAAACATTTGGCATGGATAGCACCAATAATTTTACTAATAATGTTAGAACCACACATGAGTGCATCAATGGTTATTATTGGAATTGTTGGAATCATGATGGTAATCGCGGGATGTAAAATGTGGCAAATGGTAGTTCCTGGGTGTGCAGTTGGAGTGCCTGCATTGATTGCATTAATTATATTTGAACCATATAGATTAAAAAGAGTTACAACATTTTTAAATCCATGGAGCGATGCAAAGGGAGATGGATGGCAAGTAATACAGAGTTTATATGCAATAGGTTCACGGAGGATTATTTGGAACTGGTTTAGGTCAAAGTAAACAAAAGTATTTATATTTGCCAGAGCCACAAAATGATTTTATTTTCTCAGTTTTAGCTGAAGAAATGGGATTTATAGGTTGTGCTTTTGTAATAATATTGTTTGCCATTTTTATTTGGCGTGGTATTTTAATTGCGATGAAAGCACCAGATATGTTCGGTAGTTTAGTAGCTACGGGAATTACGGCACTTGTTGGAATACAAGTTATAATAAATATAGCGGTTGTAACATCATCAATGCCAGCAACAGGTATGCCATTACCATTTTTTAGTTATGGAGGAACGGCTTTGTTTATTATGCTTTGTCAGATGGGAGTTTTGCTCAATATTTCGAGAGCATGTAGAAAAACATAGAGAGGGAAAAAGATATTGTATTTTCTCTTTTAGGGACGGAGATTTTTGGATACTTAAAAAGTACCCAAAAATCTCCGTCCCCAAAAGAGAAAATACCCAAAAATCTCCGTCCCTAAAAGAGAAAAAAGGAGGCAATATTTAATGAGAGTAATAATTGCGGCAGCAGGAACGGCTGGACATATAAATCCGGCAATATCAATAGCAAATAAAATAAAGCAAGAACAAAAAGACTCTGAAATAATATTTATACGGAACTACTAGAGGATTAGAAAATGATTTAGTTCCAAGAGCAGGATATAAGTTGAAGACAATTGATGCTTATGGCTTAAGCAAAAAAATCTCAATAGAAAATCTAAAAAAATTATATAAAACATTTATTGGAATAGGAGAAGCAAAAAAGATTGTAAAAGAATTTAAGCCAGATATTGTAATTGGAACAGGTGGATATATTTGTGGTGCAGTTGTTATGGCTGCAAAAGCAAACAATGTGCCAGTTTTGTTACATGAAAGTAATGCTTTTCCAGGTAAGGCTGTAAAGATTCTTTCAAAAAAAGCTGATACAATATTGGTTTCCTTTGAAGATGCAAAATCAAGAATTCCTAATTGCAAAAATGTTGTATTTACAGGTACGCCAGTAAAGGTAAAGAAACGTGATTATGGTATAAATGAAAGACATAAAATAATACAAGATGTAGGATTAAATGAAACAAAACCTATTATACTAATTTTTGGAGGAAGTCAAGGTGCTCAAAAGATTAATGAGGCTTTGATAGATATTATAGAAAAGAAGAATAATAAAAAATATCAAATAATTTGGGCGACAGGACCAAAACAATTTGATATAATAAAAAAAGAGTTATCAGAAAAGTCTATAGATATAAATAACATAGAAAACTGTAAAATATTACCATACATATATAATATGGAAGAGATAGAAAATATAGCTGATGTTGTTGTTGCAAGAAGTGGAGCCATGACAATTACAGAAATTGCCAATCTTTCAAAACCTTCAATATTAATACCTTTACCAAATGTAAGCAATGACCATCAAATGTATAATGCGAAGGTACTTGAAAATGTTGGAGCAGCAAAGATAATAAAAAATGATGAATTAACAGGAAATATACTAAATGATGAAATTGAAAAAATTATTTTTAACAAAGAAATATGTGAAAAAATGGGAAAAGCAGCATATAAAGTATCTAATGAAAATGTAGAGGAAAAAATTTATAAAGAAATAAAGAAATTGGTAAAATGAAAAGAGGGAATAAAAGTGTTAAAGAAAAATACACCTTTAAAAGTAGTTTTAGGAATATTTATTGTAGAAGTTATTGTTTTAATATCATTAGGAATAACGCTACAATCTAATATAGTACAAATTCATGACAAAATTAACACAGAACAAATTACAGATGTAAAACAAGTAGATATTGAAATAGAGGAATTATCTGAGAAAATAAGCAAAGAACTTATAATTTGTGCAGTAGTATTTAGTATAATTTCAGTTGTACTTGGAGTTTATATGTCAAAAGTAATAGTTTACCCAATAAATAAATACTTAAAGAGTAAAGATGAAGAAAAATCTACAGAGCAAATTGAGATGGGAAAAATTGTATTACATACGACTGAAGGGATTGTTGTGTTTAATAGAGATGGAACAATAGCACTAATAAACCCAGCAGCCAAAAGATTGTTGAAAATATCGCCAGAAGACAACACTTTTGAAGATGTTTTTCATAAATACGATAAAAATATAAACATGGAAAAAATAATATATTTAGATAACTGGACATCAACTACACAAAAGGTAAATGTAGGAGATGCTAATCTTGATGTATTATTTTCACCATTTAGAAATAAACAAGATATTCCGGCAGGGGTTATAGCATTCATACCAGACAGCATAGAACATGAAAGGCTTGATAATATGAGAAAAGAATTTGTTGCGGATGTTTCGCATGAATTAAAAACACCAATAACTTCTATAATGGGATATGCTGATACTCTTCTTGAAGGTGAATATGATGAGAAAACCAAAAAAGAATTTTTAGGAGTGATTGCAACAGAGGCAAGACGAATGGCAAGACTTGTTACAGACTTATTAGAACTTTCTAGAATAGACAGCAATAGAAAGAAAATAAAAAAGGAAAGTTTTGATTTAGGAGAAATGGTAAAAGAATGCCAGGACAAACTTGCAATTGAAATAAAAAAGAAAAATCACCAAGTAGAAAACTTTGTAACAGCAGATGTGCCACCAGTATTTGCTGATAGAGATGATATTGAAAGAGTTGTTTTAAATATTTTAACAAATAGTATAAAATATACCCCAGAAGGTGGATTATTAAAGATTTATGTTGGATTTGTATATAATGATGCATATATAAAAATAATAGATAATGGTATAGGAATTCCAGAAGAAGATTTAAATAGAATTTTCGAGCGTTTTTATAGAGTGGACAAGGCAAGAAGCAGAGAAAACGGAGGAACAGGTTTGGGGCTTTCTATTGCTAAGGAAATTCTTGATAAAAACGGTGGAAGCATTGATATAAAAAGTGAAGTTGGGAAGGGCACAGAGGTTGTTATAAAGGTACCGACTAAGGGGTGATTTCGTATTGGGGACGGTTCTTTTTGCGAAAAGAACCGTCCCCAATACGAAAAAAGTTTGCGATAGTATAAAAAAGGAGAATAATATGTTAGATATATTACAAGATGCGATTATAGATACAATAAAATTAGTTCCATTTTTATTTATAACATATCTAATAATGGAATATATAGAAAATAAAACAAGCAATAAAGTAAAAGAAAAAATAAAAAAATCAGGTAAATTTGGACCTTTAATAGGAGGAATTGTTCGGAATTTTACCTCAATGTGGGTTTTCAGCATCAGCTACAAATTTATATTCATCAAGATTAATTTCAGTTGGAACATTGATAGCAGTATACTTATCAACCTCAGATGAAATGATACCGATTTTTATTTCAGAGGCAATGCCAATAGGCTTAATGTTAAAAATACTTGGAATAAAGCTAATTTTAGGAATATTTTGGGGCGTTTTAATAGATTTTATTGTTAGAAAGCTTTATAAATTGAATTTACTTGAGAAAGAGAAAAAATGTAATACAATTGATGATGAAGAGATAAGTATAGAAATATGTGAAGATGAACATTGTCATTGCCATGAACAAGGTATAATAAAAGCAAGTTTAGTTCATACAATAAATATAACAATATATATTTTTATAATAACATTAATTATAAATGTAATTATTGGAGCTGTTGGGGAAGACAAGATTGAAATGATTATAAAAAATAATATTTTCTTGGGTCCGATTGTATCAAGTTTAATAGGACTTATACCAAATTGTGCAGCATCTGTTATTATAACTAACTTATATATTGAAAATGTAATAAATATGGCCTCTTTAGTTGCAGGATTACTTACAGGTGCGGGAGTTGGGTTAATAGTATTATTTAGAACTAACAAGAATATAAAACAAAACCTTATTATTTCAGCATTAATGTATTTTATAGGAGTTACTTCAGGATTAATTTTACAATTGATAATATAAAAGAACGGATTTAAAACTCCGTTCCTTTTATTTTTTATCTTTTTTAAAATTAACCACAATAGCATCATCACTATCTAAAAGAAAATTAGAAGATGTATTAGATTGAATTGGATCTAAATCCTCAGTATTATCTTTAAAACTAACTTTTTTCGGATTAAATCTTTTAGATGATGAATTGTTATTATTATCAGCATCTGAAATTGCATCACTAGATGTGTATTTGGCAAAATCATATTTTTTACCTTTATGTCTTTCTTTATATTTTGGAGGTAAGAAATTAATAATACCATCACTATTTTGTGGTGCTCCATTATCTCCAATTATTTTATAAGCACATTTATTATCAGTTAAAAACTGCATACTTCCAGCCATAATCTTATCTTTATAGTCATATTTAACTTCTTTCATAGAAGATGATAAACTGCCTTTTGAAATATCATAATCACGAGGCTTATATTGCCATTGTTTCCATTGACCAATTTCTTTTTGCCACCATTGTAATTCATCTATAGGAGCAGCACCTCCTGTATATATTTTACTTGAGCAGTTAGAAAGAATGGTGCTATTAAATTTAGCCATTGCAGAATTTTCTTTTACGACATCTCCCAAGCTGACATTAGTAACTCCAGATGTACCAAACATTGAAATACTCTGAGTTGAGATTGTAGTTCCAACACAATATTTTCTATACATTGTAAAGATTGTTTCTGTATCTTTTGTAACAAAGTCAGGAAATTCATCAATATATAGGTAGTGAGGAATACGTGTTTTTTCATTTCCTGGTCTTCTTAGAACTGCATTTTGCATTGAGATTAAGAAGAATAATCCAAATGCCGTACTTGCAAATTTTCCAGAATCACCTCTACGTGTACATACAAAGATTAAGTCACCATTTGCTAATGTTTCATCAAAATTGATATTTGAATGTCTATTACATAAAATATTTTTGATTTTTGATGAACGTAGTAGATTTTCAAGCCTACTTGATATATAAAATGCATATTTTTCCATGTTTTCTAGTCCTTTACTTTGAGGATAGAAGTTCTTCTCTAAAAATAGAACTAACATAGAATATTCTTCTGCCATTTCATAATCTTTTTTCAAAATTTCACACATTTTTTGTATTAATGTGAAATTATTTAAAAGTTTTAATAAATCTTCCATATTTGGTAGTATACCATCATTCATTTGAGGGTATACTAATTTTAAAAGTATTGTCAAGTTTTCTAATATTTGAATAACCACATCTTCAGAATAATTATCAGTATCAGGTGATTTTATTCCATTTAATGTTGATGAAATTGTAACAGCAATAGTGTTTGGATCATCATAAACAAATGGATTAAGTCCGACTGAGTTTGCAGGATTTACAGGATCTAATAATGTATAAGAGATACCGTAATTATCACAAACATCTATCATTTTAAATATACTTTCATTATCTGGAGATAAGTATGTCATTCCAACATCCCTATAAATTGGTTTTGGTGAATCTGTAAGTAACATTTTTTGCATAAATGTTTTATATAATGTTTCTTTTCCAAAAGTAGGTGTTAACATGTTAAGTTTAAAGTTTGCATTTAAATAATCATTGCTATAAGGACCAGAAAGTGTTGCAATTCCAGTCTTTAATGCAGTAAAACCAAGTTCTTTTGAGGCTTCTTTAAAGAAAAATTTCTTTTCTATATCTTGTGCAATCATAGGCTCAAAGATTCTTGAAGTTTTTCCTGTACCAGAACCTCCACATACTAAAAGTGACCTATATCTAGCTGTTTCACCATATGTAACTTTTTTTCCAGTATTAAAATCATATAGGAAACTTACATCACACATATATGCATTGTGCTTTACAGTAGGGTCTGATAAATCAATTCCAGCATAATCCCAAATTGATTTAATTTGCTCAGTTGAGTCATTTATTCCCATAATTATTTTTTTAGTAATAAATGGATAAATCGTTACTAAAGGTATATATAATGCAATTGCAGAAAATGCATGTTTAACCATACTTGGAAATGTTGTGACTATATTAGCATAATTTGGCACTGATAAAAATAATGTCCAAAGTCCAGCATTTAACCATTGACTAAACATTGAGATTGTAACTATATATATTGCAGTTATATATGTATAAAATAATGTAACTTTATGAGCTCTATCATGAGCAAAACTTGATTTACCGGAAAACGCAAAGGCAAATGCAGGACATGCAAGTGCAAGCGTGTATTTAAATGGTCCCCAATAGGAGGTTGAAACTCCAGTAAATATCATAAGTAACATTTCTACAACTCGATCTATACAAATATAAAAAGAAATCAAGGTCAGTATAAATGTAAAAAAAGTGTTCCTATTAATATTTAGTTTTTTTAGTAATTTGTCTAATAATTTCATCATATATTATTCCCTCTTATTAATTTTATTCAATCTCTTATATTATCCTACAAAATGAAGAAAATTACAAGTAAAAAAGGAAAAAAGTGTGAAAAAGTTCCACAAAATTCTTCGTCACCAAAAGAAAAAATACCAAAAATTCCCCGTCACCAAAAGGAAAAAAGGAAAAAGTCACAAAAATTCTCCGTCATCAAAAGAGAAAAAATGTAATAAAAATGTAATAAAAATGTAATATAAAAGTAAAAAAAAATGCTTGAAATAAATTGCAGGATATAGTAATATTGTAATGTAATTTAGGGGAAAATAAACTAGGAGGAAAAAATAAAATGAAAGTAAATATGAGAAAAAAATCAGGTATAACGCTTATTGCATTAATAGTAACAGTAATTGTATTATTAATTATATCAGGAGTAACTTTGTCTACACTAACAGGAGATGATGGAATACTTTCAAAAACGAATGAAGCACAAGAAGTTACAGATACGGCAAAACTAGATGAACAGGTTAATTTGGCAGTTTTAAGTGCTATATCAATAGGCAATGGAAAAATGAAGGAAGAAAATTTAACTAAATATTTGAATAAAAAGATAGGAAAAGGAAAATATGTATTAGAGAAAATTAGCAGCGGTTGGAAAATAACTATTACATCAGTATCGCCACAAAGAGTGTATTATGTTTCTAATGATGGTGAATTATCAAGCACAGAGCCTAGTGTAGACGATGGAGATAATAGTGGTGGAAATACAAGCGGAAATAATACAAGTGGAGGAAATACAACGGGAGGAGGTTCATCAGGGGGAGATACGAGTTTACCTTCATCACCTGTTGGGGTAGCAGCAGGGAAGCCAATAAAAAATCCATCTAGCTATGGTGATAAAGCTCAAGCAACAGCAGATGGTGCTAACAAATATTTTGCACTACCTAAAGGTGCAACTTATAAAACAGGAACAGTTGATACTGGTGTTGTTATAGATATAGAAGGAAGTGAATTTGTTTGGGTTCCGGTTGCAGATGTAGTATTTGAAAATAGCAAGGGAGATAAATTGCCAAGAGAATCTATTAGTGGTACAACATCTGGAAAAACATATACACCTATGGCTATAAAATCAAGTGATGGTGTGAATTATTGTGGTATTTTTTATGATTTTTCGGGTAAAAATGCTTATTTGCGTTATTATGCAGAGGATAGGTATTATTTTCAGGGAGATACTACTAGAAGTCAGTTTGCCGAACCATTTTTTCCAAATTATAATAATAATCCTAGTTTAAGTTACTATAAGCAACTTAATGGAGGAGATAATGGTGTATCACTTAGTAGCTTACAAAGTGAATTCAATCAAATGATTAACCAGGTAATAAAATATGAAGGATTTTATGTGGGCAGATACGAAGCAGGAGTGGAATATCATTCTACAGGTGCAAGTGGAGGAATAGAATATGATGGGGTTGTTTCTAAAAAACAAACTACGGGAATTAATAATATAAGTGATTGTACAGATTTGACAAGTTGGTATGACTGCTATGTAAAAATGAAAGAATTTACATCATCAGAAAATAGTGTACAAAGTAGTATGATATATGGATGTCAATATGATGCTATGTTAAATTGGATGGCAAAAAACAATAATGAAGTAGGAACGTCAAATCCAAAAAAAGCAAATATGAGTGAAAAATCAGGAACTGATGCAAATGACATTATAAATAATGTATATGATTTGTATGGATGTCATAAAGAATGGACACAAGAGGGGGATGAATGGCAAGGAAGAGGTCTTCGCCGGAGGATATCATAGTGATGATAAAAATTATTATACTCCATCAGAAAGATATCGAGGGGAAAGCCCTTATAATACGTTAAAAGCTGAATATTCTTCACGATTAGCGTTATATATAAAATAAAAATACAGATGAAAAGGAGGAGAGAGACAAAATGAATATGGTTAATACCAAAAGAGAGAAAGGCATAACATTAATAGCATTAATAGTAACAATAATAGTACTATTAATTCTAGCAGGAATAACGATAGCAAGCCTAACAGGAGATGATGGAATACTTACAAAATCAACAGAGGCGAGAGATACAACAGATGAAGAAACAATAAATGAACAAGTTAATTTGGCAGTGTTAGGGGCTCTAACAATGGGGCAGGGAAAGATGGATGAGTCTAATTTAAGAAAGTCGTTAAATAGCAAAATAGGAACTGAAAAATATGTGCTTGCAAGTGATGGAAATGACGGATGGATAATAAGAATAAAATCAAGTGGTAAAGTTTTCAATGTTTCATCAACAGGTAAGATAGCAGGTTTGGACGGTGAAAGTGAAACAGATTCTAAATATTTTGAATATACATTAAATACTGATACAAAGACAGCAGTAATAAATGGTATTAAAGATAAATATGCTGTGAAAAGTTACTATACATATGATGGAAAAGTGGTATCTGGTGCTCATGAATATAATTGTGGGATAATAGATGGAGATAAAGTTATTACAGATATAGTTATACCTAGTAAAATAGAAGGTTGCACTGTAACAGAAATTGGTGATTATGCTTTTGGAATATATGGTGAAAGTGAAATTTTAACTGGTTGGTATCCGGAAAATGATAATATGTTTACTAGTTTTGAATTACCAAATACTATAACTAAGATAGGAAAGAATGCATTTTACGGATGTACAAAAGTTATTTATATAAATATACCAGACAGTGTAAATTCAATTGGTGAACGAGCTTTTTGTTCATGTACGAGCTTAACAAATATTAAATTACCTAGCCAAATAACCAAGATAGAAAAATCACTTTTTTATAGGTGTACAAAATTACAAAGTGTAGGTACATTGAGCAATGTAACAAGTATAGGGGGTAATGCATTTGGTGAATGTACAAATTTAAATTCTATAAATATACCAAGTACAGTAACAGCTATAGGAACGTATGCATTTATTAAGTGGACCTCAAGTCAAACAATAAATTGCCAAGCTACTTCAAAACCATCTGGATGGAGTGATTATTGGTATACTGGAAGTCCAACAATTAATTGGAATGTATCTATGTAAAGAAACAAATTTTATGAAAATAGCAAGAAAAATCTTGCTATTTTTTTTCATTTAATGTAAAATAGTTACGCAAAAGAAGGTGAAAAAAATGAATATAAGTAAAGATGGAAAAACACTATACTTTTCAGACGAAGAAATAAATAGTGAAACAAACGGAGAGAAAAAAGTATTTGTAACCAAAAGAATAAATGGAAAAGAAAGTCATGTAAAAGCAGAAAAAACAAAAAAAATAGAAAATAAAGAAATTCCAGAATTTCAAGAGGAAATATTCAATTTCAACAGTGAAAAAGTACTAGGTGTAAACATCACAGAAGAAAAAGAAAAAAACAAACCCAAAAGAAAGAAAAGTACAAAAACAAAAAGTAAATCAAAAGAAGAAAACAAAAAAATAAAAAAACAACCTAAAAAGAAAAAAAGAAAGAAAAACAAAAAAATAATAGGAATACTTAGTACAATAATATTAATAGGAATAATAATTGTACTAACACTAACAGCACCAATATTCAACATAACCCAAATACAAGTAACAGGGAATGAACAAATATCACAAGACACAATAATATCATTATCAGGAATAAAAAAAGGAGAAAATATATTCAAATTCAATAATAGCATAATAGAAAAAATAAAAGAAAATGCATATATAGAAAACGTACAAATAAAAAGAAAACTACCAGGAACAGTACAAATATCAATAGAAGAAAGAAAGTTAAAATATCAAATAAACCTAATAAATAGTTATGTTTATATTGACAAAAACGGATACATATTAGAAAATGCATCAGAAAAAAAAGACGTACCTGTAATATATGGTTTATCAATAAAAGAAGATGAAATGCTAAACGAAAAAAGACTAAAAACAGAAGACCTAAAAAAACTAAACAATATATCAAAAATCATAGATGCAACAAAAACCATAAAAATAGACAATTTAATAACAGAAATAAATGCAGAAAACGAAGAAAATTACATATTATATTTAGAAAGCAAATCCAAAAAAATAAATATAGGAGATACAACAAACCTAACAAACAAAATGTTATATGTACAAAAAATAATAGAAAATGAAGAAGGAAAATCAGGTTCAGCCTTTGTAAATGGGGACTTAAGTGCAGGATTTAAACCATATTTTAGAGAGGAGTAATTAAGATGACTAGAAAAGTAGAAACAATTATATTAGCTGTAATGTGTTTTATATTAACAATAGGAATATGTATACAAATAAAAACAGTTAATAATAATGGTACAACAATTTCAGGAAATCAAAAACAAAATGACTTAAAAACGCAAGTTCTAAAAATGAAAGAAAAATATGAAAATCAATATGCAGAATTAGAAAGAGTCGAAAAAGAACTAGAAAAAGAAAGAGAAAATACAACAAATAACAACTCAGAGCTTGCAGACCTAGAAAGTCAAATAAAAAAAGCAAATTTAATACTAGGAAATACAGATGTAACAGGAACAGGTGTTAGGGTAACTTTAACAGATGGAAAAACAGATTCAAGTACAATTGACCCATCATATTTTTTAGTACATGCAGAAAATATATTGCAAGTTGTAAATGAAATGAGAAATGCAGGAGCTGAGGCAATATCAATAAATGGAGAAAGAGTAGTAACAACAACTGCAATTTCATGTGATGGTAATGTAATTGTGGTGAATGGAAAAAAAGTAAATTCACCAATACAAATAACAGCAATTGGATTAACAGAATTATTATCTACATTAAATAGACCTGGGTCAACACTAGAGTATTTTAAAGAAAATTCAGGCAAAATTGTAGATTTTAAAAAGAATACAAATTTAGAAATTCAAAAATATACTGGGGTAATTAATTTTAAATATGCCAAAACAGTTAAATAATGCTCCATTGGGACCGGTTCTTTTTGGGGCAAATTTTGCAAAATTATTATAATAATAAAAATGGGACAAAAAAGCCCCTGTTCCATTTGGGCAAAGGAGTTGAAAGTAAATGAAAAAAGGTAAAAGAAGTATGATAATTACAATTTCATTAGTATGTTTTTTATTAGTGATGATAATTTTTATGCAATTTAAAGTTGTTCAAGAATCGCAGGAAACAAATATAGATTCAATGCAAGAAACAGAATTAAGGCAAGAACTTGCAAGTTGGAAAACAAAATATGACGAAACCAAAGAAAAATATGATGAAACTGTAAGTACATTGCAGACATATAAGCAAGAAAGTACATCAGATGAAGAAAAAAAGGCAACATTGGAAAAAGAACTTGAAGATTTACAGCTAATACTTGGGAAGACTGATGTAGAAGGCGAAGGGGTTGTAATTACTTTAACAGAAAAAAAAGATAGTGAATTAGGAGAAGGAGAAAAAAGAGAGCCAATAGCAGCTATAGATTTGGTATATATTGTAAACTACCTAAAAGATGCAGGAGCTGAGGCAATATCAATAAATGGAGAAAGAATAGTAAATACAACAGATATTGTCGATTTAGATGTAGAAGGACCAATAAAAATAAATAGTAAATATATAAGAGAAAATAATTTTGAAATAAAAGCAATTGGAAATAGTTCATATTTAGAAAGTAGTATATTTGGAAAAAATGGTTATGCAGAACAATTAGATGCAAGTGGAATAAAAGCCGAAATAGAAAGAAGTAACAAAGTAAAAATTTCTAAATATACAGGAGATTTTGAAACAAAATATATTCAAGAAAAAGAAAGTGAAAAGAAATAGGAGGAATAAAAATGTTATTTATAGCTATTTTAATAGGATGTATATTAGGAGCAATAGTAGGATTAAATGCACCTATTATATCATATTCATATTCAAGTTATCTTGCAATTGCAATAATTGCAGCATTAGATTCAGTATTTGGAGGAATAACAGGAACTTTAAAAGGCGAGTTTGATTTTAAAGTTTTTATATCTGGATTTTTTTGCAATAGTATTTTATCAATGTTACTTACATATTTAGGTAATAAATTAAATGTTGATATTTATTTAGCAGCAATAGTTGTTTTTGTTGGAAGAATGTTTTTGAATTTAACAATAATAAGAAAATACTATATAGATAAATGGTCAAAAAAATACGAAGAATACAAATTGAGGAAAGCAAATAAAACACAGGAAAATCAAAACTAAGATAACATAAAATTCCAGAAAATGGAAAAAAGATATTACAAAAATATTACAAAAATATTACAAAAATATAACAAATTCTATTGACATTTGTCTGAAAATGTAATATATATAAACCTGTAAAAATTAAATTGAAAATATGGAGGAATTATCTTGGCAATAGGAGATATCATAGTGGGCATAGACATTGGAACAACCAAGGTTTGCTTATCAACAGGAGAGGTAAACAACTTTGGACAAATAGAAATAATATGTTGCACCTCACATAAATGTAAAGGATTAAAAAAAGGCAAGATAGTAGATGAAGACGATATAAGTTTCAGTATTGCCAAAACTATCGAGCAAGCAGAAGAAGAAACAGAATTAAAAATAAACTCAGCATATGTAACTATTCCAGGAAAATATGTAACAATAGTTCAAAATAGTGTACTAAAAGAAGTAAAAGACAAATATGCAGGAATATCGCAAAAAGACTTACAAAACGCAATAATGCAAGTAAAAGACATAGAAATCCCAGACAACAAAGTATTAATAGATGTAGCAATAAACCAAATAATACTAGATAATGGGCGTGTAGTAGCAGACCCAGTGGGAAGTTTTGCCTCATCATTTACAGTAAATGCACAAGTAATACTTGCAGAAAAAGATTATATAAGAAAAATAACAAGCATATTTAAAAAAGCAGGAGTAGAGATAGACGGAATAATACCAGTAACACTTGCAGAGAGAAACCTAGTGTTAGATAAAAACGAATTATATGATAATGTAATGTTATTAGACGTAGGAGCAGAAAATACAGACATAGGAGTATTTGAGGGAGAAGAATTTAAATACACAAATACAATCCCATTAGGAGGGAATAACATAACACACGATATAGCTTTAGTTTTAAGCATTTCAGAGCAAGAGGCAGAAAAACTAAAAAGACAATATGGTTTAGCTCTAAAATCATTTATAGATAATGATAATGAAATAATGTTAAATACATGTACAGATGAAACAAGGAGCAAAGTCATAAAAAGTTCAGAATTAATTGAAATTATGGAGGCAAGAATAGAAGAAATATTTTCAATTATAAATAAAGACATAACAAACCAAGGATTAAAATCAAGAATAAACAATGTAATACTAACAGGTCAAGGCATAACAAACATAAACAAAAGTGATGTAGCAGGAAAAATAGCATTAAATATTCCCGTAAAAATATCAACAGGAAGAGCAGTAAGTATGGTAAAGCCAGAATTCAGAACAAGTTACGCTCTAATACGATATATAGCATCAAGACCTTTTGCAAAATCAGTGTCAAGTAAAATTGATACAAATTCGAAAGAGAGTTTTTGGAAAACAATAATTTCAAGAATAAAAGAGTTTTTTTATAGCTAAAAAAAGTAACAAAGTTACAAATGCTATATATACATATTTAAGGAGGAAATGAATTATGATGGATATAGACGATAACAGCAATTTAACAATGATGGATGGAACAGCAACAATAAAAGTAATAGGAGTAGGAGGAGCTGGAAACAACGCGGTAAACAGAATGCTGGATCAAGGAATAAAATCAGTAGACTTTATTGCTGTAAACACAGATAGACAAGCTTTACAAAAATCAAAAGCAAGTACAAAAATTCAAATAGGAGAAAAAATAACAAGAGGACTAGGAGCTGGAGCAAATCCTGATGTTGGAGCACAATCAGCAGAAGAAAGCAAAACTGAATTATCAGAAGTTCTAAGAGGAGCAGATATGGTATTTGTAACTTGCGGAATGGGTGGTGGAACAGGAACTGGTGCCGCACCAATAGTTGCAGGTTTAGCAAAAGAAATGGGAATATTAACAATAGGAGTTGTTACAAAACCATTCACATTCGAAGGAAAGAAACGTTTAGCACAAGCAGAACGTGGAATTGAAAGTCTAAAATCAAAAGTAGATACATTAATAGTAATACCAAATGACAAATTATTACAAATAATAGACAGAAAAACATCAATGGCAGAAGCATTCTTAATGGCAGATGATGTATTAAGACAAGGTGTACAAGGTATATCAGACTTAATCACAGTTACAGGAACAGTTAACCTAGACTTTGCCGATGTAAAAACAATAATGTTAAATACAGGAATGGCACACATGGGAACAGGTCGTGCATCAGGTGAAAATAAGGCAGAAGATGCAGCAAAAGAAGCAATTCAAAGTCCATTACTAGAAACATCAATAGAAGGAGCAAGAGGAGTAATTATTAATATAACAGGTGGTGAAGATTTAGGTTTACAAGAAGTAAACACAGCTGCAGAATTAATTCAACGCAGTGTAGACCCTGAGGCAAACATTATCTTCGGTACAGTTATAGATCCAGAAATGCAAGATGAAATTAAGATAACTGTTATTGCAACAGGATTTGATGAGCCAAATGATATGAAATCTCCACTTCTTGATTCTTTAGGAACAACAACATCAAAACCTTGGGAAAAGAAAGTAAGTTCAATACCTTCTAGCCAAGATTTAAGTTCTTCACAAAATGATTTAGATATTCCATCATTTTTGAGAAAAAATAAAAATAAAACTTTATAAAATTTCGGATTGGGGACGGTTCTTTTCGTGAAAAGAACCGTCCCCAATCCGAAAAAATCACTGTTTTTTCATTTTAGGTTTAGAAATCAAAGAAGCAATATATCCAAAAAATACAGCAGCGGCAATGCCTCCAGCACCAGCCTTAAGACCACCTGTAAAAATTCCTAAAAATCCATTTTGTTTAACAGCCTCCATAACGCCTTTAGCTAGATTATTTCCAAAACCAGTCAGAGGAACAGTAGCACCACAACCTGCAAATTTAACAAGATATGGATAAATTCCAAGCCCTCCCAAAATAGTTCCAACTGTAACAAAAAGAACTAAAATTCTAGCAGAAGTAAGTTTAGTCTTATCTATTAAAATTTGACCAATAACACAAATAAGACCACCGACTACAAAACATCTAAGCAAAAGCATCCAGTCAAAATTTTGCCAAAAATCCATAATTTTAAATCCTTTCTAATTTTCTATAGCAACAGCTTGAGCGATACCAGGAATAGATTCACCTTGTTGAGAACTCATAGAATTCATAAGTGCTCCTGTTGCAATAAGAAGAATTTTATTTAATTTTTTTGTTTTTAATTGTTCAAATAAATATCCAGAAAAAACACTAGCACAACATCCACAACCACTACCACCTGAATGCGTATCCTGAGTGGATTTATCAAATATCAAGACACCACAATCATTATAAACAGATTTTATATTATAACCTGCATTTTGGCACAAATCCACCAATATATCTTTTCCGATATGACCCAAATCACCCGTAAGAATAGCATCATAATAACTAGGCTTTCTACCAGTATCTGAAAAATGAGTCATCAAGGTATCAAAAGCTGCTGGAGCCATTGCTGCACCGCATATTATTTGCATCTTTTATACCCATATCAATAATTTTCCCAGTTGTAATGTGAGTTACCTTTGGACCATCTCCATTTTTTGCAAGCATAGCAGCGCCACATGCAGTAACAGTCCATTGGGCAGTTGGTGGTCTTTGATTCCCAAGCTCTAATGGAAATCGGAATTGCCTTTCAGAGCTACAAAAATGACTTGATGCACTACATATAGCATAATTTATTCCCCCTTCAATAAAAACAGATGCAAGCTGAATACCTTCAACAAAAGTAGAACAAGCACCAAAAATTCCATAAAAAGGAACATTTAATTCGCGAAGACCAAAACTTGAAGAAATACACTGATTTAGCAAATCACCAGCAAAGCAATACTCAATTTTATCAGAGGGAATTCCTGATTTAGAAATAAGTGTATTTACAGTTTGTTTTACAATTTTACTTTCAGCTTTTTCCCAACTTTTTTCTCCCCACATTTCATCTTCTAAACATTGATCAAAATATTTTGCAAGTGGACCGTCTGCTTCTTTTGGTCCAGCAATACATGCTGTTTGTAAGATTGTGGGAGGGGTATCGAATTTTATTGTTTGTTTACCTAATTTTTCCATAATAATTTTATCAATCCTTTCTTTTTTCTGATTGGGGACGGTTCCTTTTCCGAAAAGGAACCGTCCCCAATCAGAAATGCAAAAATCACACCAAAACACCATTGCAATTAAACAAAAAGTATACAATTCCAACAATAATAGAAGTTGAAATACCATAAACCAAAACAGGGCCAGCAACAGTAAACATCTTAGCACCAACACCCATAATATAGCCTTCAGACTTATATTCCATAGCAGGAGCGACAATAGAATTAGCAAAACCAGTAATAGGAACAAAAGAGCCGGCACCGGCAAATTTTCCGATTTTGTTAAAAATATTAAGACCAGTTAAAAAGGCACTTATCGCTATTAAGATAATAGATACAATAGTTCCGCATGTAGCCTCATCTAATCCTTTATAAAGACAGAATGAAAAAATAATTTGACCTATTGAGCAAATAAGACCACCAACCCCAAATGCGTTAAAGCAATTTTTCAGAATAGGAGAATTGGGTGATTTTTGATTTACATATTCTTGATAATTTTTTTGTGTATCTAACGGACTATTCATGTTTTACCTCCAAAATAAACTTCTAAAAATAGAATTTACAATTTTTATAAAAATATACATAATAACAAAAATAAAGAGAAAAATATTACAAAAAAACAGAAATATTACAAAGATATTACATTTATATTACATTTTCCACAAAGGTATTGATTTTATAAAAAAAAACATATAAAATAAAAAAAGAATGAAACAAAAAAACAAGGGATTAAAAAAGCAAGGAGCGTTGAAATGCAAAATTGTTTAGGAATATATATAGAAAACAATTTAATTAAATATGCAAAAGTTTCTAAAGAAAAAGATATCTATAAAGTAGAAACATATGGAATAAGATTTAGCGACAATATAAACCAAACTATAAAGCAAGTTATAGAAGAAACTTATAGTTTTAATGTACCAATTGCTATTAATCTTGCGAATGAAAGATACTTATATTATAATGTCTTTTCTTTATTATCAAAAAATGATGTGCAAAAAACTGTACAGACAGAATTTGAAACTTTTTGTGATGAAAATAAATATAATGAAAAAGCATTTGAAACAAGACATGCTTTAGTTTCAAGTGTAGAAGAAAAAGATAAAATAAAAGCAATACAGGTAATAGTAAATAAGATAGAATTAAATAAACAAAAACAATTTATTGCAAAACAAAAAGTAGCTGGAGTATTGCCAATAGGAATAGCAATAGCAAGCATAGCTAAGTTTGATAAAAAAGAAAATGAACTTATTATAAACATGGAAGAAAAAACAACTATTACATCTATTTATGATAGACATGTTTATAATATCGAGACAATAGACCATGGAAGTGAGGAAGTACTAGAAAAAATAAATAGAAAAGAAAATTCAATGGCTAAAGCATATGAAATATGTAAAGGAACAACAATATATACTGCAAATGTAATGGATGAAGAAACAGAACAGCAACATTTAGAAGACATTATACCTGTATTATATCAAATAGGACAAAAAGTAAAAGAAGTAATTGAAAGTGCACCTGTAAAAATTTCGACAGTATATTTAACAGGAACATTATCAGTTGTAAATAATGTTGATTTATATTTTCAGGAATTAATACCATCAATTGATTGCAAAATATTGAAACCAAGTATAATAGAAGGAAATTCTTCACAAGTAAACATTAAGGATTATATTGAAGTAAATAGCGCTATAGCACTTGCAATGCAGTCATTAGGAGAAGGAATACAGTCTTTTAACTTTAAAAAGCCAGATGTTAAGGATAAACTAAAAGAGCTTTTGACATCAGATGTATCATTTGGAAATAAAAAAAATAGTGGAGATGGCGAGAAAAAAACAAAATTAAAATTAGATTTGAATTTTTCATTGAGTGGAAGTCTTGATAAAACTGAAATAATGCTTATTAGAGCGGCAGTAGCAATAATATTGATTAACATTATATTTATTGTATTTTCGAAGGTTTTAGTTGGACAAATAGATAAGAAAAACAGTGAAGTTGAATCTTTAATATCAGCAGAAAATGCGCAAGTTAGTAAAATGAATTCAAATATAACTTCTTTGAATTCTAAAAATACTAAATATACGGCATTAACAGAAGAGTTAAAGGCAATTAATAATAAGATAAGCAATATAGCTGAAATGAAAAATTCAATACCAAATCTACTAAATCAAATTATGTATATAATTCCAGAAGGAGTGCAACTTACATCAATTGAAAATACAACAGAAAAGAAGATGTCAATTGTAGCACAGGCTAATGATTATGACCAATTAGGATATTTCATAGCAAAAATAAAATTAGATGGAATTTTAAAAGATGCGGTTTCATCTAGTAGTCAAAAAAGTGGAGATATAGTTACTGTTACGATAGAAGGAGAATTACCATGAGAAAAGTTTTAATAAGTATAGTGGTTTGCTTATTACTAGTTGGGTCTATATTTATTATGATAAGTGGTGTAAGCAAATTAAATATAAGTGGAATTAAAGATATTGATAAAAAAAATAATCAAGTTGAAGAAACGATTTCTAAATTATCAAATGTAATTAGTGTTACATATGCAAATACAGAATCAAATCTTAAACGTGCAGCAAATACTTTACAAGATAGCAAAACAGAATATGAAAATCAAGCGATATTATCAAAGTCAGCTGAGCCAAGTTATGTATCACAGCTAGAAACATATGATATCGATTATTTATGGACAAAATTAGGAAATTATGCTAAAAATGAGGGAGTAGTTATAAAAATAGATGTAGTATCAGGTGGAGCAAGCACTAATTTATATAATTTGAATTTCACTGTAAATGGAAGTTATGTTAGTATAACAGATTTTATATATGATATAGAAAATGATTCAAAATTGGGATTTAAAATTGATGATTTTAAAATGAACCCATCAACAGAAAATTCCTTAGTTGCAACATTTACATGTAAAGAAGTACCTATAAAAGTAGGAAAAGTTGATGCAAGTGAAACATCAGATAACACAACAGATGCTAATAATACAACAGGTACAACTGATGGAACACAAGCTCAGGCAGCAAACGGTACAGCAAATTCTAATACTACTACAACAACTACAAATCAAACAACAACGACAAATACGGCAGTAAATACAAATACAACAAATTAAACATATTAAGGAGGACAAAATGGCAAAAATCATAAAAGAAATAATTATAATGTTATTAGTATGTTTAATAACAATGTTACTTTTGGCAATATGCTTATATAAATATATACCAAATAGAAAAACAGTGCCAGAAATTGTAACATATACGGCAACAGAAGAAGTGCAGGATTTACTTGCAGATAACATAGATACAAAGACAGGTGAAGACAATGTTATTTTAACATATGAAGTAACAGCAAGTGATTTGAATAATTACAAAAATACAAATATATATGTTCCAGGAAAATCAAATCCATTTGCACCAGCATCAAGTTCTACTACAGATAATGGTGATACATCAAATGGAAGCGGCAATACTGGAAATAATAATAATAGTTCTAGTACCAATCAAGAAAACTCGAATAAAAATACAACACAGACAAATCCTAATCAATCGAGTGAAAGCACAACACCTAATGTATATCAGAACAATGGTACTAAATAATTAATTAGATATTAACATTATATTGGCTTTAAAGCTAATATATTTACAAATAATAAAATAATCAAAAGAGAGAGGGGGGAAAACTAATGAAAAATAATAAAGGTATAACACTTATCGCATTAGTTGTAACTATCATAGTTCTATTAATCTTAGCTGGTGTTTCAATCGCTATGTTAACAGGACAAAATGGTATATTAAATAGAGCTAGTAATGCCTCTGTAGCTAACGCTATTGGAGAAGCTAAAGATGCAGTTGCACTTGAAGTATCAAATGCAGTATCAGATTATTATGCTGTTAAATATACATCATCTACAGCTAATAATTTAGTAAAAGATGAGGTATTAAATGAAAATGCTGGTTCAAGTGTGGCATTAGGTAACTTAATAGTAACTAGAGTAAACGCGTTACAATCAAGTTATCCTGATGTTAAAATAGAAGCTACAGCAGCTACTACAGGAGAAACAACTACAGCAGGAAGTATTAAAATAACATCTAAAAAAGATGGTAAATTATATACTACTGCAGCATTAGATAAAGATGGAAAAATCCAAAAATGGGTTGACACAGGTTTCTAATAAAAATTTAGTAAAAGCATATGCATGCTATATGCATATGCTTTTCTTAAAAATAAAAAAAGGAAAAATAAACAAATGAACACATTCTTATATATAATAATATTTATAATGGGAACATTATTTGGCAGTTTTTATACACTAGCCGTATACAGAATACCAAGAAAAATTGATATAGTAAAAACACACTCGTTTTGTCCTAATTGTAATCACAAGCTAGGATTTTTTGAACTAATTCCAGTATGGAGTTATATACTATTAGGTGGAAAATGTAAAGAATGCAAACAAAAAATAAGACCGAGATATTTCATATTAGAATTCTTATCAGGAATAGCATTCTTAATAATAGCATACTGCCTAAAAATAAATGCATATAATATAAATTTAGCCTCAATAGTAAAATTTGCATTTATAGCATTATATTTAGTTGCAATATTCATAATCGCTGGAATAGATAAAGAATATAGAAAAATAGAAAGAGGAGTATTATACTATAGTTTGATGGTATCATGTAGTTACATAATATATCTATGCATAATGGGTCAAACTAGTATTTATAGATATGTGATGTATTTAGTCACATTAATAATATTATTAATAGTAGATAGTGAAACACAAATAAAAAAAGCACAATCAAATTATCTAATCGAAGTATTAATTTTAATAGTTGTAATGTTAATAAATACAGGAATAATTGTAACAGTATTATCAGCTATAATAGTAGTTATGGCGATTGTAATTTCAAAAATAATTTTCAACTTGAAAAATTCACTAAACAAATCAAAGAAAGAAAATATAAATGCCTATAAATATAAAATAGGGTACCTAATTAGTATTGCTAATGTTATATTATTAATTGGAAATTTATATTTTATGTACCATTAGTAAGGAGTGAAAATGAAAAAAATTTTTAAGAAAAATAATGGATTTACAGGAGTAGATATATCAATATCTATAATAGTAATATTAATATTTGTTCCAACTATATTTGGGGTGGTTTACAATATACAGAAAACTAATGCTGGTATAGAAAGAAAAACAAATGCTGTAAATATAGCAACAGACGTATTAGAAATAGTAAAATCAGAACAATATTCAGATATTACTGTATCAAATAGTAAACTAGTAACAGATTTAAATAACAAATATACAAAATCATCATATAAAAATACAGAAAAAGAAGAAGATGGATATAACTATATATATTATTCGACAAAAGGAAGTAATAATGAAAGCTATCAAATACAGTTAGGAATAAAAAATTACTATCCTTCATCATCTAAAACAGAGGACTATGTAAAAGAAATCAAAGTAAGAGTATTTTATTTTTTTGGTAATAGTGTAAAAGATATTGATATAGGTATAGTAGTTAAAACAAATACATAAAAGAAAGGATTTTTTAAATTGAAATCAGAAAAGGGAGTTACAATGACATCACTGGTTATATATGTTGTAAGTTTAATAATCATAATTGGAATGATGTCAGTATTTTCAGGATATTTTTATAAAAATGTAAATCAAATTACAATAGGTCAAAATGCAGATGAACAATATTCTAGATTTTTAGCATATATAACAAAAGATATAAATTCAGATAATTTAATAAACGTAAAGACCTCAGATGATGTAGATTTTTTGAGTTTTACATTTAATGACTTAACAGAACATCAATATATTTATAAAAATAAAAATATCTATTATATTAGTATAAAAAATAATGGAACAGAAGAAAAAAAGGTACTTTTATGTGAATATGTAGAAAGTAATAGAGTATTTTCGTATAATGATAGAAAAATAGATTTAAATTTTAAAATTAATAATAAGAATTATTCGACATCATTAAATGTGAAATTATGATATAACAAAAGAAAGGATGAAGAAAATTATGGAATTAAAGAGAAAACAGCCTTTGGGAATTGAATTAGTAAGAAGGGGAATTGTTGATGGTGAGGCAATAGAAAAAGCTCTTAAATATCAAGAAGAACATCCAGAAAAAAAATTAGGTGATATATTATATATATTAAAATTAGGAGATCCGAACAGTTTGGTGGAACAAATTGGTGATATAATAGGTACAAAAGGAGTATTTTTGGATGATAGTATGATAAATATTGATCCTACAGAATATTTGCCTTATGATATGATGAAAAATTACTCAGCTGTACCATTTGATGTAGAGTCTGGTAAGATAAAAATAGCATTTGCAGATACACAAAACAATAAAGAAAACATAAAAAGTGTAAGAATGTTAGTTTTAAATAGCGGACTAGTTATGGAGCCATATATGGCTTTAGAAACGAATATAGATGAATATTTAGCAAGATATGAAGAAAAAAAAGGAGAGACATTAGAAAATCTTGAAAATACAGGGTCGATAACTGATTTAGTAGATAATATAATAAAACTTGCTATTGAAAAAAGGGCATCAGATATCCATATTGAGCCACAAGCAGATTCTGTAAGAGTACGTTTCAGAATAGATGGTCAGCTTTGGGTAATGGCAAATATAGAAAAGGAAAAACAAGCTCAAATAATAGGAAGACTTAAAGCAATATCAAACATGCATCAAGAAAAGCAAGAATCTCAAGATGGAAGAATTTTATTATATAGTGATTTTAATATTCGTGTTTCATCACAGAAAAATATTTATGGTGAAAAATTTGTTTTAAGAATGTTGAAAAAATCACAATCTATAAAAGATATATTTGATTTAGGATTTCCATACAGTAGGCAAGAACTTGATAAAGCTGTAAATAAAAAGAATAGTTTAACAATAATGGCAGCACCAACTGGAGAAGGAAAGACAACATCTCTTTATAGTATATTAGATTATTTGAAAAGTGATGATATAAATATAACAACAATTGAGGATCCAGTAGAAATAAGAATTCCAGGACTAAATCAAATTGAAATTGATAAAAAAACAAGATTTGTTGATAGTTTAAGAACAATTTTAAGACAAGATCCGGATATAATCCTACTTGGAGAAATAAGAGATCAAGAAACTGCCGAAGTTGCAATTCAGGCCGGACAAACAGGTCATTATGTGTTATCAACAATCCATACTATTGATGCAGTAGAGGTTATTACAAGATTAAGAAAAATGGGACTTTCAGATTATGATATATCTAGTACAGTTGGAACAACAATATCACAAAGATTATTAAGAAGACTTTGTCCACAATGTAGAAAAGAAAGAGAATTTACAGATTTCGAAAAAGAGGTAATAAACAAAATAGGAGAAAAGTATGATTATAAATTCAATTTAGAAGGTGCAAAAACATATGATGCTGTCGGATGTGATAAGTGTAATAATTCAGGATATTATGATAGAATAGGTGTATTTGAAGTATTAAATATAGATGAAGATTTAAAAGAACTAATTATGGAAGGTAGATCAAGTATAGAAATACGTAAAAAAGCAATGGAAAAAACATATAGACCATTGGTTGTTGATGGAATAAATAAGGTATTAAAAGGATACACGAATCTTGAAGAATTAAATAAAAAATTAGTAGTATATAATAATGTATAGGGGGAGAAACAAATGATTAATGTTAACAAAGTTTTGGATGAGGCAATAGCTAAAGATGCGTCAGATATCCATTTTATAGTAGAAAACAAACCGATGTTAAGAATTACAAGGGACTTGATACCTTCAACACAAGGAGAAGTATTAACTGAAGAAGATATGTATGACATATATGATTATTTGGTAAAAGGTAATGTAGAAATGGATAAAGTTTTTACTGAAACTAGAAAATTAGATACAATTTTAGAATATGCTGACCTTCGTTTCAGAGTAAATATATCATCAACAGATGGAGTACCAATAGCAACATTAAGAATTATAAAAAACACTTTACCATCATATGAATCACTTGGAGTTCCTGATATTGTAAGAAGAATGACATATCAACCACAAGGACTTATATTAGTTACAGGTAAAACTAACTCTGGTAAATCAACAACACTAAATGCATTAATAAATGAAATAAATGAAACACAAAACAGAAAAATTTTAACACTTGAAAATCCGGTTGAATATAAACATCATTCTAAAAAATCATTAATTGTACAAAAGGAAATTGGACTAGGAAGAGATGCATTAAGTTTCCATGATGGAGTAAAGAATTCTCTAAGAGAAGACTGTGATATATTAGTAATAGGAGAAATTAGAGATAAAGTAACAATGGAAGCAGGAATTGAAATGGCAGAATCAGGACACTTGGTAATAGGAACACTTCACACGAAATCTTGTGCAGAAACAATAGACAGAATGATAAATTTCTATGAAGTAAGAGATCAAGTTCAAATAAAATATATGTTATCATCAATTCTAAAATTAGTTGTTTCTCAAAGACTATTGCCAGGAACAGATGGAAAACTTGTATTAATACCAGAAGTAATGGTAGTAGATAATATAGTTTCAGGAATAATTAGAAAGGAAAAAATAAGTGTTTCTGAGATTGAGGACGCAATACAAAGTGCATCTGACAAGGGTAGTATAGGATTAATAAACTCATTAGCAGAATGTTTTGTTGATGGAAAAATAACTTTAGAACAAGCTAAATCTCAAATTGAAGAAAAAAATATAGATGTATTAAATAGAACAATTATGCAAATAAAAATAAAGAAAAATGGTGGAAATTTAAATGCTATGAGATACTAAAAATTGAAGAAAGGAGGATATGTTAGAAAAATCTAACATAAAACACATATGGCAACATTTAATTACAAAGCTGTAACCGATGATGGAAGAGTTGTTTCTAACAGGGTTGAAGAAGGTAGTAGATTGACTTTAATAAAAAAGTTAAAATCAAATGGATTACAGCCAATTTCTGTAGCTAAAATAAATACTAATAGAACAAAATTATTAAAAAGAAAAAAAAGAAATATAGCAGATAGTGTACAAAATATGTTAGACAACACAGATACAACAATTCTTGCAAATGAAAACAAAAGAAATCTTTCATTTAAAGATAAAGTAAATTTATATATAGGAACAGAAAATAAAGTAACAGAAAGAGAAATTTCCATTTTTACAGAAAATTTCTATTTGTTAAAAAAAGCAAATTTTAATAATGTACATGCCTTATCAACAATTATAAACAGTACAGAAAATTTTACATTTGCTAGTATTTTGGAAGATATATTGGCAGGTGTTGAAGCTGGAGATTATATGTACAAAACAATGGAATATTATTCAGATGTATTTCCATATATATACATAAATATGATAAGAGTTGGAGAGCTTTCAGGATCACTAGAAAACTCATTACAGCAGGCTGTTGAATACTTAGATAGTTCAAGTAGAATTACCAAAAAATTAAAAGGAATATTAATACCTAATATATTTCAATTTGTATTATTAATAGTAATGTTGATTGTAGGAACATTATTTGCGTTACCACAAGTCGAAAAAGTATTTGAAGAAGTTGGAACATCATCAACATTACCACCAATTACAATATGGTTTGAAGGTTTTTTAAAGACCATGTTAAAATATTGGCCTGTACCTACAATGTTATTAGCAGTTGCAATTGCAGGAATTGTTTTATATATTCAAACGCCTAAAGGAAAATACAAATTTCATTATTTTAAATATACCATGCCGATATTTGGAAAACTTGTATTTATTTTAGATTTTTCAAGGTTAATGAAGGCAATGTTACTAAACTTGAAAAATGGAATGAGAATTCAGGAATCATTAGAAGTTAGTAAAAATGTTATTAACAATTATGTAATGTTATCAATAATAGAGAATTCACTAAAGAATATATTAATAGGTCAATCGTGGATAGAGCCATTTGAAAAATCAGGACTAGCATCACCAATGATAACAGAAATGTTAAAAATAGGTATGCAAACAGACCTTGCCGAGATAATGGACAAATTAGTAGAATACTTAGAAATAGATATAGATAACACCATGGAGGCAATAATGAAAACATTGCCACAAGTTATGTATGCTATAGTAGGAGTAGTATTAATATTCTTCGTAGTAGTAGTAGTAGTACCAATGATACAAGTATACATGGGAAATTTCTTATTCGATGCATATTTGTAAAAATAGGATTAGAAGGAATCGGTAAAAAATACCTTTTCCTTTTTTTCAAATTAAATAAAATTATTTATTTTAGTTTATATCTCGTGTGAAAGGAAAGATAATAATATGAAAAATATAAATGTTGGAATTGACTTAGGTGGAAGTCATGTATCTGTTGGAGTTGTTAATAATGAAGGGATAATAATAGAACAATTTGAAAAAGATTTTACAGTAAAGGAAAAAGAAAATATATTAAGTGTTGCAATAGAATTCATAGTAGAAACCATAAATGAATTAAAAAAGAAATACGAATTTTTTGAATTTGGATTAGGAATGGCAGGAACTATATCAAAAGGAGTAATATTAAGATCAGTCAATTTAGGTGTAGAAAATTATGATTTAAAGACTGAATTAGAAAGCAAAACAGGTTTATCAGTTCATATAAAAAATGACGCTAAATGTGCCGCAATTGGGGAATATCAATATGGAGAAATAAAACAATATAATAATATCCTTTTTCTAACATTAGGAACAGGAATAGGAGGAGCACTTATATCTCATGGAACATTAATGCAAAGTGATATTGCAGGAGGATATGAATTTGGTCACATGATAATAAAATCTGATGGACTAAAGTGCAGATGTGGTAAAAAAGGTTGTTTTGAAACATATGGTGGTATTTTAGCATTCAAAACAAAGGTAATTAATAGATTAAACCTATCTCATGATATCCCGGGACCAGAACTTAGAAAAATAATGGATGATTCAATGGATAAAATATCAGATATTATTAATGAATATCTTGATGATTTATCAATTGGAATATCTAATTTAATAAATATTTTTGAACCAGATTGTATTGTAATTGGTGGCGGTTTTGCTAGATATGATTATATGTTATTAGATAAATTAAAAACAAGAATTATTGAATCTAATTTATTATTTAATAAAAGAAATAATATTTTAATTAAAACCGCGAAACTAGGCAATGACGCAGGGATTATAGGAGCTATCCAAATTTTTACGTAAAAAAAATAAAAAAATGAAAAAAAAGTATTGACAAAAATCATTATAAGCCTTATAATAAAAAACGTGCTTGAGGAAAGCATATTTGGGCAGGTGGTCGAGTGGTTAATGGCACCAGACTGTGGTCTTTGGTAACGAACACCTAAATTTGCAGCTCATATAAGTGATTATATGATGATAACTAGGCTAATTCGGGGAAGTCTTAACAGGTTAAGCTGATGATAATCCCGAGCTAGGAAAGAAATTTCCGAGTGTAGAGACTTTATACCTGGTATCTTGTGAAAGATAAAGAGAAAGTCCAGACTACAAACATTTAAAATGGTAGTGAAAACTATAGTAGTAAGAAATCTGGCCGCGAGAGCGTACGATGGTTCGAATCCATCTCTGCCCACCATATATAATATAAAATAGGGGTACTTGAAAAAGTATCTCTATTTTTTTTCGAGGTGATTATAAATGTTTTTTGATACAAATAGACAAAAAGGAAATTGTGGATTAGGTATGGCAATAGCTTATTTTTCTACGAATGATTATACTGTGTCGATTCCATTAAACGATACCCAAGATTATGATTTAATTGTTGAAAAAAATGGAATTTTGCAAAGGGTGCAAGTAAAATCAACAGGCTGTATAGGAAAAGGTGGGAATTATCAAGTTGCATTAAAAAGTTGCGGAGGAACTAAAGGAAAAACATATAAGACTGTTATTGAAACAAATGTTGAATTATTGTTTATATTAGCAGAAAACAAGAATATGTATTTAATCCCAAGAGAAACGATTGAAAATTATAGTACTTTAAGTTTATGTGAGAAATATGAAAGGTTTAGAGTGAAGATATAAAAAATGATATTCTTTTAAGTTATAACATAACTACAAAAAAATATTTCAAAAAAAATAAATACTATGTTAAAATTAAATAGTAAAAAGCAGAAAAAAGCACTAATAATTAGGAGGGCAACAAAATGAAAAAGCGGAAAACGACATATTTGGCAATAGCAATAACAACGAAATGCAACTACAAATGTTTTTACTGTAAAAAAGGAGGAGAAAGCATATCACAAGAGCGGCAAACAATACCGTATGAAATGCTCAAAAAAATAATAGCAATTGCGATAAAAGAAGGACTAAAAAACTTTAGAATTACGGGAGGAGAGCCAACTGGGGTAGCATACTTCGGGAAACTTATAGAGTATATAATGGAATTTAAGGAAACAAAAATAAGAATAAACACAAATGGATTTAAAATTTTAAAATATATTGATATATTAAAGAAATATAAAGAGAGGTTAGACATTGTTTTTAGTGTCGATAGTATATCAGAATATATTGATGAAATACATTTCCCAAAGTTTCTCTCAAAAGATGTTATTGAAATAACCAGAATTCTGAAAAAAAATGAAATTCCTGTTAGATACAACATAGTAGTAACAAAAATAAACGAATCAGAAGTTAGAAGTTTAGTATTAAAAGCAGTTGATGAATTGCATGTAAACGCAAAGCTTTTGGATTTTAATAAATTTCCCGAGTATTATGGAAATAAAAAAGAAGTACGTGAAAAAGAAGCATCAAGTTTCTGGCAAAATATGTTTGTGCCTATGAAAAACTTCTACAGTTTTTTAGAGAATATATCTGAAAAGTCAGACTCCAATTGGACAACTCAAATGATTGGAAAGAATAATGGTATTCCGATGAGTGTATATTTTAGAAACCAAAATTGGATTCAGGTAAAAGACTCTGAAAGAGGAGCAAAATATTCAGAATTTTGTAAGGAAAGTTGCAAATATTATAAAGATAGAGAGTGTAGGGAAGGTGTGTTCAGTTTATTTTTATCGTCAAATTTGATATTGCATTTATCTGGATGTAAAAATGAAAAAATCAGATTTGATTTAACAAAATGTGATGATGATGAAATAAAATTAGCTTTTTCAAATCTTTTAAATTTTATTTAAAGATTTTTGCTCCTAGGTATGGAATTAAATAAAAAGCCATACCTAGGATATGTGTATGGGGGAATAGAAAATGATTGATTTTGAATTATATAGAATATTTGTAGAAGTAGCAAAAGAAGAGAACATAACAAGAGTAAGTGAAAAATTAAATATTTCGCAGCCAGCAGTTACAAAGCAAATAAAGAACTTAGAAAATCAATTGTCTGTTGTTTTATTCGAAAGAAAAAGCAAGGGACTTGTGTTAACAGAAGATGGAAAAAGATTGTATGAGAAATTAAAGAATCCAATTGATGAATTGAATAAAATAGATAATCAGATTGGAAAAGAGAAAATAATTAATATTGGTACACATAATCATATGGGGACTTGTGTGTTTGGAAGGGTTATAAATGAATATTGTTTAAAATATCCGGAAGTAAATTTGAATTTAATATGTGAAGAAATTTCTAGTATGTTAAAAAAATTGGAAAATAAAGAAATCGACATAGTATTTTCTAAAAAAGTAGATACACAGGTTTCAAAAAATATAAAATACATAAAGTTAGGATATCTAAATGATGTATTTATTGCCAGTAAAAACTCGAAAATAGCTAATGAAAAATTAACAAGCGAAAGTATAGAAAATCAGATTATATATGTGCCTAGAGTTTATGCTCAGGTCGTAGAAAGATTGAAAAAAATAACTAATGGAAAAAATTTAAAGCTTAAAAATAGTAGTTATAGAACGATATTAGAACTTGCTTCTTCAGGAAAAGCAATAGGTTTGATAACAAGAGAATATATTGAAAAAAGTGATTATGAAAAATTTGGTTTAGTTGAAGTTGAAACTGATTTGAAGTTGGGTAGAATCGAATTTGGGATATATCTGAATGGAGAGAGATCGAAAGAATTGAGAAATTTGGTGAATATGATAGAAGAGTATTTTAAATAAAAAATTTAATATATTTTTAAACAAAGATTGTGTAGATGAAAAGATACTTGAAAAAGTATCTTTATTTTTAAGAATTTATTAATTTCATTGACAAACCCCTAAAATATAGTATAATAAAAACATCAAAAGAAAGGGGAAAAAAGATGAGTGAAACAATATTAAAATGTGAAAATTTATGCAAGCACTTTGGCAAAAAGCAAATCCTAGATAATGTATCACTAGAAGTAAAACAAGGTGACATACTAGGATTTATAGGTCCAAATGGAGCAGGAAAAACAACAACAATAAAACTAATATTAGGATTACAAAGTATAGATAGTGGAACAGTAAAAATAAATAGACATGACATACAAAAAGACTTTGAAAAAGCAATAGAAAAAGTAGGAACAATAGTAGAAAATCCAGATTTATACATGTATATGAGTGGATATGATAACTTAAAACTAATAGCAAATCTATACAAAAATGTAGACAACAAAAGGATTGACGAAGTAGTAAAACTCGTAAAACTAGAGCAAAGAATAAAAGACAAAGTATCAAAATATTCATTAGGAATGAGGCAAAGATTAGGAATAGCCCAAGCGATACTACATAAGCCTAATTTATTAATACTAGACGAGCCAACAAACGGATTAGACCCAGAAGGAATAAAAGAATTAAGAGAGCTAATAAAAAATCTAGCAGAAAAAGAAAAAATGGCAATAGTAATATCAAGCCATAATTTAGCTGAACTAGAAAGTTTTTGCAATAAAGTAACAATAATAAAAAACGGAAAAATAGTAGAAACAAACTCAATAAATGAAGTAAAAAAAGTCGAACAATCATACATTATAGAATTAGATGACATAAATAATATAGAAAAAATAATAGAAACACAAATAGAAAAAATAAATGAAAATAAATTCAAAATAAATGTAAGAAAAGAAGAAATACCTCAAATCATAAAAAAACTAGTAAATGCAAATAAAAAGATTTATATGGTAAATGAAGAAATATTAAGTCTGGAAGATGCATTTTTAAAAAAGACAGGAGGTAATGTAATTGAATAATCTAATAAAAAATGAAATAACAAAAATAATAAAAAAGAAAAGTTTTTATATAATGTTAATTATTGTTTTAGCATATATAGTGCTATCAAATGTAATGAATAAATACGTATATAATAATAAAGATTACAATTATTATACAGAAGAATATATAAACATAGTAAAAGAAGAAATGGAGAACTTAAACAAAGAAAATCAGCAAGAATTAGATATCTACATAGGAGATAAAACAGAAGTTGACACATATGAGCTACTAAAGCAATATGATAAAGAATCATGGCAATATAAACTTATATCAGAAAAAGCATCAAAATATTTGTCAGATATAAATACATACACATATAAAATAAAAGATGAAGAAGCATTAAATGAGGCAAAAGAAAAATATAACAAATTTTTAGAAAGATTAAAAGCAAACGACTGGAAAAGTTTTACACAAGAAGAGATTGATGCATTAAAGCTAACACAAGAAGGGTTAAATGAAGAATACAAAGATAAAACAACAGATATTCAAATAGAAACTCTAGAAATGAGATTAAAATATGATATTCCATACGGTGAAGATTACAGAAATGAGGCATTAAATAAATACTTACAAAATAAAATGCTATTAATTGATTTAGAAAAGAAAAACAATAAAACATATGAAGAAGAACAAGAATATCAAACAGCAAAGGAAAATGCAGAAAAAAGTAAATACGTAATAGAAAAAAATAGAGATATTTATAATACATCAGACTCAAGAGGATTTATATTGAATGTATTTTCAAAATATGAATTATTTATAATAATAACAATAGTTCTAATTGCAGGAGCAATAGTTAGTGATGAATTTAATAAAGGAACAATAAAATTACTACTAGTAAGACCATTTAGTAGAATGAAAATTTTACTTGCTAAATTTATAACAGTACTTATAGTGGTATTATTTATAATGATAATAACAGTAATTTTACAATTTATAGTTGGAGGAATTTTCTTTGGTTTTGATTCTCTAAGTATCCCTTCTATTATATACAACCATAATACAGGAACACTTATGGAAATGGGAATATTAAAAAATATTATACTTACAGGAATTGGCAAACTTCCAATATATGTATTAATAGGAACATTGGCATTTGCTTTAAGTACAATATTTAATAATACACCAGTTGCAATTACAATAACATTAATGGGATATATGGCATCAAGCATTGTAAACCAATTTGCATATTATTATGAAATAAAATGGCTTAAATTTTTTGTAACGCCAAATTGGGACTTTACACAATTTTTCTATGGAAAATTACCTTTAATGAAAGGATTAAATGTACCTTTTTCGGTTATAATTTGTTTGACTTATTTTATAATAATGATGATTCCAACATTTATGGTATTTAAGAGAAAGAATATAAAAAATATATAATAAAAAATCGTCTTAAAATAGGCGATTTTTTATTTTTATTACAAAATTGTTAATGTTCGCTAGATTTTATGTTATAAATATGCTACCATAGTATAAATTAAGTTCAAAAAAATTTTATTCAAAAAGTCTAAAATCAAAAAATTCGCGATTCGAGGTGATGAATTAAAAATTATTCAAGATAGGAAGTTAAAAGCTTATTAAGTTATCATGAATATAAATTTTTCAAATAGTAAATAATAAAAATAGAAAGAGAGGAATTACTATGGCAAAATTTAAAGAAAATGAGTTAACTGAAAAATTACAAAAATTTAAAAAAGAAACTACTATAAAACTTGAATTTAGGAACGGAATAGACGGAAAGATAGAATTAAAAAAAGCAACAGCAGAATATGATTATGAAACAGGTTATATAAATATAATAGGAGAGAATGGTGAATTTAAGATAAATACAACAATGGTTTATGGCTATGAAGAAAGAGAAGATGAAATAATAATAAATTCGGAAACGATATCAGTAAAAATAAAATAAAATATAGACAAAATATAAGCAGATTTATTTTTTCGGTCTGCTTATATTTATTCTCCCAAAATTCTCCGTCCCAAAAAGAGAAAATCCCCAAAAATCACCGTCCCCAAAAGTAACAAAAAGTATAATAAAAAATGGTAAAATTTGTTGACTTATAAAACAAAAAAATGATATACTATACACGAAAAAAAGAAAAAAACGAAAGAAATGAGGAAAATTTTATGAATTTAAGAAGAAAAATAGTATGTATATTATTATCGATTGTATTTATTATAGCAATTATACCAAAGTCAAATGCTGCAAATTTAGTAATAAGCTTTTCTAGTTCATCAGCAAAAGTCGGGGATACAGTAACCGCAACAGTAACAGGAAAAGGAGCTAAGGGGAAAGTAAATTTAAGTGTAACAGGAAATGCCACTTTATCAGAAAATAGTGTAATGGTTGATGGGTCAGCAAGTGTATCTGTCAAAATAAACGGAGAGGGAGATGTCAAAGTAACAGCTACAGCAGCTGAAATGAAAGATACTTCTAATTCAACGTCATATAGTGGAGCAACAGCTGGAACAATTAAAGTTGCGAGTAATGCAAGTACCAAAAAATCAAATAATGCTAATTTAAGTAGTTTAGGAATAAAGCCAAATGATTTCAAAGGATTTAAAATTACAAAAACAACATATGATGTAACAGTACCAAATGATGTTGAAAATGTTACAATATATGCAACTGCTCAAGATAAAAAAGCTATAATAGAGGGAATTGGGGCACAAAAAATAGTTGAAGGAAAAAATGCATTAAATGTAGTAGTTACAGCGGAAGATGGAACAACTACGAAAACATATACTATAAATGTAACAAGGGAAGCGGCTAATAATATAAACGAAACAACATTAAATGCAGGAGAAAAACAATCAGAAAATAAAGAACAAGCAACAGAAGAGAATACAGATTTAAAAAAATTATCAATAAAAGGCTATGATTTAACACCAGCATTTTCACCAAATATATATGAATATAAAGTAGATGTAGGAAAAGATGTATCTAAGTTAGACATAGAAACAGAAGGTGCTAATAATAATGTTAGTGTAGAAATAGTTGGAAATGAGGACTTAAAAGATGGAGAAAACACAGTAACTTTATTGGTGTATAATGAGGAAACAAAACAGAATTCTACATATCAAATAATAGTAAATAAGACTCAAAATTCAACTGGCTTAAGTGGTACATTAAATGATGCAGCTAAAAAAGCTAACAAAATTAGATTGATATTACTAGGAGTTGTTTTAGCAATAGTAATATGTGTGGTTATATTTGTTATTGTAAAAAGAAAGTTTTATAACGATGAGGATGAAAAATATGAATATGATGAGGATGATATAGAAAGATTGAATTTAGATGATGAAGATGAATTTTTTAACAGAGTAAATAATAAAGATAAAGCTTTTGCAAATAAAATTGTCGGAGGAGAAAGAGAAGAATCGGAAGAGCCTTTTTATAAAAATACTTTTATTCAAAATAGTGAAAATAATGAAGAAGAAGTTGATAGTAGTGAAGAGAAAATAAGTGAGTACGATACAGAGGATTATTTTAGAACAAATAAACCGAAGAGAAAGGGAAAACATTTTTGATGTGTCGTAATTTGCAAATAAAATTTTAAACTATAGAGTTAAGAAGTAGCCCAATGGGTACTTAACTTTATAGTTTAAAATTTTGTTACGAATTACAGGTTTTTTATTAAAATCTATTGATAAAAAGAAAAAAATGTAATATAATCGTAATCAAAATGTAATAATAATGTAATAAATAAAAAGTCAAAGGAGAAGGATGCAGAATGTTTAAATTCGGATGGGGACAAGACATAGGAATAGACCTAGGAACAGCAACAGTTATAGCATATGTAAAAGGAAAGGGAATAGTACTACGCGAGCCATCAGTAGTGGCAGTTGACAATAATACTGGAGAAGTTGTAGCGGTGGGAGAAGAAGCAAGAAGAATGTTAGGAAGAACGCCAGGAAATATTGTAGCAACAAGACCATTAAGAGAAGGTGTAATATCAGATTATACAGTAACAGAAAAAATGCTAAAATACTTCATAAACAAAGTTGGAGGAAAAACACTATTTTCACCAAGAATAATGATATGTATACCATCAAGAGTTACAGAAGTTGAAAAAAAGGCAGTAATAGATGCAGCCACAAACGCGGGAGCAAGAAAAGTATATTTAATAGAAGAACCAATAGCAGCAGCAATTGGAGCAGGAATAGATATATCAAAACCATGTGGGAATATGGTAGTAGATATTGGAGGAGGAACAACAGACATTGCAGTAATATCACTTGGAGGGTCAGTTGTAAGTACGTCAATAAAAGTTGCAGGAGATAAATTTGATGAGTATGTTTCAAAATATATAAAGAAAAAATATAATTTAGCAATAGGAGAAAGAACAGCAGAAGAGCTAAAAGTAAATGTTGGATGTGTGTATCCAAAAATACAAGATGTAGAAATGGATGTAAGAGGAAGAGATTTAACGACGGGACTTCCAACCACAATAACAATTCATTCAAGTGAGATGCTAGAAGCATTACAAGAACCAGCTTTGATGATAGTTGATGCAGTTCATTCGGTATTAGAAAGAACTCCACCAGAACTTGCAGCAGATATAAGTGACAAGGGAATTTACATGACAGGAGGAGGTTGCTTAATTGATGGATTAGATAAGCTATTACAAGAAAAAACTGGAATAAATGTGATGATAGCACAAGATACGGTTTCATGTGTAGCTTTAGGTACAGGAAAAGCATTGGATAATTTAGATTCTTTGGAGAGGTAGAGGGGGCAGGTATAACAGCAAATAATAAGTCGTTTGTAAGTAATTGTTACAATATAGGAAAAACTCAGTACGGATTGGTGTATGCAAATCAAAATGAAGTGAAAAATTGCTATAACGCGGGAATATGTACAAGTGGATATGTAGTAAAATATAATCATTATACAGCATCTCACATGTATAGATGTTTTTCTGAAAAGAAATTTGCAAGGCATATGTTACACCACATAACTATATAACTGTATAAAAAATAAAAAAAAAGCAATAATAAATTCGAAGGTGAAAAAATGAAAAAAACCAAAAGAATATTAATTATTGCTTTTTTATTATGTATATTCATATACTGTTGTAAAATAAATAGCATACCAAACCAAATCATCCTCTATGGAGGAGAACAGCTAAAAATAGGAAACTTTTTAGGAATATCTCTAAAAATAGGAAATAAAGACTGCCAAACAGTTCTAGCATCATCAAACATGGCAGAAAACCTAAACAAAGAAAACAAAACAGCAACAATTGATGTAAAACTATTTGACACAATTACCGTAAAAGAAGTATCAGTAAATATAATAGACAAAACAACCGTAATACCAGTAGGGCAAGTATCAGGGCTAAAATTATACACAAATGGAGTATTAGTAGTCGGAATGAGTGAAATCAAAGGAGAAGACAACCAAAAATATAAACCATATGAAAACACAGATATCCAAGAAGGAGATAGAATTACCAAAATTGACAATCAAGAAATAACAGATACAAATAGTTTAATAAATATAGTAAATAAATCAAAAGGAAAAAGCCTAGAAATAGAATACGTAAGAAACAATGATATAAAAACATGTAACATAAAACCAATAAAATACACAGATGGAAGTTACAAATTAGGACTCTGGGTAAGAGATAGTGCAGCAGGAATAGGAACACTAACATTTTATGAACCATCAACAGGAAACTTTGCAGCATTAGGGCATGGAATAACAGATAGTGATACAGGAAAACTAGTAGAAATTCAAAATGGAGAATTTTTAACAACCAAAATAATATCAATAGTAAAAGGATTAAAACGGAAATCCAGGAAAAATACAAGGAACAATAGAAGAAGGGACATCAATAGGGACAATATATAAAAATAGTAATTTAGGAATATATGGAACAGTAAGCAATTTATCAGCCATAAAAGCAGACCTATCAAAAGAATTGGAAGTCGCAAGAAGAGATGAAATAATGCTAGGAGAGGCAACCATATATTGTAATCTGGGTGAAAACTCAAATAATAATTTTAAAGAATATAAAATAGAAATCGAAAAAATATTTATAAATAATGATAGTGATAATAAATCAATGCTAATAAAAGTTAAAGATGAAGAACTGCTTAACAAAACAGGGGGAATAATTCAAGGAATGAGCGGTAGCCCAGTAATTCAAAATGGTAAATTTATACGGTGCGATTACCAATGTTCTAGTAAATGACCCTACACAAGGATATGCAGTATTTGGGGATATTATGCTTAAAGAAATGAGAGAAGATTGATTTTTTCTGATTGGGGACGGTTCTTTTCGCGAAAAGAACCGTCCCCAATCAGAA
>USCB01000008.1 GCA_900553125.1 uncultured Clostridium sp. | reverse complement strand
TTTAACCCGCCGGTTCGTGTAACAGCAACCATGGACGACTTACTCCAGCGTGTCATGGATCAAAACTTTGTTCCAGTGGTGGACGATCGGGGTGTATTTGTGGGAATTATCACCCGAAAAGACGTCATCGGATATTTTGCAAAGGCATAAATAAAAGACAAAACGAAAAGCAGTCTGTTTCAAAAGAGACAGGCTGCTTTTTGCTGCCCGAAAATTGGAAACGCTTACAGAAATTTAACCGGATGCGTCGCATAGGGAAAATCATTCTCAAAAAAATAACACAGGAAATCGATTTCGCAATTATCTTTTATGAGAGTTTCACTTGACTTTGCTAGTGAACTTTACTTGAGAAAGGTATAATGAATTACGGAAATTGCGAAGAGGATTTGTATTTCTAAGATTATGAAAAGAGGAGTTTTTCACATGACTGTAAAAAAGACCTGGGCAGCAATTCTGGCTTTCACAATGATTTGCGGTGCGGCGACCGGCTGCACAAATTCTAACGGTTCTTCGACTTCGGACAGCGAAAGCGCAGCTGCAAACGCAGGCACAAGCACCACAGATACCATCACACTGGTTTGGTATCCCAACGAATCTGCGGAAGATTACCAGGCTGCAAGAGATGAGGTTGGCAAGCTTATCGAAAAGGCTACCGGAAAGAAAGTGGAACAGAAACTTACAACTGACTACGCCATCGCAATCGAGTCTCTTTCCAACGGCACAGCACAGATCGGATGCTGCATGGGTGCAGAAGGATACTGCCAGGCGAAAACCGCAAACGATGCCGTAAATCTGCTGTTTGTACAGTCCGGTGAATCCGGCACACTGGATGATGCACTCTATTATAGTTTCTTTGCTGTAAAATCTGAAAATGCCGATGAATACAAAAACGGTGACAGCTATTCCATCGACAATATCGGTTTTCGTGTCGGACTATGGAAGTAGTTCTAAATCCTGATGTCGATTCCGGTAAAATTAGATGGTGAATTTAAAACGATGCTTGTTAAATATTATGAAATGTTCTGAACAATTTCTCGCATACGCAAATATCAAATGACAATTCCCAAAAATGTTCCCTCTATTTTGAGGGAACATTTTTAACAATAAGGTAATATTATTCTGTAAAAGATTTATAAACAATATTAAAAGAAAAAAATTAAAAATACCACTTGAACACAACAAAACTTTGTGATATAGTATTTAAAACTAGATTGAGGAGTGGATAAAGTTGAAGAAAAAAATCAATTATTTCAAAACATACGAAATAGAAGATTTAAAAGACATGTTGGAAAAAACAGCAGAAAAAAACAGTACAAAGACAGCCTTTAAAATCAAAGATAATAACGGAAAAATAATAAATAAAACATACACAGATTTCAAAAAAGATGTACAAAGTCTAGCAACCAAACTAATAGAAATGGGAATGCAAAATCAAAAAATAGCGGTAATGGGGAAAAATAGTTATTCTTGGGCAATATCATATCTAGCAGTAACAATAATAGGAATAGTAGTTCCAATAGACAAAGAAGCATCAAATGAAAATATAAAAGAATTCCTAAATGTATCAAATGCAAAAGCAATAATTGCAGACAACAAATATCTAAATGAAATATCAAAATTCCAATCAGAATTAAAAAATCAAACTATGTTTATAGATATGCAAAATACATCAAAATATACAAATTTAGAAGATTTAATAATAGATGGTAAAAAATTAATTGATGAAGGAAATACAGATTATGAAAACATCAAAATAAATCCTAATGAGATGAAAATACTATTATTTACATCAGGAACAACAGGCAATTCAAAAGCAGTAATGTTGTCACATAAAAATATATGTTCAAATATAGTTTCAATTGCAAGCATAGTAAAAGTAGACAATTCAACAAGAGTACTATCAATTTTGCCTTTACATCATACATATGAATGCACAATAGGATATCTATTAGTAGTATATGGAGGAGGAACAATTTGTTATTGTGAAGGATTAAGATACATTACAAAAAATATACAAGAATATAAGCCAACATTTATATTATGTGTGCCACTACTTTTAGAAAATGTATACAAAAAAGTAATAAAAACATTAAAAACAAGTTTACCAGAAAAATATACTAAAGATGAAAGTAGAATAATAGATAACCTACCATTCTACTTAAAAGTAATAGTAAAAAGAAAAGTAAAAAAATCATTAGGAGGAAAAATAAAAACATTTATAGTTGGAGCAGCAGCAATAAAGCCAGACCTAGTAGAAGCATTTTTCAAACTTGGAATAAAAGTTTTACAAGGTTATGGATTAACAGAATGTTCGCCTCTAGTTGCTGGAAATAATGACTTTTATTACAAGGCGGAATCTTGTGGAATGCCAATACCAAATGTAGAATACAAAATCGATAATCCAAATGATGAAGGGATTGGAGAAATAATAGTAAAAGGGACAAATGTAATGCTGGGTTATTATGAAAATAAAGAAGCAACTGAAAAAGTATTAAAAAATGGATGGTTTCACACAGGAGATTTAGGTTATATTGACGATGATGAATTTTTATATATTTCAGGTAGAAGTAAAAATATGATACTTACAAAAAATGGAGAAAATATTTACCCAGAAGAAATTGAAAATATATTAAATGATGATGACCTAATAGAAGAATCACTAGTTATTGGAACATCAAATGGAAAAGATGATGTTCAGGTAAAAGCTAAGATATTTCCGAATATAGATGCAATAAAAGAATATTTAGGCAATAAATTTCCTACAAAAGAAGAAATAAGAAAAACCTTAAATGAGGCAGTAAAAAAAGCAAATGAAAAATTGCCAAATTTTAAACATATAAAGTCATTTAAAATTATGGATGAAGACTTTGAAAGAACAACAACAAATAAAGTTAAGAGATTTGGAAAAAATATGGAAGATGATGAAGGAAAAGATAAATAAAATTATGAAAGGTCTTATGGTAGATAATATATTTACTGTAAGACCTTATTACTGTTCACGGCTAACTTTATTCACCATATATTGTGGATTAAAACAAACACTAAGCCACAATGTATGGTGAACAAAGTTAGCCGTGAACAGTAACAAGACCTAATATAATTTTAAGTTTCGACAAAAAATTTCTTGACATTTCTATAAAATACTATATAATTACAAAAGTAGTTTTAATTTAGAGAATAGAAGAGGTGCACATGAAAAACAATTTTTTTGGATACATGTTTATTTTATTCATAATAATTATAATGGGATTTGCAATATATAAAGTAAAAATACAAAATGAAGAAAAAAATATAGAAAAATCAACAACATCAACCAGTAATCAAGATGTTCAAAAAGGGAAAGAAATAACACTTGCAATATCCGAATTTGATAATATAAATCCAATAATTACTTCAAACAAAAAAGTTCAAGATATAGATAAATTAATATATGAGCCACTTATAAACATAACAGAAGATTATAATATCGAATACAAACTAGCATCAGAATGCGCCAAAAACGCAAATAATGTATATATAATAAAGCTAAGGCAAGGAGTAAAATGGTCTGATGGCAGTAGGTTTACAAGTGATGATGTAAAATACACAATAGATAAGCTAAAAGAAAACGAAAACTCCGTATATGCCCAAAATGTAAGTTCAATAAAGGAAGTAGACATAATAGACAATACAACATTAAGAGTTATTTTATCTAAAGAAATTAACAATTTTGAATATTACCTAAATTTTCCTATTTTAAGTAGCAATTATTATTCAGGGACAGACTTTTGGAATACAGAAAAAAACAAAGCACCAATTACAACAGGTCAATATAAAATTTCAGAAGTCACAAACAATACAATAATATTAGAGAAAAACCAAAACTGGTGGAATAATAAAAAAGATACCTCAATAATAGAAAAAATAACGATAAACTTATATTCAACAGTTGCAGAACTTTACAATGCTTTTAAAATGGGAAGTATAGATTTAATCTCTACAGAAAATGCATCATATAAGGATTATATAGGCACAATAGGTTATGATGAAACAGATATAGAAGGAAGAGAATTAGTATTTTTAGCATTAAATACTGAAAGCAAAATACTATCAGACGCAAACGTAAGAAAAGCAATAAGAGCATCATTAGACAAAAATAGAGTAATTTCAAATTCATATGGAAACATGTATAAACCAACCAATTTTCTATTAAATAGCGGAAATTACCTAATAGATGCCAAAAATGAAGAATTTTATAATATAGATGAAAAAAACAATCTATTAACATCATCAGGATGGGAGCTAAAAAATGGAATTTGGCAAAAGATTGAAAATTATAGAGCGAAAAATCTTGAATTAAATTTAGTAGTAAGAGCAAGTGACAAAACAAGATGTAAAGCGGCAGAAGATATAAAAAATCAATTACTAGAGCAAGGAATATTAGTAAACATAATATATGCAGATGATTCAAGCTATAATTCGTACTTAAATAATATAAATTATGATATGATGCTTGGAAGTATAAAACAATCAATAGCACCAGACCTAACAACATATTTTGGTTATAACAATTTAGCTAAATATAATAACACAGAAGTAAATGACATAATGAATATTGTAAAAAATTCAACAGATACAAATGAATTAAAAGCAAAATATCAAAGATTATACGAGATTTATAATGATGAAGTACCTTATATAGGAATTGCAAGAAATAAAATAAAAGCAATAAAAAACACAGAACTAGTTGGTGACATAAAAGCAAATTGGTATAACATATTTTATAACATAAATGAATGGTATACATCAAAATAAATTTCATAAAAGTATTGACAAAAAAATGTTCGTTGTATATAATGATTACGACAAACAAAAGTTTACAAAATTAAGGAGGAAAAATAAATGGCAGAAAGTAATGAAAGAAAAAAAGCACTAGATGTAGCTTTAAGCCAAATAGAAAAACAATTTGGAAAAGGATCAGTAATGAGACTTGGAGATTATAAAGCAATGGAAATAGAATCAATTCCAACAGGTTCACTAAGCCTAGATATAGCTTTGGGAATAGGAGGATTACCAAGAGGAAGAATAATAGAAATATATGGACCTGAATCATCAGGAAAAACAACACTAGCACTATCAGTAGTAGCAGAGGCACAAAAGTTAGGAGGAGAAGCGGCATTTATAGATGCAGAACACGCTTTAGACCCAGTACATGCAAAAAAATTAGGTGTAGATATAGATAACTTAATAGTATCACAACCAGATACAGGAGAACAAGCACTAGAAATAACAGAAAGCTTAGTAAGAAGTGGTGCAATAGACGTAGTAGTAGTAGACTCAGTTGCAGCCCTAGTTCCAAAAGCAGAAATAGACGGAGATATGGGAGATTCACACATGGGTCTTCAAGCAAGACTTATGTCACAAGCACTTCGTAAACTAGCAGGAGCAATAAATAAATCAAAAACGGTACTAATATTCATAAACCAATTAAGAGAAAAAATAGGAGTAATGTTTGGAAATCCAGAAACAACAACAGGAGGGCGTGCACTAAAATTCTATTCATCTGTAAGATTAGATATAAGAAGAATAGAACAAATAAAACAAAATGGAGAAGTAACAGGACACAGAGTAAGAGTAAAAGTAGTAAAAAACAAAGTTGCACCACCATTTAGAGAAGCAGAATTTGACTTAGTTTACAATGAAGGAATATCTAAAGTAGGAAACATAGTAGACATGGCTGTAAACCTAGACATAATAGTAAAAAGTGGTTCATGGTTTAGCTACAAGGGCGAAAAACTTTGTCAAGGTAGAGAAAATGTTAAAAAGTATTTAACAGATAATCCAGATATGATGGCTGAGATTGAAAAGAAAGTAAGAGATAATTTTGAAAAAGCATTTGAGCAAAGTTTGGGCGAAGAAAAGCCTGAGGATGATGACGAGGATGTAGAAGAATAAAACAAAAAAAGTATTGACAAATCAAAAAAATGGGTATAATATATATAACATAAAAATTGCGATGAAGATGCAAAGGCAGTCAAGGTTACTATAAGAGAATAAGGGTCACCGGCTGAAAACCCTTTTAGAAAACAGACTATAACCGAAACACATTGGAGCAATAGTTAAAAGAGGAAAGATTTTTACGGTAAAACTTTCAAGCTTGGGTGGTACCGCGGATATAATATATAAATTATTATTCGTCCCTGCATTATTAGCAGAGGGCGATTTTTTTATTTTTACTCTGCTAATCCAAAAACAAAAAGTAAAGGAGAAATGCAAAATGAGTGAATTTAAAACACATACCTGCAATGAAATATCATTAGAAGATGTAGGAAAGAAAGTAAGAATAGCAGGATTTGTAGAAACAATAAGAGATTTAGGAGGGTTAGTTTTTCTAGATATTAGAGATATGTATGGAATAACACAAGTTGTAACATCTATGGAATCACAAGATGTAGATGTTGTATCACATATTCCAATAGAATCTTCTGTAACAGTATATGGAACAGTTAGAAAAAGGTCAGAAGAAACAAGAAATCCTAAACTAAAAACTGGAGAAGTTGAAATTTATATCGAAGAAATCAAAGTTCTAGGAAAAAGAACAGCAAATTTACCATTTGAGGTAAATTCAAACCAAGAAGTTAGAGAAGATGTAAGACTTAAATACAGATATTTGGATTTAAGAAGTCAAAAATTACAAAACAACTTAAAATTGCGTGCTGAAGTTTTACAATTTTTAAGAGCACAAATGGTTGAACAAGGTTTTTTGGAGGTTCAGACCCCAATCCTTACAAGTTCATCACCAGAAGGTGCAAGAGATTATTTAGTGCCAAGTAGATTACATCCGGGAAAATTTTATGCATTACCACAAGCACCACAACAATTTAAACAACTACTTATGGTATCTGGAATAGACAAATATTTCCAAATAGCACCATGTTTCAGAGATGAAGATGCAAGAGCAGACAGAGCGCCTGGAGAATTTTACCAATTAGATATGGAAATGAGCTTCGCAAGCCAAGAAGATGTATTTAAGGTAATAGAGCCTGTAATGTATAACACATTTAAAAAATTCTCAAAAAAGAAAATAGCGGAATATCCATTTCCAAGAATCACATATAAAGATGCAATGTTAAAATATGGTTCAGATAAGCCAGATTTAAGAAACCCATTATATATAATAGATTTATCAGAATTCTTTAATAAATGCACATTCAAGCCATTTATCGGAAGAACGGTAAGGGCTATAAAGGTTAGTGGACATATGTCAAAAGGATTCCATGAAAAAATGTTAGATTACGCAATGAAAATAGGAATGAAAGGACTTGGATACTTAGAGGTTCAAGAAGATTTAAGTTACAAGGGTCCAATTGATAAATTTATACCAGAAGAGCTAAAAAAAGAGCTAATAAGCTTGGCAAAATTGAAAAAAAATGATACAATATTTTTCATAGCAGATAGCGAAAAAAGAGCTACTGAACTTGCAGGTCAAATAAGAACTGAATTAGGAAAAAGACTAGATTTAATAGATGAAGATGTATTCAAGTTCTGTTGGATAATAGATTTCCCAATGTTCGAATTAGATGACCATGAAAAATTAGCATTTAGTCATAACCCATTTTCAATGCCACAAGGGGGATTGGATGCACTAGAACATCAAAATCCATTAGATATTTTAGCATATCAATATGATATAGTATGTAATGGAATTGAGTTATCATCAGGAGCAGTAAGAAATCACGACATCGAAATAATGTTAAAAGCGTTTAGCATGGCAGGTTACACAGAAGAAGAAGTAAAAACAAAATTCGGAGCTCTATACACAGCATTCCAATTTGGAGCACCACCACATGCAGGTATTGCACCCGGAATTGATAGAATGCTTATGCTTCTTACAAATTCAGAAACAATAAGAGAAGTAATTGCATTCCCACTAAATAGCAAGGCCGAAGATTTAATGATGGGAGCACCAGGAAACGTTAAGAGAGAACAATTAAGAGATGTACACATAGAAATTTTGAAAAAAGGATAGAAGTTAGGAGGAATTTTTTATGACAGTTAGTAAAGAAGAACTTTTGCATATTGCAAATCTTGCACAATTAACTTTAAAGGATGATGAAATTGATAACTATTTAGCAAATTTACAAGATATTCTAAATTTTGCGGAAGTTGTAAATAATGCACCTGTTGATGATTTGGATATCACAATAGGAGCAAATGAGGCTAAGAATAGGTTTAGAAAAGATGAAATTAAGGTATTTGAAGATAATGAGGCGTTACTTGCTAATGCTCCTTCGAAGGAGATGAATATGTTTAAGATACCTAAGGTTATAAATTAGTAGTTGAAGGTAACCGTTTTTTTGCATTGGGGACGGTTCTTTTCGCAAAAAGAACCGTCCCCAATCCGAAAAAATGAAAAAAGGAAGTAAAAATTATGAATATAGGAATAGATATAGATGATACAATTTCAGATACATACACATACTTTTTTAATTATGCACAAGAGTATACTATAAATGATTTAAAAAGAAGTGCATCGATAAACAGAGATATAAAGTGTTTTACACATCTTTATTGTGCAAAAATGCATAGCTGGAGTGAAGATGAAGAAAAAGATTTTATGAATAAATATTATGAAAAAATGATGGGAATTGTAAAACCAAAGTTAAATGCAGTAGAGATAATCAATAAGTGGAAAGAAGAAGGAAATAATATATATATTATAACAGCAAGATTTCCGTCAGAAAATTTTGACATTAAAGCAAAAACAGAAGAATGGCTAAAAAAATATGGTATAAAATATGATAAATTACTTTTAAATGTTGAAAATAAAGCACAAGCAGCCAAAGATTATAACATAGAAGTATTTATTGATGATAGTATGAAAAATTGTAACCAATTATCAGAAAGCGGAATAAAAACTTATGTATTTGATACAAGAATAAATGAAAATATAGAATGTGATTCAAAAATAAAAAGAGTTTATTCTTGGTTACACTTAAATCAAGAATTGGAATCATATATGAATAAGTAGGAGGTTAGAAAATGAGTGAAATTACAAGTCTAACAGTTCACGAATTACAACAAAAACTAAAAAGAAAAGAACTTACAATAGCAGAAATACTAGAAAGTTATTGTAACAGAATAAATGAAAAAGAGCCAGAAGTAGAGGCATTTGTAACAACATACTTAGAAGAAGCAAAAGCAGAGGCTCAAAAAATACAAGAAAAAATAGACAATGGAGAAAATTTTGGAGAATATGCTGGAATTCCAATAGGAATAAAAGACAATTTATGTATGAAAGGAACAAAAACAACATGTTCCTCTAAAATGCTAGAAAACTTTGTTTCTCCTTATGATGCAACAGTTATAGAAAAATTAAAAGATGAAAATATAATATCTTTAGGAAAATTAAATATGGATGAATTTGCAATGGGAAGTTCAACAGAAAGTTCATATTTTAAAAAGACAAAAAATCCTTGGAATTTGAACAAGGTTCCTGGTGGTTCATCAGGAGGTTCAGCAGCAGCTGTTGCAGCTAATATGGTTCCTTGGGCATTAGGTTCAGACACTGGTGGAAGTATCCGTCAACCAGCTTCATTATGTGGTGTTGTAGGATTAAAGCCAACTTATGGACTAGTTTCAAGATTTGGATTAGTAGCATTTGCATCAAGCTTAGACCAAATAGGTCCTATAACAAAAGATGTTAGAGATAGTGCTATGCTTTTAAGCTTAATTGCTGGACATGACGAAAAAGATACAACATCAGAGGAAATAGAGAAAAAAGACTATACAAAAGCTTTAAAAAATGATGTTAAAGGTCTAAAAATTGGTGTTCCAAAAGAATTCTTTGGAGAAGGTATAAATGAAGAAGTTAAAAAAGAACTTACAAAAGCAATTGAAACATACAAAGAATTAGGAGCAGAAGTTGAAGAATTTTCATTAGATGTTGCAAAATATGCATTAGCAACATATTATATAATCGCTTGTGCTGAGGCAAGTTCAAACTTAGGTAGATTTGATGGAATAAGATATGGATATAGAACTCCAGAATATTCTAATTTAAAAGAAATCTACAAAAAATCTAGAAGTGAAGGATTTGGATCAGAGGTTAAAAGAAGAATTATACTTGGAACTTATGTGTTATCATCAGGTTACTATGACGCATATTACAAAAAAGCTCAACAAGTTCGTACTCTTGTTTCAAATGAATTTAGCAAGGCTTTTGAGAAATATGATGTAATTTTAACTCCAACTTCACCAGTTACAGCTTTCAATATTGGAGAAAAATCAAATAATCCATTAGAAATGTACTTAGCAGATATCTGTACAGTATCTATAAACATTGCAGGAGTTCCAGCAATTTCTATTCCTTGTGGAGTTGATAGTGAAGGTATGCCTGTTGGAATGCAATTGATTGGTAATAAATTTGAGGAAGAAAAGATTTTAAATGCTGCTTATACTTTTGAGCAAAAAGTTAAATTTAGAGAAAATTTTAAACCAGAATTTAAAAAATAGAAAGAAATGGGATTTTTGTTCTTAAAAGAACCGGTCCCAAAAGAACAATGTACCAAAAAGAACCGGTCCCAAAAGAACAATGTTCACAAAAGAACCGGTCCTAAAAGAGCAAAAGGAGGAAACAAAAATGTCAAGAGAAGACTATGAAGTAGTAATAGGACTAGAAGTGCATGCAGAACTATCAACAAAAACAAAAATATTCTGTTCATGTCCAACATCATTTGGAGCTAGCCCAAATACACATACATGTCCAATATGTATGGCAATGCCAGGAACATTACCTGTTTTAAATGAAAAAGTTGTTGAATATGCAGTAAAAGCAGGTTTAGCAACAAACTGTGAGATCTCAAGAAACAGTAAAAATGATAGAAAAAATTATTATTATCCAGATTTGCCAAAATCATATCAAATATCACAATTTGATAAACCACTTTGTGAACACGGATATATTGAAATAGATGATAAAGATGGAAACAAAAAGAAAATAAGATTGCTTAGAATTCATATAGAAGAAGATGCAGGAAAATTAAACCATGATGATTTTGGTGGAGGAAGCTTAGTTGACTTAAATAGAGCAGGTGTGCCATTAATTGAAATGGTATCAGAACCTGACTTATCTTCACCAGAAGAAGTTGATAAATACCTTAAAAAGTTAAAATCAATTTTGGAATATATAGAGGTTTCAGACTGTAAAATGCAAGAGGGTTCATTAAGAGCAGACGTAAATGTATCTGTTAAAAAGAAAACAGATACAAAGCTTGGAACACGTACAGAAATGAAAAATATGAATTCATTTAGAAGTATAACAAGAGCAATAGAATATGAGGTAGAAAGACAAATCGATGTCCTAGAAGATGGCGGAGTAATTGAGCAAGAAACTCTAAGATGGGATGATGTTTCAGGAAAAACATTCCCAATGAGAGACAAAGAAGATGCTCAAGATTATAGATATTTCCCAGACCCAGATTTGGTTGCAATCAAATTATCTGATGAATATATAGAAAACGTAAAAAATAATTTACCAGAATTACCTGAAAGCAGATATGAAAGATATAGAAATGAATACAAAATGTCTGAAAAAGATGCCGGAATAATAGTTTCATCTAAATATTTATCAAACTTATTTGAGGAAGCAAGCAAAATTTGTGGTAATCACAAAGCAGTAAGCAACTGGATAATTTCTGATATTTCTAGAATCTTAAATGAAAAAGAAATGGAACCAATAGAAATTCCATTTACTGCGGAGCAACTTGCAAACTTAGTAATATTAATAGATAAAGGAACAATAAGCTCAAGTATAGCTAAAAAAGTATTAACAGAAATGTTCGAAAATCCTAGAGAACCAGAAGAAATTATTAAAGAAAAAGGTTGGATACAAATTTCTGACGAAGGAGCAATAAAAGAAGTGGTTCAAAAAGTATTAGAAAATAATCCTCAATCAGTAGCTGATTTTAAAGCAGGAAAAGATAGAGCTTTAGGATTTTTAGTTGGTCAAGCTATGAAGGAAACTAAAGGAAAGGCGAACCCACAAATGTTAAATAAAATGTTTGTAGAAGAAATGAATAAATAGAACAAAATGGAAAAGATTTTTTATCTTTTCCATTTTATAATTATTTAGTTTCAATATTTTTTAATCCAAATTCAATAATTTGATTAATAACACAATTAAAACTTATTTCATTTTTATCTGCTAACTCATTTATTTTATCAAAAGTTGTACCACTAATTCTAATAGTACGAGTTACACTTTTACTAGCTTTTGAGAACTTTTTTATTTGTAATTTTTCCATAAAATATCATCCTTTCAATTAATGTAACTAATATTGTATACAAATTGATAATAAAAATCAGTACACAGAACTGTAAAAATATTAAAGTTAATTATAAATTGCAACTAATGCAGAAAATACAAAAAAACTATTGACAAACCCTGAAAAAAATAATATAATACTTTTGTTGCAAGAAGAAGTATTCCACTTCTCACCTTAACCAAACCGGGAAAAGGTTAGAAATAAAATAATTAAACTAATTATTTGGCGTGGATTAATTGGCTTATCTTGTAACAAAGAAAAGTCAATTTTTTTATTGTTTTAGGAGGTGTTTTTTATAAAACAAGAATTACCAATAAATGGTCAAATAAGAGCAAAAGAAGTACAATTAATAGGTGACGAGGGAGAAAAATTAGGAGTTGTTTCAATAAAAGAAGCATTGGAAATAGCTGAAGAAAAAAAGCTAGATTTAGTATTAGTTGCCCCAAATTCAAAACCACCAGTTTGTAAAATAATGAACTATGGAAAATACAAATTTGAGCAAGCTAAAAAAGAAAAAGAGGCAAAGAAAAAACAAAAAATAGCTGAAATAAAAGAAATCAGAATAACTCCAAATATAGAAGAACACGATTTTGGATTTAAAGCAAAAAATGCAAGAAAATTCATAGAAGAAGGAAACAAAGTTAAAATAACAGTAAGATTTAAAGGAAGAGAAGTAAATAATTCTAAATTAGGAGAAGACGTATTAAACAAATTTATAGAAAATCTAGAAGATATTGCAAACGTAGATAAAAGACCTAAATTAGAAGGAAGAAACATGTTTATTATGCTATCTAAGAAAGCGTAAAATATATATAAACAAAAATTGAAAGGAGTTTTAATCATGCCTAAAATGAAAACAAACAAAGCTGCAAAGAAAAGATACTCTTTAACAGCTACAGGAAAAGTAAAAAGAACAACATCAGGAAGAAGACACTTATTAGCAAATAAAACAAAAAGACAAAAATTAAATAGCAGACGTCCAGGTGCTTATGCAGACAAAACATGCGAAAATACAATCAAGAAATTATTACCATATGGTAACTAAAAAGTAGAAAGGAGAATAAAAGAAAATGGCAAGAGTAAAAACAGCAAAAATAACAAGAAGAAGACATAAAAAAGTTTTAAAACAAGCTAAAGGATACTTTGGCGCAAAACATTATAGATTCAGAAATGCAAACCAAGCAGTATTAAAATCATTATCTTACGCATATGTAGGAAGAAAAGACAGAAAAAGTGATTTCAGAAAATTATGGATAGCAAGAATAAATGCTGCTGCAAGAATGAATGGATTAACATATAGCAAATTAATCGCAGGATTAAAGAAAGCTAATGTTACAATAAACAGAAAAATGTTAGCAGAAATAGCTGTAAATGATGAAAAAGCATTTACAGAAATAGCAAATATCGCTAAAAATGCATAAAAATGAAAATTAAGGCAACCAAAAAAGGTTGCCTTTTGAAATATAAATTATATTTTCAAAAGACAACCTTCAAGAGGTTCTACATGGACTCTTCCAAGTTCTTGTAGGCCTCCTGCCAGTGCATTGCACTAGAAACGCCTTTATAGGCCAAATTGGCCAAGATGACGTTAGCGCATAGGCTGGCTGCTAAGATTATTATGAAAAAAATGTTTTTTTTCATAATTTCCTCCTTTCAACTGATGTATTATTAACGGGTTGCTATATTAGTATATCATAATATTAGAATTATGTCAAATTCCCTGGTGCATGTTCGCATCAAAAAATGGAAAAGAAAGGAAATATCCAAAATGAAAAAAATACTAATAATCTCAGCAATGGCAGATGTAGAATTAAACTACCTAATAAAAAATCTGCAAGAAAAACAAATAATAGAAAGCAAATTATGCAAATTTTACACAGGAAAAATATATGAAAACGAAATAATCTTATGTGACTCAAAAGTAGGTCTTATAAACAACGCAGCAGCTACAACTCTTGCAATAGAAAAATTTTGCCCAGACTACATAATAAACCAAGGTTGTGCAGGAGCAATATCAAGAGACATTCATAAATCAGATATAGTTATTGGAACTGATTGTATAAATATAACATCAATAAACACAAAATTTAAAGAAGAAGGGAAGGGCTACAATTTAGATGATTGGGAATTAATAAATTTTGTTGCAGGAGAAAAAGATAGATTAATTCCACAAAATGGAAGTAAAGAATTAATAGAAAAAATTAAAGGTATAGAAGATAAATATCAATATGGAAAAATTCACTATGGAAGAATTGGAAGTGGAGATATTTGGAATTCAGAATGTGATTGGTTAATTAAACTAAATGAAAAATACGGCATTTTATGTGAAGAAATGGAGGGAATAGCTATTTATACGGTTGCTAACCAATATAAAATTCCAGTAATTGACATAAGAGTTATATCAGATAATGAAATATTAAAAGAAGAGTATGACAGAAATGTAAGTATAAAAGCTCAAGAATTTACAATGGATTTATTAAAAGAAATGTTCTAATTTGTAGAATATTTCTTTTTTTCTACATTAAGAAAAGACAAATTTTTTAGCTAAATGGGTCTATAATATAAGACAAGGTGAGATAATGACTATTTACATAGATGTTATATTTTTAGAAAATTTAATATTAAATTTTATAATATTATATGCGACAGGTTTAATTAGCAAATCAGAAATAAAATTTATAAGAATAATAATTCGGAAGTTTTATTGGCGCATTATATGTAATTCTATATTATTATATGAAGTTACAAAATACCTACAATTTAATATGGAAAATAATTTTATCAGTTATAATGGTCTATGAATCTTTTAAACCGAAAACATATAAAGAAATGGTAAAAATGATAATATTTTTTTATTTAACATCATTTGTATTTGGTGGTGCAGCACTTGGCGTTATATATATGGTAAATTCAGGAAAAATATCGATTCAAAATGGCGTGATATTAGGAAATTATACATTAAAAACTATTTTTATAGGTATAATAATAGCCTTCTTTGTAGTATTAGCAGCATTTAAACTAGTAAAAGCCAAAATATCTAAAAGTGATTTATTTTGTAATATAATAATAGAATTAAATAATAAAGAGATAAAAACAAGAGCCATGATAGATACAGGAAATTTACTAAAAGAGCCAATTACTAATATACCAGTAGTAATTGTTGAGGATGAATTATTGAATGATGTAATACCAAAGGAAATATTGGAAAATATTGAAAATATATTAGGGGGTGATTTAGAAAAAATACCAAAAAATATAAAAGAAGAATACATATCAAAATTAAAAGTGATACCATTTTCATCTTTAGGAAAGCAAAATGGTATGTTATTAGGAGTAAAAGCTAATAAAATAAAGGTTGAAAGAGAAAATGATGTAAAAAATGTGGATAAAATAATAATTGGAATTTATACAAAAAAACTTAGTAAAAAGAATGAGTATAAGGCTTTACTGGGAATAGATGTAATTTAGGAAGGAGGAAACTTTGTATATTTATACAGGGTTAAAATTAAAATGAATATTTTAGAAATTTTAAAAGAAAATGCAAATTCATTATATGTAAAATATATAAAAAATGAAGAAATTATTGAAGAGCCCATTTTTTACATAGCAGGAGCACAAACTTTGCCACCACCACTTTTGGAAGAAGAAGAACAATATTATATACAAAAATTATCTGATGAAGATAATTTAGAGGCAAGACAGGTACTTATCGAAAGAAATCTAAGATTAGTTGTATATATAGCAAAAAAATTTGAAAATACAGGGATTGGAATAGAAGATTTAATTTCAATTGGGACTATTGGATTGGCAAAAGGAGTCAATACATTTAAAGCTGAAAAAAATATAAAACTTGCAACATATGCATCTAGGTGTATAGAAAACGAAATACTTATGTATTTAAGAAGAACAAATAAAATAAAAGGAGAAGTGTCTTTGGATGAACCTTTAAATAAAGATGCAGATGGAAATGAACTTCTTTTATCAGATATACTTGGAACAGATTGTGATATTACATCAAAAGATATAGAAGATGAAGTTGATAAGAATTTGCTTAGAATTTCTATGGATAAACTTAATGAAAGAGAAAAAAATATTATGGAAATGCGATTTGGTCTTAAAAATGGTGGTCATGAAAAAACTCAAAAAGAGGTTGCAGATGAATTACGGTATATCACAAAGTTATATTTCAAGGTTGGAAAAGAAAATTATAAGGAAAATGAAAAAAGATATTATGAGCAAAACTGGATAAATATTTAATTTGTTACTGTTCACGGCTAAATTTGTTAACCACTAGGTATGGTTAACAAATTTAGCCGTGAACAGTAACAAATTAAGATAAAAACGAACAAATTTTCATAAAGGTATTGACAAAATAATTGTTCGTGATTATAATAAAGAAAGATTATATCAGTAAAGTTAATTTTTAAAATCAAATAAGGTTAAAATCTTAAATGGAAAGGAAAAAAATATGGAAGAGAAGGAAATAAAAGAAATTTTAATATCAATAGAAAATAAAATAGAATTGAGGGATAAGTTATTGATTGATTTAACAAGAGAGATAGCTTTATTAAGATTGGAAATAAAAGAAAATCACAATTTGTAAATTTTTCGTAAATACTATTGAAAAAAAAAGCATTTATTGTTATCATAGTAGTGATTAAATATAATAACATAAACAAAAGGAGAAATTTATAAAAATGATAGAATTCAGAAATGTCAGTAAAAAATATGACACAGGCACAAAAGCAGTAATAAATGCTAATTTTTTAATAGAAAAGGGCGAATTTTGTTTTCTAGTAGGTTCATCAGGAAGTGGAAAATCAACACTTATAAAATTAATTTTAAAGGAAGAAGAACCTAGTTCAGGAAACATAATAATAAATGGAAAAGATACAACATTCTTAAAACCAAACAGAGTACCATATTTAAGAAGAAGTATGGGGGTAGTTTTTCAAGACTTCAGATTATTACCAGATAAAACAGTATATGACAACGTAGCATATGCAATGTATATAGTACGTGCAACACAAAGGCATATACGTAGACAAGTACCAATGGTATTATCATTGGTGGGGTTAAGTCAAAAAGCAAAAATGTATCCACATGAATTATCAGGTGGAGAGCAGCAAAGAGTAGCATTAGCAAGGGCATTAGTAAACAATCCAGCAATGTTAATTGCGGACGAGCCAACGGGAAATTTGGATCCAGATACAGCATGGGATATAATGAATTTATTAAATGACATAAATATGAGAGGGACAACAGTAGTAGTAGCAACACACGCCAAAGATATAGTAGACAAAATGAAAAAAAGGGTAATACATATCGAAAAAGGCGAGATAGTAAGAGATGATAAAAAAGGTGGTTATGATGAGATATAATGTATTAACCTATTTAATAGGAGAGGGAATTTCAAACATATTTAAAAATAAAAAACAAGCAGCAACATCATTTGGAACGATGTGTGTAATAATGATTTTTTTCGGAATATGTTTTATGTTAGTTGGAAACTTCAACAATTTTATAAAACAGGTAGAATCAGAACAAGGAATACAAGCATATATAACAAATGATGCAACAGATGATGAAATAAAAACATTAGGCGAAGAAATAAAAGCATTAGATGGAGTAAATACAATTGAATTTGTATCTAAAGAAGAAGCACTTCAACACATGAAAGATAGGTTGGGCGAAAAATCATATTTATTAGACGGATATGACCAAAATAATGTATTTCCATCATCTTATGTTATAACATTAACAGATTTAAAAAAGAGTTCAGATGTACAAGCAAAAATAAAAGAAATGGAAAATGTCAAGAAAATAACAAGCAGTGATGAAACAATAGAAACACTAGTAAGAATAGCAAAAGGTGTAAAAATAGGTAGTTATGTAATAATAATTGCATTAGTTGCTATAAGTGTATTTATAATTTCAAATACAATAAAACTAACTGTATATGCAAGAAGAAGAGAAATTTCAATAATGAAATATGTTGGAGCAACAAATAGTTTTATAAGATGGCCATTTATAGTAGAAGGAATAATAATAGGGTTAATATCAGGAGCAATTTCTCTTGCATTAGTTGCAGGTTTATATATGGTTATAAGTCAAAATGTTGGATTTGTTGGATTTTTATCAAATTTAGGACTACGCTTATTGGACTTTAGTGAAATGTTTAATTTAATATTAATTATATATTTATTATTAGGAGTAGGAATAGGTGTGCTAGGAAGTAGCTTATCTATGAGAAAATATTTGAAAGTGTAATAATGAAGGGAGGAAGAAAAATGCGCAAAGTATATAAAATTTTATTGTGTAGTATATTAATTTGCGCTACTTCTTTTGTTTCATATGCAGTAGATTTAAACGAATTACAAGAACAAAAAGATAACATACAATCACAAATAGATGAAAATAATAATCAATTAATAGATGTAAATAATGAGTTAACAGATAATTTAAAACAAATACAAAAGTTAGACGAAAGCATTTTGAGTACGCAAAATAGCTTAGATGAACTAAATAGTAAAATTACACAAAAAGAAAATGAAATATCAAAAATAGAAAAAAAACTAGAAAAAATAACCCAAAAATATAATAGTCAAAAAGAATTATTGGATGAAAGATTAGTTGCAATGTATGAAACAGAAAATACTAATTATTTAGATGTAGTTCTAGGTTCTAAAAGTGTATCAGATTTTATATCTAGCTATTACTTAATTTCAGAACTTACATCATATGATATGGATTTATTAGAATTAGTAGAAGACCAAAGAAAACAAATAGAAGAGCAAAATCTAAAATTAAGTACTCAAAAAAGTACTTTAGAGCAAGAAAAAACTACACAGCAAAAAACACAAATTGCTCTATCAAATACGAAAATCTTAAGACAAAATTATATAGAAAAATTAAGTCAGGAAGAACAAGAATTACAGGCAAAAATTGATGAATACAATAATCAAATAAATACTGTTGAAACAGAAATAAAAAAACTTGCGTCAATTGTGACTTTTGGAGAAGACTACAAAGGTGGACCGATGCAATGGCCGATAAATGGGCATTATACAATTACATCAAATTATGGAATGAGAACACATCCAATAACTGGAGTTTATAAACTTCACACAGGTGTTGATATAAGTGCAACAATTGGAGATGATTTTACAGCTATGGCAGATGGAATTGTTGTAAAGGCTGAATACAATTCTGCTTATGGAAATATGGTTATAATTGACCATGGAGGAGGAGTACAAACTCTTTATGCACATGGTTCACAAATTATAGCACAACTTGGTCAAGAAGTTAAAGCAGGAGATGTAGTTTTAAAGGTAGGTTCAACAGGTTATTCAACAGGACCACATGCACATTTTGAAGTAAGGGTAAATGGTACTCCTGTAAATCCTCTTGATTATGTTTCAAAACCAGAGTAATTAACTTTTTAGAGATAAACGTTAAGATAAAAGAAAGGAAATTTATTATGAAAAAAAGTTTAAAGATACTAATAATAGGACTAATAATCATAAATTTGCTTACATATACTAGTAGTGTGTTTGCAGTTACAGAAAGTGAATTAAAAAATGAAAAAAATAATATAAGTAATTCTATTTCTCAGGCACAAGATGAATTAAACGATATAAAGGAAGAAAAATCAGAAACACTTACGAAAGTAGAAAAACTTGCTAACCAGATAAGTGAATATCAGGGAAAGATAGAAGAACTTAAAACAAAAACACAAGAACTTGAAACTAAAATAAGTAATATAGAAAATCAAATAAAAGAAGATGAAGAAGATTTAAAAGCAAAACAAGAATCATTAAATGAAAGACTAGTAACATTATATGAAAATGGAGATATTTCATATTTAGATGTATTTTGTTCTTCTAAAAAGGGTCTTGTAGATATTATTTCATCATTTTATTTGGTATCAGAAATGGCAAGTTATGATACAGAGATGATGAATCAGGTTGAAACAGCTAAAAATAAACTTGAAACAGAAAAAACAGATTTAAAAGAATCAAAAGCGGAATTAAGTAAAGAAAAGGCAGAACAACAGGCTAAATCTGACCAGGTTCAAGTTTTGAAAAAGGAAAAAGAAGAGAAAGTAAGTCAGTTGTCTTCAGATGAAAAAGAGAAAACAGCAGAGATACAAGAACTTCAAGAACATGAAGATAAAGTTAATGCACAAATAACTAAATTACAAAAAGAATACGAAGAAAAATTGAAAAAACAAAAAGAAGAAGAAGAAAAGAAAAAAAATAATTCAAAAAATAATACTACAAATAGTAATAATAATAGTGGTAATAATACGAATAATAAAAATACAGGTTCAAATAACGGAAATTCATCAAATGGAAATAATTCAACAAGTTCTTGTGGATTTGGATGGCCAGTAAGCAATCCTATAATTGGAACAGGATATGGTGTTTCAGGTTCAATGTGGAGTTCTGGAAGACATACAGGAGTTGATTTTAGAGCAAGTATAGGAACACAGGTATTTTCTGTAGGAAATGGTATTGTCGTAGATACAGGTTTTAATAAAGCATATGGAAATTTTGTGGAAATATATCATGGAAATAATATATACAGTTTTTATGCACATGCGTCATCAGTTAAAATTTCTCAGGGACAAACGGTATCAAAAGGTCAATTAATAATGCTTTCAGGAGCAACAGGAAACGTATCTGGACCACATTTGCACTTTGAAATAAGGTCACCAGGAATGAGATATGCCAATTGTGTTAATCCAATGCCATATTTACCATAGTTATTTTTAATGGATGGAATTGGTAAATATTAAAAAATGATTGGATTTATAGATATCCATAAAAAATCTAAATAAAGTTATGAGGGAGGTTTGCTTAAAGAATAATTTTAAGCAAAAAAGATAATGGAAAGTAAAAAGAACAAAATATATAAAACCATTATGTTGGTTGTATTAACAGCATTTGTTACATTTATGATAACATCACTTTCAATGTATTCTTATTTTAATAATACATCTATAGTATCAGTTTTTGAATCATTATCTTCACAAAATAGTGAAAATAGTAATAAGTCAACAGATTTAGAAAAATACATGAAAAAAATAAGAACAACAATAGATAAATATTATTTATGGAATAAGGACATAGATGAAAAAAAGCTAGCAGACAGTGCTATAAAAGGTTATGTTGAAGGATTAGGTGACGAATATACCGAATATATTCCAGCTACTGATATGGAAGATTATACTGAAAATATAGTTGGTAACTTTGTTGGAATTGGTATATATATGGTAGCTGATAAAGACTCAGGAAGAGTAGTAGTATATTATCCAATACCAAAGAGTCCAGCAGAGGCAGCAGGTTTGAAGGCAGGGGATAAAATTATAAGTGTAGATGGTAAAGAATATACTGCTGACGATTTTAATACAATAGCAGATTATATAAAAGGTAAAGATGGAACAAGTGTAAACATTGTGGTTGAAAGAAACGAGGAAAGACTTTCATTTGATATAAAAAGAGAAAAAATTAACACAAACCCAATAACTACAGAAGTATTAGATAATAATATAGGATATTTAAAATTACCAAGCTTTGATGAAGATACATCAAAAGATTTTGAAGAAAAAGTAAAGGAATTGCAAGATAAAAATATAAAAAGCTTAATAATTGATTTACGTAATAATGGTGGCGGAATTGTAACAGAGGCGACAGATATAGCAGATATGTTATTAGAAAAAGGTCAAACAATAATTTCTACAGTTGATAATAAAGACAAAAAAGAAATAACATATTCAAAAAATGACCCTACATTCAAAATGCCAGTAGTAGTTTTAGTAAATGAAAATTCAGCAAGTGCATCTGAAATATTAGCATGCAGTCTTCAAGATAATGAAAGAGCAAAAATCATAGGAACAAAAACATATGGTAAAGGAATAATACAAACATTATTATCTTTAGCAGATGGCAGTGGATTAAAAATAACAACAGAAGAATATTATACGCCAAAAGGAACAACAATACATAAAGTAGGAATAACGCCAAATGAAGAAGTAAAACTTCCAGATGATGTAAAGAGTATATATTCTGTAACAAAAGATGAGGATACACAATTAAAAAAAGCAATAGAAGTGTTGAAAAATCAAGAATAAAAATTTTTATATAAAAGTATCGAAAGGAATAAAAAAATGAATTTGCCAAATAAATTAACAATATTTAGAATAATACTTGTACCAATTATGGTAATAATTCCATTTTTAAATATACAAGGAGAAATATTAGGAATACCAATTACATATTTAATAATAGATTTAATATTTATAATAGCATCAATAACAGATAAATTAGATGGAACAATTGCAAGATCTAGAAACTTAGTAACGACATTTGGCAAATTTCTAGATCCAATAGCCGATAAAATCCTTGTTTTAGCAGCATTAATAATGTTGGTAGATTTTGGAAAAATACCTGCATGGATTCCAATAATAATATTATTCAGAGAGTTTGCAGTTTCTGGTTATAGATTAATAGCATCACAAAATGGAGGAGAAGTAATAGCTGCATCAATATGGGGAAAATTAAAAACGGTGACACAGATGATTGCAATAATATTATGCTTTATAGATAAATTTTCTTTTGGAAATTTTATACTAAGAGTATCAAATAAAGCTGAAATTCTTACAAACTCAGCTGCTATTTATATGACAACAGGGCAATTTATTATCAATATACTTTCAACAGTAATGTTATTAATATGTGTTATTGCAACGATATTTTCTGGTTGGGATTATCTAAAAGGTGGCAAGGAATTATTAAAAGATAAATAGAAGGTGAAAATATGACAATAAAAGAACTATTAAATCAAGCAGTAATAATGCTAAAAAATGAAAATATTGATGCACCAAAAAACAAAGCGAGGATATTATTACAATCTACTTTAAAAAAATCGAGAGAATATTTGATGATATATGACAATAAAGAAATTGAAAATAATGAAAGAGATAAATACATAAGAAATGTAAAAAGATTGATATTGGGAGAACCTTTGCAATATATAACAGGAAAACAAGAATTTATGAAATTAAATTTTCTTGTTACAAAAGATGTATTGATTCCAAGAGCAGATACAGAAATTTTAGTAGAAAATGTTATAAAATTAGCAGAAAACATACCAAACCCAGTAATTCTGGATTTATGCACAGGAAGTGGAGCAATAGCTGTTTCACTTGCTAAATATATAAGAAATGTACATATTTGTGCTGTTGATATAAGTTCAAAAGCTCTCCAAATAGCTAAAAAAAATGCTGAATTAAATGGAGTAAAAAATAATATAGAATTTGTGGAATCAAATTTATTTGATAAAATAAAAGAAAAAAAATTTGATATAATAGTATCAAATCCACCATACATAGAAACAAATACAATAAAAACATTACCAAAAGATGTTCAAAATGAACCTAAAATAGCTCTTGATGGTGGAAAAGATGGTTTGGATTTTTATAGAAAAATTTCAGAAAATGGTTACAAATTTTTAAATAGGCAAGGATATTTATGTTTAGAAATTGGATATAATCAAAAAATAAAGGTCAAAGAAATTCTAGAAAAACAAAAAAGATACATAAACATAAATTGTTTAAAAGATTTATGTGAAAATGATAGGGTGATAGTTGCTCAGATTGGATAAAAATAATAAATTTTTACATAAAAACCAAATTAATAAAATTACTGGAAAAAAATAAAAATTCTTTTCCAGTATATTTTTTTTGTACTTTAGAGATAATAAAATTAAGCAATAACAATATAAAATTGCTTAATTTATGAAGGGACTTGATAAAAATGAAAGTAGATGAATGTATGTGTAAAGATGTATGTTTTGTTAAGCCAGATTGCAAAGTATATGATGTTGCACGAATAATGAATGAAAATCATGTTGGATGTATTCCAGTATGTAATGATGACAAATGTGTTGTTGGACTTGTAACAGATAGGGATATTGTACTAAGAACTGTAGCTTGTGATAAAGATACAAAAAATACACAAGTAAGTGAAATAATGACAACAGATGTATGTACATGTGGATGCAAAGAAGATATTTATCAGGCACAAAAAACAATGTCACAAAATCAAATAAGAAGAATACCTGTTGTTAATGAGCAAAATAAAATGGTGGGAATATTAACAATGGGCGATTTAGCTCATCATGGACAACAAATAGGGGATCAAGAATTTACAAATACTTTAGAAAATATATGTGAGTGTAAAGGTTCAATAAAAAATTGTTGCTAATTTTTGGTTTTGGATTATTTCTTTTAGCAAATGTCTAATTTTTGACGATTCTTGTGGATATATTAAAAAAATGTCCCAAAAAGAACCGGTCCAAATGTGTCTAATAAGAAAAAGTCATAAAACTAAAACCTCCTAATATAATTATAGTAAATTATATTAGGAGGTTTAATTTATGGAGGTACAAGTAAGCAAGGAAAATATATGTATTAATAAACTGGTAGCAGAAAAAAAGGAATTGGTTTTTGTAAATAGTGATATGATAGTTCCTGATTCAAAACCAGATATTTTAAATACAATAAATGTATCTGGAAATGTATGTTTATATAAAAAGGAAGTTGCAGAAGATAAAGTAAAAGTAGAGGGATGTATAAATACATATATAATGTATTTGCCAGATAGCAAAGATGACAATTTAAGAGCATTAAATTGTAATTTGGATTTTTCGGAAAATATTTCAGTTCCAGGATGTAAAGAAGGAATGTTACTAAATACAAAATGTGTAATTAGAGATATTGAGTGTAAAGTCATAAATGGCAGAAAAGTAAGTATAAAGGCCAGTATTGAAGTAAATATAAAGATATATTCAAATGAGGATGTTGAAATAATAAATAAAATAACTAATATTGAGGATATACAAACACTACAAGAAGAGTTTTGTATAAATTCTTTAATCGGAAATGGAAAGACAACAGTGTATGCAAAAGATACTTTAAATGTGGAACAAGCAGATGAAGTTGCTGAAGTATTAAAAGTGGACATAAACTTGGTAGATAAAGATATAAAAATTAGTTATAATAAAGTATTGGCAAAAGCAGAGGCGGAGATTAAAATAATGTATTTAACTGAAGATAATAGAATTGGAAGATTAATTGGAAGAATTCCTGTTGTTGGATTTATAGATATACAAAATATAACAGAGAATAACATTTGTGATGTAAATTATGAACTAAAAAATATGATATGTAAACCAAATCCATCTGAGGAGCATTCAATCTATATAGAACTTGAAATTGAAGAGAGTTGTATGGCATTTGAAAAGAAACAGGTAAGTTTAATTCAAGATTTATATAGTCCTACCTGCAATTTAGAATTTTCTCAAAAAAGGATTTCATCATCATCAGATAAATGTGAAATGTCTAAAGAATTTACGATAAAGGATAAGGCAGAAATCTCTGAAATAAGTGAGGAAAGCCTTTTAGATGTAGAAGTTGTTCCAAATTTAGTAAATACTCAAATTACGAATTCAAAAATAATATATTCAGGAGATTTAAATTTGAATTTTATATTTACAAATGAAAGTTCTGTAAATTCTAGAAGTGCAAAAATGCCATTTGAAATTTCTGTTGATAATGAAAGTAGGAGTGATAAAATAAATATTGAAACAGATATATCTGTACAAAGTGCAAATTTTGAAATACAAACAAGAGGAGAAGCTACAGGAGAAGTTGAGTTATTATTAGATACTAAGACAAATAGAAATGTAAACATGAATATTATAGACAATGTTGAATTATCTTCAGATTTAACAGAATTAAATGATGAAGATTATGATAGTCTTATTTTATATATAGTTAAACCAGGAGATTCATTATGGAAAATTGCCAAAAGATTTAATAGTACAGTAGATGAACTATGTAGAATGAACGGAATAGAAAATGAGAATTTAATAACTGTAGGTCAAAAAATTTATATTCCAAAATTTAAGTATATAAAGAAAGAAAATAATGAAAATGCAAGAGAGCAAGTCATCATATAAAATATACTCAAGAAAAAGACTAAATATATTTAATAATAAAAGGAAAATACGTCAAAAAAATAGAGGAAAAAGACATAAAATTATATATTTTTTTATAATAATTTTAATTGCAATTTTTACATTTAATATTTTATATAAATCTGTGGCTCCAATATTTGAAACACTGTGTAAGGAAAAAGCTCATGAAATAGCAACTATTGTTACAAATGAGGAGTCAACAAAAGTAATGTCTAACTACAAATATGGAGATATGTTTACAGTTGAAAAAGATGAAACGCGGAAATATAAAAATGATTAGTGCAAATATATTTACCATAAATGAAATAACATCAGATATCGCAATAAATATTCAAAAATCATTAGATAATTATGATGATACGTGGGTAAAACTGTCATTAGGTAGTTTTACAGGTAGCAAACTTCTCTCTAGTGTTGGACCAAATATAAAAATAGGTTTATCATCTATTGGAAAAGTTAATACAGATGTTAGGAGTGAATTTGTATCACAGGGGATAAATCAAACAATACATAGGGTATATTTGCAAATTGATTGTACAGTAAGTATTTTAACTCCATACCAAAGTATAGATACAGATGTTTCAAATCAAGTTTTGTTGGTTGAAAATGTTATTATGGGTGATATACCAGAAAATTATTTTAATGTTGAGAAGTAATTTTTCGTATTGGGGACGGTTCTTTTCGCGAAAAGAACCGTCCCCAATACGAAATTTATATACTCTCCAAAGCAAGTTCAATCATTTTACTTAAACCTTGTTCTCTTTCCTCAGAAGTAGCGTGAACTTTCTTAAATGTAGAGTCAACAACAGTCATAAGGCAACTTGCATTTTTACCCAATTTATATGCATTATATAAAAGAGCAAAAGCTTCCATTTCAGCTGAAATTGGGTGAAAATCAGCGGGAATTCTATTTTTATATCCATTTAAGTCTATAATATACTCATCAAAAACTTCTGTACAAACAGTATTTCCAACAATTAATTTTTGATTTTTTTCTTTTGAAGTATTTATAATTTTTTCATTTAAAATTTTGCTAGGTTCGACAATATGACAATTTTCACTAGATAAAGTTAAAGCATAGTTTCCTTCTGTAAAAACTTTTTGACAAAGTATTACATCAAACATATCAAGTTCTGGAACCATAGCTCCGCAAGAACCAATTCTTATAATATTATCAACATCATAAAATTTAAAAAGTTCATAAGAATAAATTCCCATACTAGGCATTCCCATTCCAGACGCCATAATAGTAACTTCCTTTCCTTTGTATGTTCCTGTAAAAGCATATATTCCTCTCACATCACTTACTAATTTATAATTTTCTAAATATTTTTCTGCAATTAGTTTTGCCCTGTTTGGATCTCCGGGCATAATTACATTTTTGGCTATTTGACCGATATCGGCATTATTGTGTGGTGTTCCCATAAAATTTCCTCCTTTTTTGATAGTATTATATACAAAAGAAAGAATTTATACAAGCTTTTTTTTCATTGTTATAAATATGGATGTGAATGGTAATTTCTTACTAACTATATCAAGAAAAAATTTCTAAAACTCTTGCCAAAACCCAAAAAAAATATTATAATAAAAAAGTAGATTAAAATTAACACCAAAATTTCCCAAAAGCAATTTTAGGAAAAAAAAAACCAAATTTTCTGGTAGTTAAAATTTTAATCTTTTTTTAATTTAAAAACAAATTTGGTTTTAGAAAAGGAGAAAAAATGAACACAAAATACATATTTGTAACAGGAGGAGTTGTATCTGGACTAGGGAAAGGAATAACAGCAGCATCACTAGGAAGACTATTAAAAAATAGAGGATACAAAGTAACAATACAAAAATTCGACCCATATCTAAATGTAGACCCAGGAACAATGAGTCCATATGAACATGGAGAAGTATTTGTAACAGATGACGGAGCAGAAACAGACCTAGATTTAGGTCACTATGAAAGATTTATAGATGAAAACCTAACAAAAAATTCTAGTGTAACAATGGGAAAAGTATATTTATCAGTACTAGAAAAAGAAAGAAGAGGAGATTACCTTGGAAAAACAGTACAAGTAATACCACATGTAACAAATGAAATAAAAGAAAAAATATACAGTTTTGAAGATACAGATGTAGATATAGTAATAACAGAAGTAGGTGGAACTGTAGGAGATATAGAGGGGCTTTCAATAATAGAGGCAATACGTCAAGTAGGACTTGAAAAAAATAAAGAAGATGTTTTGTATGTACATGTAACACTACTTCCATATATATCAGGTTCAAATGAAATAAAATCGAAACCAACACAACACTCTGTAAAAGAGTTACAAAGTTTAGGAATTCAACCGGATATTTTAGTTTGCAGGTCTGAACAAGAAATTCCTGAAACGATAAGGGAAAAATTAGCATTATTCTGTAATGTAAGAAAATCAAGTGTTATACAAAATAAAACAGCTGACTGCTTATATGCAGTACCTTTAATGTTAGAAAAAGAAGGACTTGCTAGAGAAGTATGCAATCATTTAAGATTGGACAGTTTTGTTCCAGATAATTCAAAATGGGAAGAAATGGTTGAAAACATAAGAACCATAAAACCAGAGGACAAGGTAAAAGTTGCAATAGTAGGAAAATATGTTAAATTAGAAGATTCATACATTTCAGTTGTAGAGAGTTTGCAACATGCAGGATTTGTAAATAAAGTAAAAGTTGAAGTGGAAATGGTAGATTCTGAAACAATTGTAAGAGAAAATGTAAAAGAAAAACTATCAAAATATGATGCAATAGTAGTTCCCGGAGGATTTGGAAATCGTGGAATTGAGGGAATGATAGAAACAATAAAATATGCAAGAGAAGAAAAAGTCCCATTTTTAGGAATATGTCTTGGAATGCAAATGACAGTTATAGAATATGCAAGAAATGTATTAGGATTAACAGATGCAAATTCAGCAGAATTCAGTAACAGTACTAAAAATCCAGTAATCCACATAATGGATACACAAAAAGATGTAAAGAAAAAAGGTGGAACAATGCGCCTTGGAAGTTATCCTTGTATAATAAAGACTGGAACTATTGCAGAAAAAGTTTATGGAACAAATAAAATAGATGAAAGACATAGACACAGATTTGAATATAACAACGAATACAAAGAAAGACTTGAAGACGCAGGACTTACATGTTCAGGAGTTTCACCAGATGGAAATTTAGTTGAAATTGTGGAGATAAAAGAACATCCATACTTTATAGCTGGACAATTCCATCCTGAATTAAAATCAAGGCCAAATAGGCCAGCACCATTATTTGTTGGACTAATAAAGGCTGCAAAATAAATGTCCAAAAAAGAACCGGTTCCAAATGAACATGCTCGCGAAAGAACCGGTCCCAAATGAACAAAAGGAGAAAAGAAATGGAACTAACACTAACACAATATTTTTTATTATTTATGATATACTCAGTAGCAGGTTGGATACTAGAAGTAACATGTAAGCTAATAGAGTACAAAAGATTTATAAACAGAGGATTCCTAATAGGACCATATTGCCCAATATATGGTTGGGGAGCAGTTGCAATAACATTCTTACTATATAGATATTCTTATGACCCACTAGTATTATTTTTAATGACATTATTAACATGTTCAGTTTTAGAATATGCAACAAGTTGGATTATGGAAAAACTATTTAAAGCAAGATGGTGGGATTACAGTAAACGTAAATTCAATATTGATGGTAGAGTATGTTTAGGAACGATGATACCATTTGGAATATTTGGAATGATACTTACATATGTAACAAATCCATTAATAGTAAGCGGATTAGATAAAGTAAATCCTATAACATTAAATATTATAGCAATAGTATTATTGGTAATTTATTTAGTTGATAATGTATTTTCATCAATTGTAATCTTTGGATTTAGAAAAACAACCGTACAAGTAGGACGTGAAGGTAGACAAGATAATACAGAACAGATTACAAAGAAAGTAAGAGAAATCTTAAGTTCAAGATCTTGGATGTACAAAAGACTTGTTGATGCATATCCTAAGCTCATAGCAATTAAAACTAAAATAAAAGAAATCAAAGAAGAAGTTAGGGAAAATGCAATTGAGGTTAAAAATAGTATAAATGAAAAAGCTCAAGATGTAAAAAATACAATAAGTGAGAAAAAAGAAGAAGTAAAAAATACAATTTCGGAAAAAATTAATGGAGAAAAGAAATAATTTTGTATTGGGGACGGTTCTTTTCGCAAAAAGAACCGTCCCCAATACAAAAAAGGAGCAAAATAAATGTTAAATCAATTTTCAAGAACAGAATTATTAATAGGAAAAGAAGGAATAGAAAAATTACAAAATGCCAAAGTTGCAATATTTGGACTAGGTGGAGTGGGTTCTTTTGTGATGGAAGGATTGGTAAGAGCGGGAATAGGAAATTTTGTACTTATAGATGATGATAAGATTTGTTTAACAAACCTAAATAGACAAATTATTGCTACAAGAAAAACTATTGGAAAGTTTAAAGTTGATGTGGCTAAGGAAAGAATTTTAGAAATAAATCCAAATGCTAATGTAAAGACTTTTCAAGAATTTTATATGCCAGGCTCTGAGTCGGGTATTCTTACAAATGATTTGACTTATGTTGTTGATTGTATAGATACAGTTACAGCAAAAATAGAGTTGATTGTAAATTGTAGAAAAATAGGAATACCAGTAATTTCGGCAATGGGAACAGGAAATAAACTTGACCCATCAAGATTTGAAATTACAGATATTTATAAAACCAGTATTTGCCCTCTTGCTAAAGTTATGAGAAAAGAATTAAGAAAAAGAAATATTGATAGTTTAAAGGTTATTTATTCTAAAGAAGAGCCAATAAAGCCTGATGATAATAGTTCTAGTAGCTGTAAAACAAACTGTATTTGTCCTCCTGGAACTGCTAGAAAGTGCATTATTAGAAATCAGGTACCAGGTAGTATTTCTTTTGTACCTTCTGTCGCAGGTCTTATGATTGCAGGTGAAGTTGTAAGAAATATAATAAAATAATAAATCGGAGATTAAAGGGGAATATGAATTTTAAAATAGAAGATTTAAGTTTAAAAGAAAAAGTTGGTCAAATGATAATTGTAGGAATAGAGGGCAATACAATTACAGAAAGGACTAGAAAATTAATATTAAAATACAAAATATGTGGAGTTATTCTTTATAGGAAAAATTTTAAATCATATGAAGAAATGGTAAAATTAATAAAAGATTTAAAGAAACTAAATAGTCAAAATAAAATACCACTTTTTATTTCAATTGACCAAGAAGGTGGACGAGTTAATCGTATGCCAAAGAAATTTTTAAATTTGCCGGTAGCAAACTTAATTGCATCCAAAATGGGAGAAGAAGGAGTAAAGGAAACTGCGAGCGTTATAAGTGGAATTTTATCAAAAGCGGGATTTAATATGAACTTTGCACCTGTGCTTGATTTGAAGAGGTTTGATACAAAAGCAATTGGAGATAGAAGTTTTGGGAGAGATTATAAAAAAGTAAGTGAATATGGATTAATTCAAATAAATGAATATAAAGCCAAAAATATAATAGCAGTTGCAAAACATTTTCCGGGTCATGGAGCAACAAAAGGAGATTCTCATTTTGTACTTCCTAGAATAAAAATAGGTATGGATACTTTAGAAAATGAGGACATGATACCATTTGAAAATGCAATAAATAATGGTGTTGATGGAATATTGATTGGACATTTAAAAATAAGAGGAATGCTAGATAAAAATCCGTGTTCAATGTCAAGAAAGTTTATAATAAAATATTTAAGAAAAAAGTATCATTATAGAGGTCTTGTAATATCAGATGATTTGAAAATGAAAGCTATTAGATATAGGTATGGAACTGTAAATGCATTGGTTAAATCAATTGATGCTGGAAATGATATAAGTATAATGAGATTTAATGAAAAAGATGAAGAAAAAGCGATTTTGAAAATTTATGAATTACTTGAAAATGGAAAATTAAATAATTATAGGATAAATATGAGTGTGAAAAGAATAGTGAAAGCTAAAGAAAATTATGGAATAAATGATAATATTGATTATGATGAAAAAATTGATATAGATGAAATTAATGGAAAAATAAATGAGATTAGAAAAATATGTTTGGAGTAATAATATTTAAATAATTTTTGATTTTTTTAGGTTTCTTTAAAGGTAAACGAAAAATAACTGTAATTCGTAATAAAATTCTGTCCGGTTTGAGATTAGCTGTAAATCAAATTGAATATATTAATGGCGCCCTACACAATTTAAGAACTTCTAAGCTTAATTTTGGGCACCCTTTCACTTAGTCCTCGCTATCGCTCGACGCGAACATTTTCCAAAAATTAAACTAAGAAGATCTAGAATTCTTTCGGTCACACATTAATATTCTAAATTTAATTATACCTATTTTGAAACTGGCTAGAATTTTATTACGAATTGCAGGAAAAATAAAAATACCTATTGCAAAACCCAAAAAAATGTGCTAATATATAAAACATAAAAATAAAACAAAAACAAAATTAAGGACAAAATAAATAATACAATATCTTCCAGAGAGCTTTGCAAAAGCTGAAAGCAAAGTAAGTAAAAATTATTTTGGTTTTAAGCCATAAGAAACTAAAATTCTTAATTATCACCTTAATAGTTGCATAGCAGAACCAACAGTAAGTTATGCCGTAATTCTTGCGTTAAAAGAAAACAAAGAGAGTAACAAAAATAAAGAATATATAAAAGGTTACTAACTTAGGTGGTACCGCGGAAACAATCCATTTCGTCCTAATCAAGGAGAATGGATTGTTTTTTTATTTTATTAAAATGTTCACGAAAGAACCGGTCCCAAAAGAGCATGTTCACAAAAGAACCGGTCCAAAATGAACAAAAAAGGAGTGAAAAAGATATGTACAAAAAAGTAGAATTACCAAAAGAAGGCTATGTTGGTATGGAAAAAGAAGTAGCTGAATTATGGAAAGAAAAAGACATAGTAAAAAAGAACTTTAACAAAAATGAAGGAAAGAAATATTTTATGTTTTATGATGGACCTCCAACAGCAAATGGAATGCCACACGTAGGACATATAGAAACAAGAGTAATGAAGGACATAATTCCAAGATACAAAGTTATGAAAGGTTATTATGTACCTCGTAAAGCTGGATGGGATACACATGGACTTCCAGTAGAACTTGAAATTGAAAAGAAACTTGGAATTTCAGGAAAAGAACAAATTGAAGATTATGGTGTAGAAAAATTTGTTAAAGAATGTAAAGACAGTGTTTTCCAATATGTTCATATTTGGGAAAAAATGACTAACCAAGTTGGATATTGGGTAGATATGGAACACCCTTATGTTACATATCATAATGATTATATAGAATCTGTTTGGTGGGCATTAAAAGAATTATGGAAAAAAGGTTTATTATATGAGGGACATAAAGTAATGCCATATTGCCCAAGATGTGGTACAGCACTTTCTTCACATGAAGTTGCACAAGGATATAAAGATGTAAAAGACTTAACTTGTATTGCTAAATTTAAGGTAAAAGGAAAAGAAAATACATACATTTTAGCATGGACAACAACACCTTGGACACTTCCATCAAACTTAGCTTTATGTGTAAATAAATCATATACATATGCAGAAGTTAAAGTAAATGCAGGAACAGAGGAAGAACCAAAATATGAAAACTATATTTTAGCAAAAGATTTAATTTCTGCTGTATTAAAAGATAAAGAATATGAACTAGTAAAAGAATTTAAGGGTGAAGAATTACTAGGAACAGAATATGAACAATTAATTCCTTATGCAAAACCAGAAGGAAAAGCATTTGTTGTAATTCATGGTGATTATGTAACATTAACAGATGGTACTGGTATAGTACATATTGCGCCTGCTTATGGTGAAGATGATAGTTTAGTTGCAAAACAAAATGGTATAGCATTTGTAAACTTAGTAGATAAATCAGGAAAATTCGTAAAAGAAGTTGAGCCTTGGACAGGAAGATTTGTAAGAGATTGCAATGAAGATATTTGCAAATGGTTAAATGAACAAAACAAATTATTCTCTAAAGAAAAACATCTACATTCATATCCTCATTGTTGGAGATGTGACACACCACTTCTTTATTATCCAAAAGAAAGCTGGTTTGTAAAAATGTCAAGCCTAAGAGAGGAATTAGTTGCTAATAATAATAAAGTAAATTGGTATCCAGATACAATCCGTACAGGAAGATTTGGAAAATTCCTAGAAAATGTTATTGACTGGGGAATCTCAAGAGACAGATATTGGGGAACACCACTTCCAGTTTGGAAATGTGACTGTGGACACCTAGAATGTATTGGTTCAATTGAAGAATTAAAAGAAAAGGCTGTAAATTGCCCAGACGATATAGAACTACACAAACCTTATATAGATAATGTTCATTTAAAGTGCCCAGATTGTGGCAAGGAAATGACAAGATTTAAAGAAGTTATTGATTGCTGGTTTGACTCTGGTTCAATGCCATTTGCACAATTACATTACCCATTTGAAAATAAAGACCTATTTGAAAAAGAATTTCCAGCAGGATTTATTTCAGAAGCGGTTGACCAAACAAGAGGATGGTTCTATACTTTAACTGCAATTGGAACTGCATTATTTGGAAGATCACCATTTGAAAACTGTATAGTTTTAGGACATGTTTTAGATGGCAAAGGTCAAAAGATGTCTAAATCTAAGAAAAACGGAGTAGACCCATTCTTACTATTAGATACAGTAGGAGCAGATGCAACTCGTTGGCATTTCTATACATGTTCAGCACCATGGCTACCAACAAGATTATCTTTAGAAAATGTACAAGAAACTCAAAGAGGATTTTTAGCAACATTATGGAATGTATACTCATTCTATGTTTTATATGCAGAAATAGACAAATTCAATCCATTAAATTATAAAGATTTCAAATCAGAAAACGTAATGGACAAATGGATAATTTCAGAGTTAAACACATTAGTAAAAGAAGTTGACGAAAAATTAGAAAAATATGACATAACAGGAAGCGCAAACCAAATAGAAGCATTTACAGATAGACTTTCTAACTGGTATGTACGTAGAAATCGTGAAAGATTCTGGGGAACAGAATTAACTGATGACAAAATTGGAGCTTATGTTACATTATACAGAGTACTAGTTACATTAAGCAAAATTTCAGCACCATTTATCCCATTTATGACAGAAGAAATTTACCAAAACTTAGTTGTAGGATTGGATAAAAATGCAGAAGAAAGTATCCATTTATGCTCATGGCCAGAAGTAGAAGAAAAAGAAGTCAACAAAAAGCTAGAAGAAGAAATGGACCTAGCTTACACAATAGTAAAACTCGGAAGAAGCGCAAGAAATTCTGTAAATATCAAAAACAGACAACCATTATCAAAAATGCTTATATCTGTTAAAAATCTTCCAGAATATTATAGTGATATAGTAAAAGAAGAGTTAAATGTAAAAGATGTTGTTTTAGGTGCAGATATGAAAAATTATGTTGATTTTGAGATAAAACCAAATCTTCCTGTACTTGGAAAAGAATATGGAAGACTAATTCCTCAAATTAAACAAAAAATAGCAGAATTTAACCAAATGGAACTTGCAACTAAGGTTGAAGCTGGAAATACCCAATATATTGAAATAGGTGAAGTTCAAATACCTTTATCAAAAGACAATTTATTAGTAACAATGCAAGGAAAAGATGGTTTTGCATTTAGTGGAACAGGTGAAATTGGTGTTGTTATTGAAACTGAAATTACACCTGAATTAAGAGAAGAAGGATATTTAAGAGAAATCTTATCTAAGGTTCAAAATATGAGAAAAGACAGTGGCTTTGAGGTTATGGATAATATTAATCTTTATGTTGGAGGAAACGAAACTTTAGAAGCAGTTGTTAAGAAATATGAAGATGTTATTAGTCATGATACTTTGGCTAAAGATATTTTGTATAATGTGGATGGAAAAGAATATGTTCCAACTCCTATTAATGGGGAAAATTTGAATATATTTGTTGAAGTTGTAAAATAGGATTTTTGAAAGTATGTGAGATTTTAAATTTCACATACTTTTTTTGAAAAAATAAAGACAAATTAGAAAAAATATGGTATTATTTTGGTGAAAGTGAAAGGAGAAAAAGTATGGGAAAAATATTAAAAATAAGAGAAATAGGAGACCCAGTTTTAAGTAAAAAATCATCAGAAATAGATGTAAGAAATATTAATAGTGAAGTAATAGATATTATAGAAGATTTAAAAGCAACATTAGAATTTGGAACAGGATTAGGAATTGCAGCTCCTCAAATAGGAATAAATAAAAGAATAATAGTTATTGGAGCTAAAAAGGAAAATATAAAATATAATGATTCAGAAGAAATTCCAATTACAGCAATGATAAATCCAACATGGAAAAAATTATCTGATGAGACTGATATTCAATTTGAGGGATGCATGAGTATTCCGATTATAAGAGGAAAAGTAGAACGATATAAAAGAATAGAGCTTACTTATTATGATGAAAAAGGGAATAAAGTAACAAAACAGGTAAAAGGTTTTTTTGCTAGGCTTATTCAACATGAGTGTGACCATTTGGACGGTGTAAATTTTATAGAAAAAGTGGTTGATAAAGGCTTTGCGACTAAGGAAAATATAGAAAAATATAATTTAGTGGCATAGAGAAAGGAGTAAAAAATGAATTTTAGTTATGCAATGGGAATGACTGAAGAAATTTATAATTTAGAAAAAGAAGGTTTCATAATAGAAAAAGATGGTGAGGATTTTAAAGTTAGTTTCGATAAAAAACTAGCTGATAAATGGGAAACATTTGTATATAAACATTTAGCCGAAGAATATTGGAATGAATATATTACTGAAGATGAAATTATTTTTATATTTCACTTGAAAAATGGATTTAAAAGGTATGTTGTTAAAAATTTTGATAATGATGAAGTACTAAAGTTATGTGAAGAATTTTGTGATTGTAAATTTGAATCTTTAGAAAAATTAATAAAGGATAATGATTTTTATAGAGAAAAATTTGGTGAAAAAAATAGAAGGAAAGTTAACAATGTTAAATGGAAAGAAAATTGAAGATTTAGAATTAATTGCAAGATATGGAAAAGCAAGAGGATACCTTTTAGCTAAAAAATATGGGTTGCCTACATTTTCAAATTTCTATGTAATAGAATCAGTTGACGAAGCAAAAGAATTATTAAAAAAATTTGAAAAACAAGATGATTTTTGCATGAGGTCAGACACATTGATGGGAAAACATCCTATTGGTATTGGTGGAAGAAATGGGGATAGAGAAACCATATTGGAATATTTAAAAAAAATTGAGGAAAAATCAAAAGAACTTAATACAAAAGGAGCAGCTTTAATATATTGGAATGATGGTAGATTTTGTCCTACATATGAAACTAACGGTAGTTTTTATTTGGATTTTAAAGTCGGAAAATCACTATTTATAGATTATGTTGGAAAAGGTTGGGATGGTTCATATTTAAGTCATGGAAGTGCGTGTGATGAGAGTTATATTATTCCATGGGAAGATATTTTATTTTTTAAAGCTTCTAATAGAAAAAGGTATCTTGCGAACAAAATTACACCACATGAATATTCTGAACAAAGAAAAGCAAGGATTGTAGATTTAATGAAGCAGTTTAAATTTACAGAAAAAGAATGCGAGGCTTTTATACCAAGTGAATATCAAGGGATTAATGATGGATTTTTTCAGGAGGTTTTAGATCAAATTGTAGTTCAAATGTATGATGCAAAAGATTTGCAGCGCAACTATAAAGAATATATTGCAATTGCGCAAATAGAAGACAAAAATATAATATGCCCAGAAATAATTTTGCCAGCAAGACTGAAATATAAGGTAAAAGATGGAGAGGAAAGATGATCGAATATTTTGATGTGGTGAATGAAAAAGACGAGGTTATTGATAAAATACCTGAAGAAAAACAAAATCTCGTAAAGCCCTCGCAGTTAAGGTTTATAAATATTATAATTGCTGATGATAAAAATAAAATAATAGTTCCCAAAAGAAGTTCGAATCGAAAAATTTTTCCAAATTGCTATGATTTTTCTGTGGGAGGACACGTTAATTCAGGAGAAAGCTATAATGAAGCGGCATACCGAGAACTTAAAGAAGAATTAGGAATATCAAATGTTAAACTAAAAGAAATTGCATATTTTTCACCATTTGAAAGCAAAAGTAATACATTTCAAAAAGTTTATTTTTTGAGATATAATAGGAATATTACTAATTATGATAAAAATGGTATTGATAGAATATATTATATGTCAATTGAAGAGATAAAACAATTGATGGTTAAAAGACCGGATAGTTTTAAAACAGATTATTTTGTAGTTATAGACTATTTGGTTAGAAAAAATTTATTATAATAATAAAAAGATTTAAATGGATTATTTTAAAGAGAAAAAGAATTTATTGTGAGGAAATAGAAGTTATAGAAAAAGTGGTTGATAAAGGCTTTGCAACTAGGGAAAATATAGAAAAATATAATTTTAGAAATTGATTTGCCCGGGAAAGTAAATATATGAAATTTAAAAATTCGTATACTTTTTGAAAAAATAAATAATGTATTGACAAAATCATACAATAATAATATAATGTAATACAAAAGGAGGCGATTTATATGGCTCAAGCAAATTTAAGTGTTAGAATAGATGAAAATGATAAAAAAAGTTTTGAAGTTTTTTGCAATGAAACAGGAATGAATGTATCTGTAGCAATAAATATGTTTATAAAAACTGTATTAAGAGAACACAAATTACCATTTGAAATAAAAGCAGACCCATTTTATTCTAAAAGCAATATAAGCTATTTAGAAAATATTGCTAAAGACATAAATGATGGAGTAGCAAAATTAGAAGAACATGATTTAATAGAGGATGATGAATAAAATGAAAATATTATGGCACGAACGAGCATGGGACGATTATTGTTATTGGCAAGTACAAGATAAAAAAACACTAAAAAGAATAAATATAATATTAAAAGATATACAAAGAAATTCTTTTGAGGGAATTGGTAAACCTGAACCTCTAAAAGAAAACTTAACAGGATATTGGAGTAGAAGAATTGATGATACAAATAGAATTGTATATACAATAAAAGAACGGAAATTTAATTATAGTGGCTTGTAAGGGACATTATGAGAAATAAAATTGTTATTTTTAAAGTATGTGAGATTTTTAATTTCACATACTTTTTTTGAGAAAATCAAGACAAATAATTTAAAATATGATATGATTTAAACAGCTAATAAACAAAAGGAGAAAAATAGAATGGAAAGAAAACATGCAATTATAATTATAAAAAACAAGGAAAATAAATATTTACAATACTATGACAATAGATGGGAAAGCTATTTATTTCCTAATTGTAAGATAGATGATAAAACAAATTATGATAAAATAAAAGAAGAAGTTTTCGAAAAATACGGAATAAAAATAAAGAATATAAATTACAAAATGGAAAAGGTTCACACCAAATTTTCAGAAAGTGACAAAATTCAAAAAACATATCATCACTTTTTTTACAATTGCGAAATAGAAAAAGGATTTGAAAATAGCACTATTCAATTCAAATGGTATTTAATGGAAGAACTTTTAAAAGATGCAAGAATACAAGAAGTTAATTCTGATATCGTTGGATATGTGAAATCTTTGTGAATTTAGCAAACAATCCTTGACATTGCCAAAAAAAATATAATATAATAAACGATGCGCAAAAAGTATTTTTCGAAATGGGGACGGTTCCTTTTTCAAAAAAGAACCGTCCCTATTTCGAAATCAGAAAAAAGGAGGAGAAAAATGATAAAATTATTAAAAAACCTAGGCAAAAAAGAATGGCTATTAGCGCTAGTATGCCTAATACTAATAATAGGTCAGGTATGGCTAGAGCTAAAAATGCCAGACTATATGTCAGAAATAACAGTACTTGTACAAACTCAAGGAAGCGAAATGTCTGAAATTGTAAAAAATGGTGGATATATGTTAGCTTGTGCCCTTGGAAGCTTAGTATCTGCAATAATTGTGGGATACATAGCATCTGGAATATCTGCAACATTTTCTATGAAAGTAAGAAAAAAATTATTTAATAAAGTTGGAAATTTGGGAATGAGTGAGGTAAAACAATTCTCAACAAGTAGTTTAATAACAAGAACAACAAATGATATAACTCAAATTCAGATGGTAATTGCAATGGGATTACAAGTAAGTATAAAAGCACCAATAACAGCAATTTGGGCTATAACAAAAATTTTAAACAAAAGTTGGCAATGGAGCTCTTTAACAGCGGTTGGAGTTGTAATTTTACTATCTGTAATTGCAGTATTGATGTCAATTGTAATGCCAAGATTTAAGATTGTTCAAAAATTAATAGACAAGATAAATGAGGTTACTAGGGAAAACCTTACAGGAATAAGAGTTGTAAGAGCATTTAATGCTGAAAAATATCAAGAAGATAAATTTGAAGAAGTAAACACAAAACTTACAAATCAACAGTTATTTAACCAAAAAGCTTTTTCAGTATTATCACCAACAATGTATTTAGTAATGTATTTCTTAACACTTGGAATTTACTTTATAGGAGCATATTTAATAAGAGATGCGGGAATGGCAGATAAAATAGGAATTTTTGGAAATATGGTTGTATTTAGTTCGTATGCAATGCAAGTTATAATGTCATTTTTAATGCTTGCAATGATATTTATGATGTTACCAAGAGCACAAGTTTCTGCAAATCGTATAAATGAAGTATTAGACACCGAAATTACAGTAAAAGATGGAACTATTGATAATAACACAAATAATGAAGTTGGAACAATCGAGTTTAAAAATGTTGGATTCAAATATCCAGATGGAGAGGACTATGTTTTAAAAGATATATCATTTAAGGCTAATAAAGGAGAAACTGTAGCATTTATAGGATCAACAGGTTCAGGAAAATCAACTTTAATTAATTTAGTTCCAAGATTTTATGATGCAACAGAGGGAGAAATTTTAGTTGATGGAGTAAATGTAAAAGACTATAAATTAACATCTCTATATAATAAAATAGGATATGTTGCACAAAAAGCTGTAATATTTAATGATACAGTAAGTGGAAATGTTTCTTATGGAGATAATGGAAAAGGTGAAATTTCAAGAGAAAAGGTAAAAGAAGCAATTGAAGTAGCACAAGGAAAAGACTTTGTTGAGAAAATGGAAAATAGCTATGATACACAAATGGCTCAAAGTGGAACAAATGTATCTGGTGGTCAAAAACAAAGACTTTCAATCGCAAGAGCTATTGCAAGAGACCCAGAAATCTATATATTTGATGATAGTTTTTCTGCACTTGATTATAAAACAGATAGTATATTAAGAAAAGAATTAAAAAAATATACTAAATATGCTACAACTCTAATTGTTGCTCAAAGAATTGGAACTATTATGAATGCCGACAAAATCCTTGTACTAGATGAGGGAAAAGTAGTTGGAATAGGTACACATAAAGAATTATTAAAAACATGTGATGTCTATAAACAAATAGCACTATCACAATTGTCAAAGGAGGAATTAGATAATGCCTAGAGGAGGACCAATGGGTAGAGGAGGAGACCCTACCGATAAAGCAAAAGACTTTAAAGGAGCAATGAAAAGACTTTTTTCAGAATTAAAGCCTTTCAAAATATTAATATTTATAGCAATAGTTCTAGCAATTCTAGGTTCTATAATGTCTATAATTGCTCCAAATAAATTGTCAGATTTAACAGATAAAATATCTGAAGGATTAGTTGTAAACAAAGATAATATGCAGATTTTAGCAGAAAAAGTTCAGCAGAATTTTATGACTCAAAATATGCAAGAAATCGAAATTGATGGAACAAAAATAAGAATAGAAGACCAAACTAAATTTATGGAAATAATGAGCAGCATGGACGAAAATAGCAGTGCAACTGATTTATATTCAAAATTAGACGAAATGCCAGAGAGCATAAAAACAGTAGTTGAACCTAAAATGGATATGGACGGAGTTAAGAAAATTGCAATTACATTAGCAAGTCTATATATTGCAAGTGCATTATTTACATTTATTCAATCAATTGCAATGACAGATGTAGCAAACAAATTCGCAAAAAGCTTGCGTTCAAGAATATCACATAAAATAAACAAATTACCACTTAGATATTATGACAAACACTTAATAGGTGATATTTTATCAAGAGTTACAAACGATATAGATACAATTGCACAAAGTATGAACCAATCATTAGCAACATTAGTAAGCGCAACAGTTCTATTTTTAGGAACAATTGTAATGATGTTTTACACAAACTGGATAATGGCATTAACTGCTATTGGTGCAAGTTTAATAGGATTTATATTTATGTTTGGAATCCTTGGAAAATCACAAAAATACTTCGTTGCAAGACAAGTTGAACTTGGAAAATTAAATGGACATATCGAAGAAGTATATTCAGGATTAAATGTTGTAAAAGCATATAATGGAGGAAGACTTGCAAATGAAAAATTTGATGTTTTAAACAAAAATGTATATGAGGCAAATAGAAAAAGTCAATTTTTATCAGGATTAATGCAACCTCTTATGAACTTTATAGGAAACCTTGGATATGTTGCAGTATGTATAGTAGGAGCAATTTTAACAATGAAAAATATGATTTCATTTGGTGTTATAGTTGCATTTATTACATATGTAAGACTATTTACATCTCCACTTTCACAAATAGCACAAGCAATGACATCACTACAATCTACAGGAGCTGCAAGTGAAAGAGTATTTGAATTCTTAGACGAAGAAGAAATGCAAGATGAAAGTAAATTTACTAAGAAATTAGATAAAGCAACAGTTAATGGAGACATAGAATTTGATAATGTAGTATTCCAATATGACAATAATCCAAAACCTACAATTCAAAACTTTAGTGCCAAAGCAAAAGCAGGTCAAAAAATAGCAATTGTAGGACCTACAGGAGCTGGAAAAACTACTTTGGTAAATCTACTTATGAAATTCTACGACATAAATTCAGGAGATATAAAAATTGATGGAGTATCTACAAAAGAAGTAACCAGAGAAAATATCCATGATTTATTTACTATGGTTTTACAAGATACATGGTTATTTGATGGAACAATAAAAGAAAATATAGTTTACAACACTGAAAACGTAACAGATGAACAAGTAAAAGAAGTTTGTAAAGTTGTTGGTTTAGACCACTTTATAAAAACTTTACCAAAAGGTTTAGATACAGAACTTTCTGATAATGACGAAATATCTGCTGGCCAAAAGCAACTTTTAACTATTGCAAGAGGAATGCTAAATAAAACACCATTTTTGATATTAGATGAGGCTACATCTAATGTTGATACAAGAACAGAAGAACTTGTTCAAAAGGCTATGGATAAGTTAACAGAAGGTAAAACTTCGTTTATTATTGCTCATAGATTGTCTACTATTAAAAATGCTGATTTGATTTTGGTTGTTAATAATGGTAATATTATTGAACAAGGAAATCATGAGGAATTGATGGAGAAACATGGATTTTATGCTGATTTGTATAATAGTCAGTTTGAGTTATAAATCAAAGAAAAAATAGCAATATCACTTGCTATTTTTTCTTTTTTACATTAAAATAAAACAGAAGACAGGAGGAACCAAAAATGAATCTAAAAATGCCATATGGAATAAGTAATTATGAAGAATTAATACAAGACAATTATTATTATGTAGATAAGACAAAATACATAGAAAAATTAGAAAATTTACCAGAAAAAAGAATAATGTTTCTGCGCCCAAGAAAATTTGGAAAAACACTATTTACGAGTGTGTTGGAATACTATTATGATAAAAATAAAGCAGATGAATTTGAAAATTTATACAAAAATACATATATAGGAAAAAATCCAACAAAACTAAGAAATAGTTATTCAATATTAAGATTTAACTTTTCAGGAATAAATACAGAGAATGAAGAAACAACGATGAAAGGATTTAAAAATAAAACGATAAGATCAATAAAATTATTTATAGAGAAATATGGATTAGATTTTTATATAAATAATGATAATGCAGCAGAAGATATACTAGATGATGTTTTCAAAGCATTTGCTATACAAAAACCAAACGAGAAAATATATGTAATAATAGACGAATATGACCATTTTGCAAATGAATTATTGGGATTTCATCCAGAACATTTTAAAAACTTAGTATCAAAAAATGGAAGAGTAAGAAAATGGTATGAAGTATTAAAAGAAGGAACAGAAACAGTAATTGATAGAATATTTATAACTGGAGTTGCACCAATAACATTAGATAGTTTAACAAGTGGATTTAATATAGGAACTGATATTTCGCAAGATATAAGATTTAATGATATGATGGGATTCACAGGAAGTGAATTGGTAGAAATTTTAAAGAATCAAAAAATAACATTAGAAGAGCAAGAAAAAATAATGCCGATAATGAAAGAAAATTATGATGGATATAAATTTAATATAGAGGCAGAAAATCAAATATACAATTCTACAATGTGCTTATATTTCTTATCAAGTTATATATGGTCAAAAAGAATACCAACTGAACTAGTTGATATGAACATAGCAAGTGATTATAGTAAAATAGGTAAAATGCTAGACTTGTGCAAAGGAGAAAAAAGACTAGAAATATTGCAAAAAACGGTGCAAGGAGAGCCTATAATAAGCGAAATTGTAAAAAAGTTTAATCCAGCTATTGAGTTTACAGAAACAGATATGGTATCAATGTTATATTATTTGGGATATTTAACAATATCAGGAGATTTAGTAGGAATCCCAGAGCTTACAATACCAAATAAAGTAATGAAAGAAATATATGCAAGTTACTTTATGCAATTAATGAACCAAGAGGCAGAATTTAGAATAGATAATAGTACAAATCAAGAAATCCTAGTACAATTAGCAATGGAAGGAAGAATTGATAAAATAGTAGAAGTGCTAAAAATATATTTAAATAATTTATCAAATCGTGACATGATAAAGTTTGATGAGAAATATGTTAAATTAATATTTTACTGTATAGCAATGAACATAAATGCTTATTCTACAAAATCAGAAATGGAAGTAAATAGAAATTATCCGGATATTTTGCTTGTACCAAGAGATAGAGCAAAAGGATATAAGGCTATAATGGTTGAGTTTAAATATATAAAAAAAGGAGAAACGGCAAAATTAGAAGACAAGCAAAAAGAGGCAAGAGAGCAAATTGAAAGATACTCTGAATTTGATGACATAAAAGATATAAAGGGACTCAGAAAATATACAATTGTTGTTGTAGGCAATGAAATTTATGTTCAGGAAATATTATAGTAAAAAATAAGCAGAAAGTGAGGAAAAGAAAATGAACATTTTGGCAGTAGGAGATATTGTAGGTACTATTGGAGTGAAAGAACTTCAAAAAAGACTTCAAAAGATAAAAAGTGAATATAATGTAGATTTTGCAATAGTAAATGGAGAAAATGCAGCAGAAGGAATGGGAATCACATTGAAAAATTTTAAAGATATATTATCAGCAGGAGCAGACTGTGTAACAATGGGAAATCATACATGGGGAAAAAAAGAAATTTTTAGTTTTATAGATGAACCTAAGTTAATAAGACCAGCTAATTATCCAAAATCAGTTTGTGGAAAAGGTTATAATATATACAAATGTAAAGATAAAAAAATAGCAGTTATAAATGCACTTGGAAGGGCTGAAATAAGCATAATGCTTGACAATCCTTTTGAGGTTGTTAGGGAAATTATTCAAAAAATAAAACCAGAAGTGGACATTATAATGTTTGATTTTCATGCAGAGGCAACGGCAGAGAAAAAAGCAATGGCATATTATTTGGATGGTGAAATAACAGCAATTTTTGGAACACATACACATACTCAAACAGCAGATGAACAGATTTTGGAAAAAGGAACAGCATTTATTACAGATATTGGAATGACAGGTCCAAAAAATGGAGTAATTGGAATGGATAAAGATGCGGCACTTAAAAGATTTACAACATCACTTCCAGAAAGATACAAAATAGCAACAGGAGAGGCTATGTTTAATAGTGTATTATTTGAAATAGATGATAACACAAATAAAGTTACAAAAATTGTAAAAATTAATCATTAAAACAAAATTTATATTATATATGATTTAAAATACTAATTTACATAAAAAATAAGCTATGAAAAATTTAAAAAAACTATTGAATAATCAACACAATATGTGTTATAATAGGCGAAGTTGTAATTTTAGAAGGAGGAATTTTAAAGAAATGAAAGCTTTAAGAAAAACAAAAATAGTTGGAACAATAGGACCAGCAAGTGAAAACAAATTAGAAGAATTATTCGATGCAGGATTAAATGTATGCAGAATAAACTATTCACACGGAAGTTGGGATGAACAATCAGAAAAATCTGAAACAATAATGAAAATAAGAGAAGAAAAAGAATTACCAATCCCAATGTTACTAGATATGAAAGGTCCAGAAATAAGAACTGGAATGTTATACACAGGAAAAAATCAAAAAATTCAATTAAAAGATGGACAAAAATTTACTTTAGTAAATGAAGATATAGAAGGAAACGAAGAAAAAGTTTCTGTAACATATAAAGAATTATATAAAGACGTTGTACCAGGAACAAAAATCTTAATAGATGATGGAGCAATAGAATTAAAAGTTGACGAAGTTGTTGGAAAAGATATAGTTACAACAGTAGTTCATGGAAATGGACTAGGAAGCAGAAAAACAATGAACTTACCTGGAACAATAATCAGGCTACCAGGACTTGCTGAAAAAGATATAGAAGACTTAAAAACAGCATGTGCACATGACTATGATTTCGTAGCAATTTCATTTGCAAGAAACCTAGAAGATATAAGAAATGTAAGAAAAATATTAGATGAAAATGGTGGAAAAGATATCCAAATCATCACAAAAATAGAAAACGTAGAAGGATTGTCAAACATAGACGATATCTTAAACGAAGCTGACGGACAAATGATAGCTCGTGGAGATATGGCTACAGAAACAGACTTTACAGAACCACCAGTAGTTCAAAAGAGAATAATCAAAACATCTAACAAATTATACAAACCAGCAATAACAGCTACACAAATGTTAGAATCAATGACACATCAACCATTACCAACAAGAGCAGAAGCATCAGACGTAGCAAATGCTATATTTGATAGAACAAGTGCTATAATGTTATCTGGAGAATGTGCTCAAGGTGATTACCCAGTTGAATGTGTTGAAACAATGGTAAAAATAGCAAACAGAGTAGAGCCAGAAATCAATTATTGGAAGAGATTTGATGAGAACAAAGACATCGAATTATTAAACTATGAAGAAAAAGTTGCATATTCAGCATGTGTATCAGCAAAAGTTATGAATGCAGATGCAATAGTTTGCTATACAAATACAGGAAATACTGCAAGAAGATTAGCTGGATTAGGAGCAGGATGCCCAATCTTAGCTATAACAGACAATAAAAGAACATTCCGTCAATTAGCTTTAGCTTGGAATGTAACACCAATATTAGTTGAAAAAGGTGAAACAATTGAAAAAACTCTAGAAGCTGGAATTGAAAAATTAGAAAATAAAGAAATTCTAGAAAGCGGAGATATAGTTGTTATTACTGGTGGTAGCCAAATGTTACCAGATGCTAGTGAAAGCAAAACAATTGGTGGAGTTTTAAAAATATAATAAATAATTTCAAAATTGATACGGTTCCTTTTTTTAAAAGGAACCGTCCCTAATTTAAATTTAAGAACTAAGAATAGTAAAAATATTGCCTTTTTTCTCAATAAAACCTTCTTCTTTTAAATGCGACAGTTCTCTCATCATAGCACTTCTATCAACACTAAGAAAATCTGCTAAATCAGTCAAAGAAAAAGGTAAGGTAAAAGTTTTACTAAGTTTTCTAGTAGATAACAAATTAAAATATGTAAGTAATTTATCTCTAATATTTTTTTTTGTTAAAAGTTCAATTCTAGTATTTAACTTTATCGTGTTATTCATTATTAATATTGGTAAATTTTTTTCCAATTCCTTATGAAATTTACATTTAGAATTACATTCCTTCATAATATTATCATAAATAAAACTTAAGATTTCACAATTTTCTTTAGCCTCTACAAACAGTTCGTTATTGGTATTTGTAGGGTATAAAACTTCTCCAAAAATATCACCTTTTGTAAATTGAAAAATTATAGTTTTATTGCCATTAAAATCATATCTAATCAAATTAGCTGTACCGATTGAGCATAATACACATTTGATTTCTTTTTTCTATATATGTAGTAATTACTGCTCCTTTTTTGAATGAACGTTTTGAAACTTTATTACAATTATTATTAAAATCTTCAAAAAAATTTGAAGCATCAAAATCTGTTATCATTGTTAATCACCTTTAAGTAGAAATATACCATAAAATTGTTGCAATTGCAACAGAAAATAAAATAAAAATAATTTTAAATAAATATAGTAATTTTTTGTTTGATATGATATACTGTGTGGGTACTAAAATATATTCCAAAGAATAAAAATAGCCATATAAATATCAAAGGAGGCTAAAATTGAAAGTAATAAAAAGAGATGGAAGAGTAGTAGATTATGATAGAAATAAAATATCAATTGCAATCGAAAAAGCCAATAATGAAGTATTAGATGAAAAAGAAAAAGCAAGCAAAGAAGATATAAAAATCATAACAAATTATATAGAAAAAATAGACAAAAAAAGAATTTTAGTTGAAGACATGCAAGACATAATTGAACAAAAGCTAATGGAAATAGGAAAATATGAACTTGCCAAAAAATATATAGTATATAGGTACACAAGAGCACTAGTAAGAAAGAGCAATACAACAGATGAAACAATACTAGGACTAATAAGAAATCAAAATAGAACAGATGAAACAAATAAAAAAAATACAATAAAAGCATCATCGCAAAGAGATTATATAGCAGGAGAAGTTTCAAAAGATTTAACCAAAAGGCTGTTATTACCGGAAAAAATATCCAAAGCAAATGAAGAAGGAATTTTATATTTTCATAATTCAGATTATTTTATCGAACCAATTATTAATTATTGTGTAACAAATTTAAAAGATATGTTATATAATGGTACAACAATAAATGGGATAAAAATAGAAGAGCCAAAAACATTTGAGCGTGCATGTAATATTTTAACTCAAATAATTGCACATGTTGGAAGTAATATATATGGAAAGCAGTATATAGATTTAAGTTGTTTAGGGAAATTTCTAAGAAAAGCTAAAGAAAATTATAAAAAAGAATTTGAAGAAAAAATTGATAATAATATAATAGAAGAACTATTAAAAACATTTGAAAAAAATCAATTAAAAGATGGTGTACAAACTATCAAATATCAGTTAAAAACACTCTTAACAACTGGAGGAAGAGAACCAGATGTAATCTTATATTTAGATTTAAACCAGGAAAAAGAATATCTAAAGGAAAATCTAAAAATTAAAGAAGAACTAATAAATCAAATGCCAGAAGAAATAAGTGAAGAAAAATATAAATTTGCGGGAAAATTCAATCAAGGAATAGTAACTATAAATTTGCCACAAATAGCTATAATTGCAGATGAAGATGAGGAAAAATTTTATAAAATCCTTGACGAAAAAATGGAATTATGCAAAGAGGCTTTAATGTGTAGACATTATCAATTACTTGGAACCCCTTCAGATATAAGCCCTATTATTTGGCAAAATGGAGGAATTTCAAGATTAAAACCACAAGAAAAAATTGACAAATTACTATATAGCAAATATTCAAGTTTATCATTAGGTTATATAGGAACAAATGAAATGGCAGAATTAATAAAAAACAAGGAAACAATTGAACAAAAAGACAAATTTATAATAAATGTAATAAAAAGTCTAAAAGAAACAATAGAAAAATGGAAAAAAGAAACAAATATTGGATTTGTTTTAGATGGTCATCCGCCTGAGAACGTAGGACATAAATTTGCAATCAAAGATAAAGAAAGGTATGGAACCATTAAAAATGTAACCGATAAAGGTTATTATACAAATTAAATATACACAAATATTATGTGTTAGAGGAAAGGAAGGATAAAAATGTTAAAAAAAGTAGGAATATTAATTAATGGTGGAGATGCTCCAGGGTTAAATGCTGTAATTCGTGCAATAACAAGAACAGCAGAAAAAAATGAGGTAGAATGTTATGGATTTTTAGATGGATTTAATGGTCTATTAAACAATAATTATGTAAGATTAGACCATCAACCAATTACATCTGGAATACTACATAAAGGTGGAGCAATAATAGGTTCATCATTAAATTCAAATGTTTTTAACTATAAAGTTTTAGAAAATGGTGAAGTTGTATATAAAGATTTATCAGAAACATGTGTACAAAATTTAAAAAATGACGGAATAGATTGTTTATTTACACTAGGTGGAGATAGTACACAAAAATCAGCAAGAGATTTTTCATTAAGAGGAATAAATGTTATAGGAGTTCCAAAAACAATAGATAATGATGTTGCATGTACAGATGTTACATTTGGATTTAATACAGCTGTATCTGTTGCAACAGAGGCGTTAGATAGACTTCACACAACAGCTGAAACACATAATAGAATAATGGTTCTAGAAGTTATGGGAAGATATGCAGGATGGATAACTTTAGAAGCTGCAATTGCGGGAGGAGCAGATGTAGCATTACTTCCAGAAATTCCATATGATATAGATAAAGTTGTAGAAAAAATTAAAGCAAGACAAAAAGCAGGAAAAAACTTTAGTGTAGTTGTAGTATCAGAAGGAGCATTTCCAAAAGGAGGAAGTATATCAGTAAAAAATACACGTGAAGGTGGAAAAGGAGTTATAAATATTCAATTAGGAGGAGCAGGTGACCTAGTTGCACAAGAACTTGAAAAACGTACAGGGTTAATTGCAAGAAATACAACACTTGGCTATATGCAAAGAGGAGGAACACCAACATCAACAGATAGAATATTATCTACAAAATATGGTGCAAAAGCTATGGAATTAGCTTTAGAAGGCAAATTTAATGTTTTGACAGTTTTAAAGGATGGAAAACTAGATTATGTATCATTAGAAGATGTAGTAGGAGATAATAAAGTAATTGGTGCTGTTGAAGGTGGAACAGAAGATAGTAATATGAAAACAGTTAAATTAGATGATGATTTGATAAAAACTGCAAGAGATATTGGAATTTGTTTAGGTGATTAATATAATAAAAAATAATTTTTTAAATGGCAAAATTAAATATATAAAAATTGTAGCTGGATATATGGTAGAATTCCTTAAGGTTCATTTGGATAGTATATTCTTTAGAGTTATTGAAAATTATGATGAAAAAAGGTATTGTCAACATAATGTAAATGTGGTATAATAATAAAAGATAATGTTAATTTGCATATGACAGGACAGGAGGAAAGGAACATGAAAAAAAAATATTACTATATAGGAACCTCAACGGTGGCACCTGAAAAAGGTGATCAGTACCAATTTTGGGTAGTTAACGACTATGGTCGGACTATCTGGTACACAGTACCAAAGGTACAGAAGGTAGTGAAACTGTCTGATAATTTTCGTGTTATTTGCTGGGGGATGAAGGTCGCCTTTGTAAAAATAACAAGAAGATAGTCAAAAAAATGCCAGTATATAATTTTTATATACTGGCATTTTGATTATTATAAAAAGGAATGAAAAAATGGAAGAATATGAAAAAATTGAAAGAACAATAATAACTACATATAGAAAACAAATATGGGCAAAATACGTAAAGGCAATAAATGAATACAATATGATACAAGATGGGGATAAAATAGGAATTTGTATATCAGGTGGAAAAGATTCAATGTTACTTGCAAAATGTTTTCAGGAATTAAAAAAACATGGTAAAAATAATTTTGATATTGAATTTATAGTAATGAATCCTGGATATAATGAAACAAACAAAAACAAAATAATACAAAATGCTAAAATATTAAATATACCTATAACGATGTTTGAAACAGATATTTTTTCAAGAGTAGAAAAGATGAATGATCATGAATGTTATCTATGTGCAAGAATGAGAAGAGGATATTTATATAAAAAAGCACAAGAGTTAAGATGTAACAAAATAGCACTTGGGCACCATTTTGATGATGTAATAGAAACTGTTTTAATGGGAATGTTATTTAGTGGCAAAATGCAAACAATGATGCCAAAATTAAAAAGCACATCACATCCAGGGATGGAGTTAATTAGACCACTTTATCTAGTAAGAGAAGAAGATATAATAAGTTGGGCAAATTATAACAACTTAGAATTTATAAAATGTGCATGTAAAATAACTGAAAGACAAGAAAAAAGAAAATTAGAGAATGGAAAAACTTCAAAAAGGGCAGAAACAAAGGAATTGATAAAAATGTTAAAAGAAAAATATAAAAACTCAGATATAAATATTTTTAATAGTACGCAAAATGTAAATCTTGAAACAATTTTATCATATAAAAAATATGGTAAAATAATAAACTTTTTAGATGAATATTAATTGGAACTATTGGGGTCGGTTCTTTTTGACTCCAATCCCCATTTAGGAAAAGAAAGAAGAGGAAAACAAATGAAACAAATAAATGGAACAATATTGCAATATTTCGAATGGTATTTAGATTTACCAGAAGGATTATGGAATAAGATAAGAGAAGATGCTGAAAGTATATCATCACTTGGAATTACATCAGTATGGCTACCACCGGCATACAAAGGAATCAATGGAAAAAATGAAGTTGGATATGGAGTATATGATGTATATGATTTGGGAGAATTTGACCAAAAAGGTTCAATACCTACAAAATATGGTACAAAAGATGAATATCTAAGGGCAATAGAAAGCTTAAAACAAAATGGAATAAATGTTTATGCAGATATTGTACTAAACCATAAAATGGGAGCTGATAAAGAACAAGACATATTGGCAAATAAGTGTGAATGGGGCGACCACAACAAAGAAGGAGATATCGAAAAAATAAAAGCAGCAACACGTTACACATTTCCAGCAAGACATCATCAATATTCTGATTTCGAATGGAATTGGACACATTTTACAGGTATAGATATAAACAGTGCAACAGGAGAACAGGCTATTTTTAAATTTAAAGATAAGAAATGGCAACAAGGAGTTGACAATGAATTTGCAAATTTTGATTACTTAATGGGAGCTGATTTAGATTTTTCTAATAGAGATGTAGTAGAAGAATGTAAAAGATGGGGCTTATGGTATCAAAAATTAACAAGAGTAGATGGATTTAGATTAGATGCTGTAAAACATATCAATTCTGGATTTTACAAAGAATGGCTTACATATTTGAGAGAACAAACTCAAAAAGAATTATTTACAGTTGGAGAATACTGGTCGACTGATGTAGAGAAACTTCATAAATATTTGACAGAAGTTGAAGGAATAATGTCTTTGTTTGATGTACCTTTACATAATAATTTCTATAATGCATCAGTAAACCCTGATTTTGATATGTCAAAACTTTTAGAAAAAACATTAGTAAATGAGAACCCAGCAAAAGCTGTAACATTTGTCGATAATCACGATACACAGCCACGGACAAGCTTTACAAAGTTTTGTAGAACCTTGGATGAAACAATTAGCATATGCAACAATTTTACTCAGAAAAGATGGATATCCATGCATATTTTATGGAGATTTGTACGGAATTCCACATTCAAATGTTGAACCTGTACCAATGATAAAAACTCTTATAGCATTAAGAAAATTAAAAGCATATGGAAGGCAACACGATTATTTTGACCATAGAAATATTATTGGCTGGACTCGTGAAGGTGATAACAGACATTTAGATTCTGGTTTAGCTGTAATTGGTTCAAATTCTTTTGATGCTGAAAAGAGAATGTATGTTGGAACAAGTTTTTCTGGCGAGAAATTTATTGATTGTTTGGATAACTGCTCTGATGTTGTTACTATTGATAGTGATGGATGCGGAGTTTTTAAGGTTAAGGGAAGAAGTTGTTCTGTTTGGGTGAGAAAATAAAACATTTCTGATTGGGGACGGTTCTTTTCGCAAAAAGAACCGTCCCCAATACAAAATGTTATGTAAAGCTTGCCAAAATGGTAAAAATGTAGTAAAATAGAAAAATCTAAAAAAGAAGAGGTGAAATAAATGTCAAAACCAGTAGTTGCGATAATAGGAAGACCAAATGTTGGAAAGTCAACATTTTTTAATTATATAGTTGGAAGTAGGATATCAATAGTAGAAGATACTCCAGGAGTTACAAGAGATAGAATATATGGAGAAAGTAATTGGAGAGGAAGAAGTTTTACATTAATAGATACAGGAGGAATTGAACCTGAAAAGAATGATGTAATATTGACTCAAATGCGACTTCAAGCAAATATTGCAATAGATATAGCAGATGTAATAATATTTGTGACAGATGTGCGTCAAGGTGTAACAAGCGCAGATGAAGAAATTGCTTTAATGCTTAAAAAATCTAAAAAGCCAATAATATTAGTTTGTAATAAAGCTGATAGTTTTCAAAAATTCCAACCAGACATATATGAATTTTACAATTTAGGAATAGGAGATCCAATGCCAGTATCTGCAAGTAATGCACAAGGAATTGGAGATGTTTTGGATAAAGTTTATGATAATCTTCCAAAAGAAATTGATGGGAATGAAGATGATGAAAGAGTAAAAGTTGCTGTAATAGGAAAGCCTAATGTTGGAAAATCATCGTTAATAAATAAAATCTTAGGTGAAAATAGAAATATAGTAAGCGATATTGCAGGTACAACTCGTGATGCTATAGATTCTTATTTTGAAAATGAACATGGAAAATATACATTTATTGATACAGCAGGAATTAGAAGAAAAAGTAAGGTTACAGAAAAAATTGAAAAATATAGTGTGCTAAGGTCTTTATTTGCAATAGAAAGAGCAGATGTGTGTTTAATGCTAATAGATGCAAATGAAGGTGTAACAGAACAAGATGCCAAAATTGCAGGAGAGGCACATGAGGCTGGAAAAGGTATAATAATTGTTGTAAATAAATGGGATGAATATGAAAAAGATACTGGAACATTGGAAAAATATAGAAAAGCAATATATGAGAAATTGTCATATTTATCATATGCACCTGTAATGTTTATTTCTGCCAAAACTGGACAAAGGGTGGATAAATTATTTGGAATGATAAATGAAGTAGCTAAGCAAAATGCTAAAAGAGTTACAACAAGTCAATTAAATCAAGTTATAAATGAGGCAATTGCAATTGTTCAACCACCATCAGATAAAGGTAAGAAACTTAAAATTTTCTATGGTACACAAGCTTCAACAAAGCCACCAACATTTGTTATATTTGTAAATTCAAAGGATTTATTCCATTTTTCTTATGAAAGGTATTTGGTAAATCAAATAAGAAAAGAGTTTGGTTTGCAAGGAACACCAATTAGAATTATTGTTAGAGAAAAATTGGAAAAAGATGTATAGACAAATTTTGACATCTTTTACATAATGTGGTAAAATACTGGCGTGGTAAAGTCAGTATTGTAGAGATTTCCAATAACAAAAGAAAAGGAGAACAAAGAAATGGAAAAAAAATTCAATCAAATGTTAGAAGAATCAATTCAAAAGGCAAAGGAGGCAAAAGCAAAGTTTGAAAAAGACCCTAAAAATGAAACATTGGAACATTTATTAGATCGGGTAGTTGATTATGAAGGGATGGATCCATATGAAGTGCAGCAGCTTGCATTGATTTATATGGGTTTAGCTCCAAATGACTATACTCATCAAATTTCTGTACGGATGGTGAAAGATTTTCTGGAAAATGTTGTTGAAAAGGACAATCAGAAGGGATTAGCGAAAGCTAGAAGATATTATGATTTTCATAATCCACTTCCAGATAAGCAGCAAAAAAAGCTGGCAGCATTTACAAATAATTTTTGGAACAAATACCGCACAGTAGAAAATTGCTACCAGTATTCTAAAGCATTCCATGATATGGCAGAAAAAATTGCCCCAAAACTGGATGCACCGGAAGATATGGATGCTCTCCAGAGGATGAAATGGTTCAGAATGTGGGCGTTTGTTTTGCGGGATCAAGGATTCTTTTGGGATGATATCAATCATGCCAACAAAACTATTAATGTTAAGAAGAGCTTGCTGTTTGAAAGAGCGGCAATTCTCACACCTGAAGTTATGTTGATATTTGAGAAGGCAGAAGAATTCTTAGGTGCACAGGATGGAGAGTTTATTCTGGAAATGTTTCAGAGTTTTGTGAATATGTATCCAGAACATGTAAGAAACCAATTTATTGCCTTTGCAGAATTTGAAAAAAATGAATGTGCAAGTCTCAAGGCAAGTTCTATAAGGGAAGATGTGAAAAGAAAGCTGTTCCCGACTTTATGGGTTTCAGGAATGTATTACTTTTTCACAAAGTCCGGAATGAAAGTTACAAGAGCGGATTTATTACAAGAGGCAGTTCTTGCATATAAGGCTGGAGGAATTGGAACATTAAATTCATTTTTTAAGGTAGGAACAGATCCTTACAGCAAGTTCAAGAGGAGAAGCTATAAATGCTATGAGATTGTTTCGAAAGAAAATCAGGACCGAAAATTATATGTTACAAGTCAGGAAGAACTTCAAATGCATGTTGAAGTATATAAATGGCTTTGCAATCATCCGGAATTCAGATTTGGAGAGGAGAACAAGACAATTTCTGAATATGGGATGGAAGGTTTACTTGAGGAAGAAGTTTCAATTGCAGAGACCTCAAAGGAATTCATACTCAATATGGGGTATGTTGATAAGGAAGATGATATTGATTTCGAGGGCTTTATGTCAGTTTTAGATGCTGATGCTGAAGAAGTACTTGAAAAATACTATTATGGCAAGGTACCTGCAAAGGAGGTATTAGAAAAAATAGGATTTTCATCAGACCTTCAGGTCATTATTTGTTGCAGTAAAAAGGCAAAAGTCAGAGCCTTGGAGGCAAATAAGATGATGGCAGCACTTAAACGTGTGAAAATGTTTGGAGAGAATATGTCTTCAAAGTCAGATAAAATATATTATTTGATTTTTAAGCATATCTTGAAAAATAATCCAGAGCGTTTGCCAAATAATATGGTAAATGTATATGGAAATATGAAATAAATCTCTACAAGGGTGTCAAACGGTTTGTTTGGCACCAAAAAACCTTTAAAAGAAAAATAGCAATATTATTTATTGCTATTTTATCGAATTATTGACCAACATAAAAAAACACCGGCTTTACCGGTGTTTTTTTATTATACTCTTTTAACTTTTCCATTTCTTAAACACTTAGCACAAACACAAACTCTTTTAACTTCACCATTGATTTCAGCCTTAACACTTCTTAAGTTAGGTTTCCATGTACGTGGAGCTCTTCTACTTACGTGTGAACGTGCGATACTAATTTTATTTCCAGAAATTGGTTTTTTTTGACAAATTGCACAAACTGCCATTTCCTTTGCACCTCCTTAAATTGACTTATTTCTATCTATGTAACAACGATAAATCCATTTTATTATGTGCTTTTTATTCGCACACAAGTCAATCGACTTTATCTAGTTTAACACAAAATAAAATAAAATACAAGACATTTTAAAAAAAATCTTAAAAATTTGTTGCAATTTATTAAAAATGTGATATAATGGGAAAGTATATGAATTTCGCGTAGGGAATTTTAGAAAAAAGACATAAATAGAAAGGAAGATTTTAAATGGAGTGTAAAGTAGAAAAAACACAAAACGCAAATGAAGTAAAATTAGAAATTACAATAGAGGCAGAAAAATTTGAAAATGCCATAAAAAAAGTATATTTCCAAAGTGCAAAATACTTCAATATTCCAGGATTCAGAAAAGGAAAAGCACCACAAAACATAGTAGAAAGATATTATGGAAAAGAAATATTCTATGAAGATGCATTTAATAACCTAGTTCCTGAGGAATATGATAAAGCTCTAAAAGACAACAACATAGAAGCAGTTTCAAGACCAGAAATAGATATAATAACAATGGAAAAAGGACAAGACTTAAAATTCACAGCAACAGTACAAACAAAGCCAGAAGTAGAACTCGGAAAATATAAAGGTATAGAAATTGAAAAAATAGAGTATAATGTAAAGAAAGAAGACATCGAAAACGAATTAAAATCAATGCAAGAACAAAATGCAAGACTAGTTACAGTTGATGATAGAGCAGCTGAGAATGGAGACACAGCAACAATCGACTTTGATGGATATGTAGATGGAAAACAATTTGAAGGTGGAAAAGCAGAAAACTATGACCTAGTATTAGGAAGTCATTCATTTATAGAAGGATTCGAAGACCAAGTAGTAGGAATGAACATAGACGAAGAAAAAGACGTAAATGTAACATTCCCAAAAGAATACTTCTCTAAAGAACTAGCTGGAAAACCTGCAACATTCAAAGTAAAACTACATGAATTAAAGAAAAAAGAATTACCAGAATTAGATGACGAATTCGCAAAAGACGTAAGTGAATTCGATACATTAGAAGAGCTAAAAAATAGCATCAAAGAAAAACAAGAAAAACAAAACAAAGACAGAGAAAAATATGAAAAAGAAGATGCGGCAGTAAAAGCAGTTGTAGAAGACATGAAAGTAGAAATTCCATCAGGAATGGTAGAAATGGAAATAGATAACATGATGAGAGATATGGAACAAAGAATGTCATATCAAGGTCTAAAAATGGAACAATACTTAAAAATGATGAACCAAACTGAAGAAGAATTCAGAAAAAATTATGAACCTCAAGCAATAGATGCTATAAAATCAAGATTAGCATTAGAGGCAGTTATCAAAGCTGAAAAAATAGAGGCATCAGATGACGAAATCAAAGCTAAAATTGAAGAAATGGCTAAAAACTATGGAAAAGAAGCTAAAGAATTAGAAGAAAATGAGAACATCAAGAATTATATAAAACAAGGAATTGAAAATGAAAAGGCTATGGAATTCTTAGTTGCAAATAGCAAGGAAAAGAAAGCTACTAAAAAAACAGCAACAAAAAAAGCTGATAAAGAAGAAACAAAAGAAGAAAAAACTGAAAAAGCAACAAAAAATACTGAAACAAAGAAAACAACAAAAAAATCAGAATAATATTAAGTAAAAGTAGGGGGAGGTTTAAAAAAGAGATTTTTTATTCATTCCCTTTTTTTATCAAAATTGTTCATAAAAGACCCGGTCCCAAAAGAACATGTTCACGAAAGACCCGGTCCCAAAAGAACAATGTACCAAAAAGACCCGGTCCCAAAAGAACATGTTCACAAAAGACCCGGTCCCAAAAGAACAAGGAGGAAAAAATCATGTTAGAAAAAAACAGTTTAGTACCTTACGTAATAGAACAAACAAGTAAGGGAGAACGTTCTTATGATATCTTTTCAAGATTATTAAAAGACAGAATAATATTTTTAGGAGAAGACGTAAATAGCACAACAGCAAGCTTAGTAATAGCTCAAATGCTATTCTTAGAATCAGAAGATCCAGATAAAGAAATATATTTCTATATAAATTCACCTGGAGGAAGTGTAACAGATGGATTAGCAATAGTAGATACAATGAACTACATTAAATGCCCTGTATCAACATTTTGCCTAGGATTAGCTGCAAGCTTTGGAGCAGTATTATTAGCAAATGGAGAAAAAGGAAAAAGATTTGCAATGCCAAATGCAGAAATATTAATACATCAACCATTAATTGGTGGCGGAGGAATTTCTGGTCAAACAACAGACATAAAAATTCAGGCAGAGCAAATGATTAAAACAAGAGAAAGATTAACAAAAATCTTAGCTGACAGAACAGGAAAACCAATTGAACAAGTTATGAAAGATACAGAAAGAGATAATTATATGACAGCAGAAGAAGCTTTAGAGTACGGTTTAATAGATGAAATTTTATATAAAAGAAAATAAGGGAGAGTTTTGTAATGGCAAAAAATGATGAAACAATGAAAAATGTATATTGTTCTTTTTGTGGAAAGCCACAAAGTGGAGTAAAGAAAATAGTTGCAGGACCTGGCGTATATATCTGTGACGAATGTATAAGCCTTTGTACTTCTATATTAGAAGAAGAGGGATTTCTTGACGAAGAAGAAGCATATACATTAAATGAAGAAACAAAAATTCCAAGTCCTAAAGAGATAAAAAAGGTTTTAGATGATTATGTAATAGGGCAAAATGAGGCTAAGAAAATATTATCAGTTGCGGTATATAATCATTATAAAAGAATAAACCACGAAGAAAAAAATAAAAACAAACAAGACGAAGTTGAAATTCAAAAAAGTAATATTTTACTTCTTGGACCTACTGGTTGTGGAAAAACACTTTTAGCAAGTACACTAGCTAGAATTTTAAATGTACCATTTGCAATCGCTGATGCTACAACACTTACAGAGGCTGGATATGTTGGAGAAGATGTTGAAAATATCCTTTTAAAACTTATTCAAGCAGCAGATGGAGATATAGAAAGAGCAGAAAAAGGAATTATCTATATAGATGAAATAGATAAAATAACAAGAAAATCAGAAAATCCATCAATAACAAGAGATGTAAGCGGAGAAGGAGTTCAGCAAGCACTTTTAAAAATTGTTGAAGGTACAATTGCATCTGTTCCACCACAAGGAGGAAGAAAACATCCTCATCAAGAAATGATACAAATAGATACATCAAACATATTATTTATTTGTGGAGGAGCGTTTGAGGGGCTGGAAAATATTATAAGAGACAGAACTGGTAAGAAAACAATAGGTTTTGGAACTGCAATTCAATCAAATAAAGAAATTGATAAATATAAAATATTTGAGGAATTGTTACCACAGGATTTATTAAAATTTGGTTTAATTCCAGAATTTATTGGTAGACTTCCAATTGTTGCAACTCTTAAAGAGCTTGACAAAGAAGCTTTAAAGAAAATTGTTGTAGAGCCTAAGAATGCATTAGTTAAGCAATATAAGAAATTGCTTGAAATTGATGGTGTTGAACTTGAGTTTAAAGATGATGCATTGGAAGCAATTGTTAATAAAGCAATTGAACTTAAAACAGGAGCCAGAGGACTTCGTTCTATAATCGAGGGAATTATGACTGATATTATGTTTGAAATTCCTTCAAATGATAAGATTACTAAGTGCATAATAACTAAGGAAACTGTTGAAAATGGCAAGGAACCTGAGGTTGTTGTGGATGAGAATAAAGCAAGTGCGTGATATTTGAAATATGGAGAGAAAGTGTGTAAGTGAAAGGTACCAAAAAACTTATACACTTTACTTTTTGCAAAAAAATATATAATAAAATGGGGGAAGAAGTAGGTCAACAGACTTATGTTAAGTTTTATTATTTTGGTTTTATTTTTATTTTTATTTTATATTTCTATTAATTTATTTTTTCAAACATTTTTTATTTTGTTTCTATACGTTAAGTTAAACGTATTTCACACAGAAATGGTAAAAACAAATAGTTTATTCTCAAAGTTATCTCCTATATATATACTTAAATTTAGCTAGGAGGTTTTTATGGAATTACAATCTATTGGAAAAAAAATTAAAGCCAAAAGACAACAAAAAAATATATCACAAGAAAAATTAGCGGAACTTGTTGACGTTACTCCATCTTATATTAGCAATATAGAAAGTGGTAATAGAATTGCCAGTTTACCAACTATGTTACAGATAGTAAAAGTTTTAGACCTTTCTTTAGACTATTTGTTACTTGAAAATGTAACAGATGATTCTAATAGTATAGAAATAGATAAATTTCTAATAGAATTTAAAAATATATTAGAACAATTAAATGATAAAAAGGCTATTAAGGAATATATTATTTATTGTAAAGGCCTTGCAAATTCTATGATAGAAATAAAAAAAAGAACACAAAAAAAGAAATTCTAGTGTTCTTTTTCTTTTCTACTTGTAATAAAGTGTCAATCATTTTTGAAAATGTCTTAAAAAATTTTATTTATTAGCACTAAATTTT
>USCB01000007.1 GCA_900553125.1 uncultured Clostridium sp. | reverse complement strand
TAATAAAACAATCACTGTTACAACAAGTGCAATCAGCGTTATAGCTCTATTTTCCCTAACTCTATTTTTCATCATATATTTCATCCTTTCGTATTTTACGCAATAAAAACACATACCACATCCTGTAATTAAAATATAACACATTTTGCATTCACTTTCAATTGCAAATTATAATGTAACTGCTATTTATTTTAACATTCGAAATTTTGAGGATAGATTTTTGAAGTACTAAAAAATCAGCTTGATAAAGTCAAACTGTATTAAAATCTAATGTTGGATATCCATTATTTCCTTGTACCCATTTGCACCATTTCTCCTCAGCTTGTGCATTTTCTTCTATATAATTATTTAATTCTTCTATAAAATTTTTTGACATCATATATTGTTTAGTATATTTATCACTTTGATTTATATAAAAACAATTATATTCGTATATATTTCCAACATATTTTCCACCACAAAGTTCCTGTTCAAAAAAATTTATACAATTTTTTATAGTTATGTTTCTCTCAAAGTTAAATCCTATTATTCCACCTGTTTTTTCCTTGCCTTTAATCACTCCAATATTATAACAATTATATATTGAACAAAATCCTCTATTTTCTCCTAAAATTCCTCCTCCTAAACCTCTATTAAATCCTTGTGTATTTGTATTTATATTACCACTATTAATACAGTTTCTAATAATTCCATCATTACTTAAACCAACTATTCCTCCTGTATATGCACTAGCCTCTATATTACCGTAATTACTACACTTTTCCACAATTCCATTTGCTAAACAACCTATTATTCCTCCGGGCAGAACCTTTTTCATCATAATTATACAGATTTACATAATTATAACAATTTGATATATATCCGTCATTAATTTCCGCAAATGCACCTACTGTTGATTCCGAATAACACAATATTTTACCAGATATACTTAAATTAGCAATATTACCATTATTTCTATAAAAAAATCCTATGTTACCATTTCTACTTTGATATAAATTATATAAATAGTGTTCCTTCCCTTCAAATGTTCCCTTAAATCCATACACTATATTGGCGATACTTGGAAAACCTGTTCCTGTTGTCATTTCGTTTATTAATAAATTTCCATCTTCACTATTTCCATTAATATCGCCAAAATCTGTTCTCTCCCAATTTTCATATGAATATTTTGAATTAAAATTCAAATCTCTTTCTAAAATTATATATTTACCTTCAAATAAATCTCTTTGATTAACACCTACTAATTCATTGTCTTTATATATATATCCCTTTCTATTGGTTATATTCGAGAATGCAATCAAGTCTTCTATACACTCAATTCTATATGCATTTTCCAAACTTGATCCATCATATTTTCCATTTTTAGTTATATCACCTGCATATCTAATATTATATTTTGTAGTAGGTCCCGTTATTGCCCCATCTTCTTCTATAGTATAATAATAATTTTTTTCTTTTATTAATATATCAACACCTTTTCCACAATTAGTAACAATTATTTCCTCTTCTCCTAATAATTTGTGCAATTCACTTTCAATATTTTCTTTTAGTTCTTTATTATCATTTGTATTATATCCTATTTTTACATTTGCATATGCAATGCCAATTTTTTCTTTTTCATTTGCTTGCTGTGTTTTTTCTTTAGCCTCTACTGCTCTTATTAACACTCCATTTTGCCCAGTTAACATACTAAGATTCACACCTGCTAATACCAATAAAACAATTATACTTACCACTAAAGCAATTAGTGTTATACCCAAACTTTCTGTTCTCTTATTTTTTAACATTTCATTTCCCCCCTCGTATCTTATGCGATAAAAAACGTATACTACATCCTGTAATTAATATAACATAACCTGTTTCTATTTTCAATTGCAAGTTATAATGTAATATAAATGTTATAATATTGTAATATTCATGTAATATTTTCGTATAGTATCACATTTTAATAGAAAGTACCCAAAATTCTCCGTCACCAAAAGAAACAAAAAACCGAACCATTAAGCCTAGCCTAACAATTCGGATTTTTATGTTTATCCTCTACCGCATCCGCAGCATCCAAAATTAGTAAATAAAAGTAAAAAGATGATTATAAAAAATAAAATTTCACTATCATTCCCACAGAATAATCCATTTAAAAAACCTCCATTATTGCATCCACAACCACCACAGCAACGATTGTTGTTGTCTTGCATATTTACACTATTTTCTGGCATACTAAAAACCTCCTTTACAATTTACTTTATATTATGAAATAACGTTGTTTTTGGTTACAAAAATGTGGTATAATATCTACATAAAAATAAAAAAGGAATGAAAAAAATGATAGAATTACTTTCTCCGGTTGGAGATTTTGAATGTTTAAAAGCTGCTGTACAAAATGGAGCAGATGCTGTATATTTTGGTGCAAAGTCATTTGGAGCAAGGGCTTTTGCTGCAAACTTTGATGACTCTAGTTTAGAAGATGCTATAAATTATGCAAAAATTAGAAATGTTAAAACAAATCTAACTCTAAATACTTTAATAAAAGAAAATGAATTTGAGGATGCTTTTAACTTAGCTAAAAAGGCTTATGAATTTGGAATTGATGCTATAATTGTTCAAGATTTTGGCTTGGCAAATGAACTTATAAAAACATTTCCAGATTTACCAATACATGCAAGCACTCAAATGACTGTTCATAATTTAGAGGGAGTTAATATTTTAAAAAATCTTGGTTTTAAAAGAGTTGTGCTTTCTAGGGAGCTTTCTAGGGAAGAAATAGACTATATCTGTAAAAATACTGATATTGAAATAGAAACTTTTATCCATGGTGCTCTTTGTATTTCATACTCAGGACAATGTTTATTTTCAAGTATGATTGGTGGACGTTCTGGAAATCGTGGAAAATGTGCTCAAACTTGTAGACTTCCATATGAGTTAATTGAAAAAGAATCTAATAATGACATATCCAAATTAGACAGAGGATATCTTTTAAGTACTCGCGATATGTCCAGTCTTGAATATATTCCTTTCTTAATTGATGCAGGTGTTACCTCTTTCAAAATTGAAGGTCGCATGAAAAGCCCTGAATATGTTGCAACTGTTACAAAAATTTATAGAAAATATATTGATTTAGCTTTAGATAAAACTAAAAAATATGAAATAGAAAATGATGATAAAATAAAATTAATGCAGGTTTTTAATAGAGGTGGTTTTTCTTCTGGTCATTTAGATTCTAAGCCAAATCGTAATTTGGTATTTAAGGAAAAACAAAATAATATGGGATTATATTTAGGTAAAATTTCAAAATATAATAAAAATAAAGGTCTTGTATCTTCAACTATTGAAAATGATTTATCTATTGGCGATTCTATTAGTTTTGAAAAAGAACCTACAAAATATACTATTTCTGAATTACTTAGCAAAAATCACAATATTAAAGATGCTAAAATTAATCAAACAGTCACTTTTGGTAGAATGAAGGGTAATATAAATGTTGGTGACAAAATTTATAAAATTTCTGATAAATTACTTTCAGATGAGGCAAAAAATAGTTATTCAAAAGAAAATATAAAAAATAAATTAGATTGTAAATTAGAGATAAAAAGTGGAAAGAAAGTACATGTTAAAATCTCTTGTAGCAAATTTAATTGTATTATAAATTATGTTTATAACTATATTCCTGAAACTGCCCAAAATGCAGGTATAACTAGGGATATGATAATTTCTAAATTTAGTAAAACATTAGATACTGAATTTGAATTTACAAATTTTGATATAGATTTAGATGAAAATCTTTTTATCCCAGTTTCTATATTAAATGATATTAGACGTACTGGAATAAATATGATTAGAGAAAAAATTATAAGTAGTTTTAAAAATAATGTTGATGAAAAATCTTTAAATTTGTTATCTTTAAAACCAAAACTTAAACATATTTCTCCTAAAATTTCACTATTATTAAATAATTTAGACCTTGATTATTCCAAACTAAATAAAGTAGATAGGTTATACATACCATTAAAATATTTTATAAGTCAAAAATATTCTGATAAAATAAAATATTTTTCTGAAAACTTTAATTTATATATATACATGCCTACAATTATTAGAGAAAGTGTAATAAATTTATCTAAAAAAACTATAGAAAATAGTATAAATAAATTTAATATAAATGGAATTGTTATTTCAAATTTAGCAGAACTTAAACTTATTCCACAAAATATAGATAATCTTGAGCTTGTTGGAAATTATACCCTAAATTTATATAACACAACTTCAGCAAAATATCTAAAGGATTTAAATTTTTCAACTTTAACTATATCTCCTGAATTAGATGAAAGTGGAATTTTAGATTTATGTAATAATCCTTTCGAAAATAATGAGTTAATTGTTTATGGAAATATTCCTGTTATGACAATGAATTATTGTGTTCTTGGAAAATCAAATAAATGTTATAATGAATGTAAAAAACTTTGTACTTCTAGTAATAAATATTTTCTGAAAGATAGAATGGGCTTTTTATTTAGAGTTATTCCAGATAATTTACAAACTATTAGTACAATTTATAATACTAAGACTACTTCTATTAATTTTGAAAGTTTTAATACTGACTTTGTTAGAATTGACATTTTAGACGAAAATATCAATGACATTAATAATATTATTGAAACTATTAGAAACGGTAAACGTTTTGAGGGAAAAGATTTTACTAATGGTAATTTAAGAAGAGAAATTTAAAAATCAGGCTTGTAAACATAATATTAAATATGTTTTACAAGCCTTAAATCTTAAAATTCAAATTCTCTAATTTCACCATTTTCCATTTTGCTACTTACAACTTTTCCGTCTTCCCCTATTCCATTAAAATAGGCATTTATTATTCTGCAAATTCCTGCATGTGTTACAATTAAAATATCTTTATTTTCATTTTTCATATTATCTAATAAATTCCATACCCTGCAACATACATCTTTTATTGGTTCAACATTTCTCTTGTTTGAATTAATTTTATAATTATGGATTTTTTCCCAATCGTCTGATAACTCATCTATCTCATCTCTATTTTTTCCTTCAAAATCTCCGAAACCTCTTTCTTCTAATGCTACATCATATATAATATTACACTTTTTATCTTCGTTTATTATCTCTGCTGTTTTTTTAGCTCTCTTAAGAGGAGAACAATAAATTAAATCTATATTGTGTTTATTTATCTCTTCCTTAGCTTTTCTGGCTTGTTCTATACCTGTTTCATTTAATTCGATATCTGTTTTTCCTTGTGTTCTTTGTGCTAAATTCCAATCAGTTTGACCATGTCTTATAACATATAATTTCATTAGAAATCCCTCCTTTTTATTAGGATTAAAATATACCATATTTTTTTAACAAAACAAGTATTATTTTTCATCTATGGCGTAAATTATTTCTTATATTTCATGTTTACTACTAAGTTTTATTATTAAATTCATATCATCATCTTCAGCTGCTTTATTTTTTCTTATAGCTCCACACTTTTTACATTTAAATATAATAACATATCCTTTTTTATTGCTAATTTCCAACCCAATTGGCTCCAAATCTCCTTTACATTTTTCTTGTCTATCTCCTGGGTTTATATCAACATGTTTAGAATGTAAACAATATGGACAATGGTTTCTACATGAATATCCAAGTTTGGGTACTTTTTTTCCACAATTTTCACATATAAATTCTTCGTCTATTACTGTAAAATTTCTTTGCATAACGTCAATTCCCTTCTTGGGACCATTGGGGTCGGTTCTTTTTGGTCCCATTTTCAATTATCAAAATAATTTTGCTCAAATGGGACAAAAAAGAACCGACCCTAGTGATCCCTAATACTCAAAATATCCTCCACCAAGAAATTCTTTAAGTAAAGAATTAGCTGGCACATATTCTGAAGGTATTGGCTCAAAATATTTTAATATATTAATTAATCTAATAGCTTCTGCATGTTCTTTTTTTTCTGGTGTTATTGCTTGTAATAATGGCATTGCAATGTTTTTTAGAGCTGCAATTTCATAAATTAAAGAAGTATTAAAAATACTGTCTGCCGTTTCTTGATATGGGAATATATTTCTTCTTTCACCTCTATTAACTTTTGGCCATGAATCTAAAGTATGTTCTGCACTATATCCCCTAAATTGATAATCTCTCACAATTCTTCTTATCAATCTTGAATCTGTTGTAGAAATTCTATTTATCCTATCCATATTTAGTACTGTTAAATCACTAATATATACTTTATATTTATTTTCTTTTGGTATTTGAGATGTTAGTTTGTCATTTAAACAATGTATTCCCTCTATAACTAAAATTTCATCTTCTGCCAAATGCATTGTTTTTCCTTTATATCTTTTTGTTCCAACAGAAAAATCAAATTCTGGACATTCAATTGTTTCTCCATTTAACAATGCTGTTAAATGGTTATTAAATAATTCTAAGTCTATTGCCTCTATGTTTTCAAAATCATATTCTCCACTTTCATCTCGTGGAGTTTGGGGTCTTTCCACAAAATAATTATCTACTGAAATTGTAACTGGTTTTAATCCATTTATTTTAAGTTGTAATCCTAGTCTTTGTGCAAATGTTGTCTTTCCTGAAGATGATGGTCCAGCAATTAGTACCATTTTCACATTTTTTCTTTCTGCGATTTTATCTGCTATTTGGGCTATTTTCTTTTCATGTAAAGCTTCTTCTAGCATTATTAGATTTTTTATATTTCCATTTTTTATGATGTTATTCAATTTGTAAATTGTTGTTACATCTAATATTTTGTGTATATCATTATATTCGTCTAAAGCCCAATGTAATTTTTTTGTTTCTTCATATGGTGGTAATGTATTTGGATTACTACTACTTGGATATCTTAGTAAAAATCCATCATCATATTGAACTAAATCGAAAACCTTTGTAATTCCTGTATTTATGGCTATATCTTCATATATATAGTTATAATAATCTTCACAATAGTACATGTTGATCGTTTCATTATTTTCTAAATCTAATTGTAATCTTCCTCTTGATGAGTCCTCTTTTTTGTAAAGTTCTTCTGCCTCTTCTCTTGTCATTTTCTTTTGAATTATTGGTAAATTTTGTTCAATTATTATTCTCATTTCATTTTCTACATTTGTTAAAATTTCTGTTGTTACTTCCATATTATCTATAGAACAAAACATTGAATATGCAAGTTGATAATTAACTCTTATTTTTGCATCTTTATATAATTTGTTAAATGCTTTAGCCATTATATATATAAGTGTTCTTCTATATATTTTCATTCCACCTTGTGTTGCAATATTAACAAGTGCTACTGTTCCGTCATTTTCTAAACAATAGTCCAATCTTTGATATTCATTGTTGAATTTCGCTCCAATAATTGGAATTTCACTTTTTTCAATTTCTTCTTTAAAGACCTCTTTTATAGTTTCATTTTTCACAATTTCTCTTTCTTCTGAATTATATATTATTTTCATATTTATATCCCTTCCCTTTATTTAAAGTTATTCTTTTGACAACATTTTTAGTATAGCATACTTGTGTAAAATAAGTCAATTAAAAAACTATTTTAATCTTGTCATAAAGCAAAAACTACTTCATATAAATTACTAAAAGCAAGTACAACTATTTTTTGTACATAGGAGGTAAAAACATGGAAAATCTCGGATTATACCAAGATATTGCAAAAAGGACTCAAGGTGACATATATGTTGGAGTTGTAGGACCTGTTAGAACTCGGAAAATCCACTTTTATAAAAAAATTTATGGATTTACTCGTAATTCCTAACATCAATAATGATTACAAAAAGGAACGTGCCAAAGATGAACTGCCTCAAAGTGCAGGTGGAAAAACAATTATGACGACAGAGCCAAAATTTGTTCCAAATGAGGCTATCGAAATTACAATAGATAATAATTTAAAATTAAAAACACGTTTAGTTGATTGTGTAGGATACCTAGTACCTAATAGTATCGGATATCTTGAAGATGATAAACCTAGGATGGTCAAAACTCCCTGGTCTGAAACGGAAATTCCATTTGAGCAAGCTGCTGAAATTGGTACTAAAAAAGTTATTGAGGAGCATTCTACAATTGGTATTTTAATTACAACAGATGGAAGCTTCACAGAAATACCTAGAGAAGATTACATTTCAGCAGAAGAACGCGTAGTTTCTGAATTAAAAGCGATTAATAAACCTTTTATTATTTTACTTAATTCTGAACATCCAGAAAATTCAGATACTAAAAATTTGGCTGCAAATTTATGTGAAAAATATAATTCAACTGTTCTTCCTATAAATTGTGCTGAGTTAAATATTTCAGATATTACTAATATTTTTTCTAAAATATTATATGAGTTTCCTGTTAGTCAAGTTAATTTTTCTTTTCCTAAATGGATTAATGGATTGGATTTTTCTCATCCATTAAAACAAGAGTTATTTGAAAGTGTAAAAGGTGCATTTGACAATATATCATTACTAAAAGAGGCATCTACATGCAGCAACTCAATAAACCAAACTAATATTATAACCAAAACTCAAATTGATAATATTGAACTTGGAACTGGAAGAATTAATGTAAGTATTACCTTAAAAGATGATTTATTCTATCAGGTTTTAACTCAAATGACTGGTGTTACAATTACTAATGAGGCTGATTTATTTGCTATAATAAATACTCTTGCCTCTACTAAAAAGAAATATGATAAAATTGCTGAAGCCTTAGATGAAGTAAATCGTAAAGGATATGGCATTGTTACTCCTTCAATTGATGAACTTGTTTTAGCAGAACCTGAAATGGTTAAACAGGGCTCTAGGTTTGGAGTTAAGTTAAAAGCTACTGCTCCTAGTCTTCATATCATTAAAGCTAATATTGAAACTGAGGTTTCTCCTATTGTTGGTTCTGAGAAACAGTCTGAAGAATTGGTTAATTATCTTCTTTCTGGATTTGAAAGTGACCCTCAAAAGATTTGGAATTCTAATATTTTTGGTAAGAGCTTACATGAACTTGTTAATGAGGGCTTACAAGCCAAACTTGCTAAAATGCCTGAAGAAGCTCAAGTTAAACTTCAAGAAACTTTGGAGAGAATTGTGAATGAAGGTAGTGGCGGATTGATTTGTATTATTTTGTGATTTTTGATTGGGGACGGTTCTTTTCGCGAAAAGAACCGTCCCCAATGCGAAATTATTTACATATTCTGTTGCATATTAATTATTTTTATGATATAATTTTCCATACAAACAATACAGTTTAATTTCCAATTATATTTTGGAAAAATAAAAAAGAAAGGAGTCTTTTGTATGAAGACAATTGTATTTCGGAAAAAGATAACAATTAAAGAAAAGCGAGGTGAATACAAATGAGGGACTTATTGGAAATTGCAGTAGTTCATTCTATAGATGACTATGCAGCTGGGATGTTTATTGAATCTTTTTTTAAGTGGACTGGATTTTCTTATTATATTCATGTCTACAATGAATTAGATAATAATATTAACGATATTTTTCAAAAAAGCTCAAATCATTTTGATATGATTATTTATATCAATGATACGACTGAAAAATTTAAATCCAGATTTAATCATCTTGCACGCAATAGCATTAGTATAGGTTTTCAGGATGGCAAATTTGATGGTGTAGAAACATCAGTGGATATGCCTGAGGTAATTAAATTTTTAATCAATGTATACTATAAGTATAATTTGATGCCTGTTTTATGCATACAATCTCCTCTGATAGTTAAAATAGATACACGTAACCAAAAGAAAGAACACGGCTTAGAGCATTACAAAAAATGGAAAAACGTCCTTGAGGAATTAAATCAATATGCTGAAAACATTAATTATAATGACTTTTTAGTTGCTCAGGAACATTTAGAGTATGCAACTATATATTGTTGCTATAAAATAAATTGGTTATGTGATAAAATTCTGGGTAAATATATGGAATTTGATAGCTATAATATGATTAAAAAAACAGACGAAATATATAGAAAATCTAATTATAATTTTTATACTGTATATCACTTGTCTTCACTAATAGCTGAGCAATCATATGAATATAAGTCCCTTGGTATTATGGATGAAAGAGCTTCTCTCAATTACTGTAAAATTCCATTTTGCAAAAGTACCCATCTAAACCGTTTAGGATTGCTTTATGAAAGCCATTATAAAGTTGTACAAGCTGACATTGAATTTAAAGAGGCTATAAAAATGAATCCTTTAAACTATAGAGCTTTATTTAATGAAGCGAATTATTCTTACGAACATCATGAATATACTACTGCTGAGAACTATCTTAAAGATATTTTAAAGATATTTCAAATCAGTAACTCTAATGCATTTCTAACCAATATAAAAAAATTGCCACCTATGGAATTACGGCATGTACCAAGAATACTACGTAGGCTAAGAGAGATAGAAAGAACGCCCAAGGACTTTCCTGACGATACTTATTTAAATCACATCAATGAACTTCTTGATTTATTTCTTGGTATCATAGGAGAAAATAAAATTCTCGCATCATATATTGATTCTTGGGACAATGAAAGATTAATTCAAAAGATTTCTTTTGATTGTTCACACTTAAATACATTAAACCTTTGACTTCACTTCTCGAAATACAAATCTTTCAAAGCCACAATTAACTTTGTGGCTTTTTCTTGCATTTTTCCTAATAATTTTGTATAATAATCCCATAATAAAACAATGGAGGCATATTATGGAAAAATTAATAGTAAAAAATCTATATAAAAACACAAAAGAATATGAAAACAAAGAAATAACACTAGAAGGATGGGTTCGTACAATAAGAGCCTCAAAAAACTTCGGATTTATAGAACTAAATGATGGTTCATTTTTCAAAAATATACAAATAGTAATATCAGACAACCTACCAAACTTCAAAGAACTATCAAAATTAACAATAAGTTCATCAATAAAAGTAACAGGAGAACTTATATTAACACCAAACTCAAAACAACCTTTTGAAATTCAAGCAAAAAGTGTAAAAATATTTAATGTTTGTGATAATGATTACCCATTACAAAAAAAGAAACATACATTTGAATATTTAAGAACAATTTCACATTTACGTCCTCGTGCAAATACATTTTATGCAGTATTTAGAGTAAGAAGTGTTTTATCATATGCAATTCATAAATTCTTTCAAGAAAGAGGATTTGTATATGTGCACACTCCCCTAATCACTTCAAGTGACGCAGAAGGTGCAGGAGAAATGTTTAATGTAAATTCATTTGATTTAGCAAATGTTCCTAAAACAGAAGATGGACAAGTTGATTTTTCTAAAGATTTCTTTGGAAAACCTGCTCACCTAACTGTTAGTGGTCAATTAGATGTTGAAACATATAGTGCAGCTTTTAGAAATGTTTATACTTTTGGGCCTACCTTTAGAGCAGAAAATTCAAATACAGTTAAACATGCAGCAGAATTTTGGATGATTGAACCAGAAATTAGTTTTGCAGATTTATCTGATGACATGGATTTAGCTGAAGAAATGATTAAATATATTTTCTCTTATGTTTTAGAACATTGCCCAGAAGAAATGGAATTTTTCAATAAATTCATTGATAATACATTATTAGAAAGACTTCACAATGTTGTAACATCTGACTTTGCAAGAATATCTTATACTGATGCAGTTAAAGAACTTGAAAAACATAATGATGAATTTGAATTCAAAGTTTCTTGGGGGATTGACCTTCAAACTGAACATGAAAGATATTTATGTGAAAAAATATTTAATAAACCTGTTTTTGTAACAGATTATCCAAAAGACATTAAAGCATTTTATATGAAACAAAATCCAGATGGTAAAACTGTTGCAGCAGCTGACCTTTTAGCTCCTGGTATTGGTGAAATTATTGGTGGTAGCCAAAGAGAAGAAGATTATGATAAATTGATAAACAGAATGAAAGAACTTAATATGGATTTAAAAGAATATTTGTGGTATTTGGATTTAAGAAAATATGGTAGTGTTGAACATTCTGGTTTTGGTTTAGGTTTTGAAAGGGCTATGATGTATTTAACTGGTATGCAAAATATTCGTGATGTTATTCCTTTCCCTAGAACTCCTAAGAATTGTGAATTTTAATATTTTTTAAAAGACATTTTTGCCCAAAAATGTCTTTTTTTATATTTATTTTTCTTTTTCAGTAATTTCGACAAATTTTACACTTTTTATACTGTATAATATTGTTATCTCCAAGTGAAAGGAGGTGGCAAAAATGTATAAGTCGAAACACATGAGAAAAAACGCCAAAAGCATTTCTAAATTTTTACATAAAGTTTTAAACAATATAAAAATAATTTATGAAATTGCCAAAGTGTTAAAAAAGATTATTAATGTTTTTTCATTAATAATAAAAAATAGACATACTTCTTTCCACTTAAGTATGTCTATTTTTGGTAATTTTATTACCATCAATCTCCCTCATTCAGTGAGCAAAATTGTATAAGTCATTTTATTATACTATAATTCCAAAAATTTGCAATAGATTTTATTAAATTTTTCCAAAAATCGTTCAACAAAATTCGACAAAATTATTCTTCATCATCATTTTCATTTGACCAATCTCTAGGTCTCATAAGAGGATATAAAACAACATCACGAATATTTTGGCTACTTGTTAAGAATTGTAAAAATCTATCTACACCTAATCCCCAACCAGAAATTGGTGGCATTCCATATTCCATAGCTCTAATATATTCTTTATCTATTGACATTGCTTCTTCATCACCTTGAGCTTTTAATTCACTTTGTTTTATTAATCTTCTTTCTTGCTCTCTTGCATCTACAAGCTCTGAATATCCATTTATAATTTCTTGTCCATTAACTATTAATTGGAATCTATCTGTTAAATTTGGATTTTCATCATTACTTCTTGCAAGTGGTGATAAATCTATTGGGTGTTTTATTAAAAATGTTGGTTCAATTATGCTTGGTCTACTTACTTTTTTGTAAAGTTGATCTATTAAGTTTCCTCTACCCAAACTTTCAATGTTTTCAGCATCTAACTCTATTTTTTGATTTCTTATTTCGGCAAGTAAACTTTCTGCTGTTTCAAATTTATCTATATCTATTCCACAATCTTTTAAGATTAATTCTCTAAATGAAACAACTTTCCATTCTCCACCAAAATCGATAACTTTATCTCCTATTTGAATATTTAGGTTTCCATCATATAATTTTTCTAAAATATATGTTATCATTTCTTTCATAAATTTCATGTTGTCTTCATAGTTCCAGTATGCACTATATCCTTCTACCATTGTAAAGTCTTGTAAATGGTTTGCATCCATTCCTTCATTTCTGAAATCTCTTGCTACTTCATATATATTGTTAAAACCACCTATTATTAGTTTTTTTAGTGTTAATTCTGGTGATATTCTTAAATATACATCTCTATCTAGTGCATTGTGGTGTGCTATAAATGGTTTTGCAGTTGCTCCTGATGCTGTATTTTGAAGTGCTGGTGTTTCTACTTCTATAAATCCATGATTGTCTAAGAATTCCCTTAATAGTCTTACGAATTTTGACCTTAATAAGAATTTCTTTTTTGTTTCTTCATTCATTATTAAGTCTAAGTGTCTTTCTCTGTAGATGGCTTCCTGATTTACTAGTCCATGGTATTTTTCTGGTAATGGTCTTAATGATTTTCCTAAGAATTCGAAACTATATACTTCTAATGATTTTTCTCCTGCTTGTGTTGTAAATATTTCTCCTTTTACTCCTACAAAATCTCCTATATCTGTTATTTCATGGAATTTTTTGTACTCTCCTTCTGGGAAGTCATCTCTTTTCATTACTAGTTGGATGTGTCCTGTTACATCACTTAAGTCTAAAAATGCTATTTTTCCCATTTTTCTTTTTGACATTATTCTTCCTGCTATTGATATGTCTTTTGTTCCATCTTCTAATTGTCTTGCTGCTCCTATTTCGTGTGTTGTTTCATATCTTTCTGGATGTGGATTTATTCCATATTGTTCTATTTTTTGTAATTTTTCATTTCTTGCTTGCATTAATTCTTTTACGTTTGCCATTTTGATATCACCTTTCTTTTTTCTCTTTTTTGAATATCAATATTTTACAACGTTTTAGGGGATTTGTCAATGACTATACAAATTCCTCCCACACTATATTGGCTAAATCCAATCCCCTATTGGTTAATCTTATCTTATCAAGATCAACCACTATAAGATCATCATCCACCAACTTATTCAATTCATCTTTAAAAACAAAAATTGGATTCTCTCCAAATTTATTTTTAAAATCTTGAATAGAAACACCATCAATTTTTCTAAGACCAATAAGCATAAACTCTTGTTCTTTACCAAAAACATCATTTTCCACTTCATCAATAATTCTATTTTTAGTAAATTCACCATTTTCACAGTTTTTTACATACTCTTCTATACTACCAGTATTTCCAAACCTAATATCACCAATATAAGAATGAGCAGCAACTCCAAAACCTATATATTCCTTTTGGTTCCAGCAATCTAAATTGTGTTTTGACTCATAACCTTTTTTGGCAAAATTAGATATTTCATAATGTTTATATCCATTTAGTTCAAGAAAATTTTTAACATACCAATACATATTTCTTTCAATTTCTTCATCTGGAAGTTTCAATTTACCGGTATTTAGCATTTTTTCAATCGGTGTATTATCTTCCACTATTAGTGAATATACAGAAATATGTTCTGGCTCTACAGGCTTTAATTCAACAATTTTTTCTAAAGAATTTTTTATATGTGAAACCTTTTGGTTTGGAAGTCCTATCATTAAATCTACATTTATATTATCAAATCCAACACTTCTAGCTAATTTATATGTAGTTAAAAATTCCTCATAACTATGTATTCTTCCAATTTGTTTTAACATATTATTATCTGTACTTTGAAGTCCTATACTTAATCTATTTATACCTATTTTTTTATAAATTTTAAGCTTTTCATCATTTACTGTTCCCGGATTTACTTCTATTGTTATTTCTTTTGTATTTTTTAATAAATTTTTTTCTTGAAATACAGATATAACTTTTTCTATGTATTTGGCATCTATAAGAGATGGAGTCCCTCCGCCTATATAAATAGTTGCAATTTCTACAATATTGTCATTAAAAAAATTATTCATTTCCTCAATTAAGGATTGTATATATTTGTCAAAATAATCTTCTTTATTTGAATATGAAATAAAATCACAATAATAACACTTTTGTTTACAAAAAGGTATATGTATATATACTCCCATTTTCTTCATTATTTTCTGCTCCTTTTTACTCTTCAGCCAATTTCACAATCTTTTTTAACCTATAATTTACGCCAGATTTTCCTATTGGAATAGATAATTTTTTTCCTAGTTCCACAAGTGGAATATCTGGATTTTCTAGCCTTAAATTTGCAATTTCTTTTAATCCATCATCTAATTTTTCGAATATTCCATTTTCTTTCAATTTTTTTATTGCATTTATTTGCTCAACAGATGCATTTAAAACCTTGTTCAAATTAGCTGTTTCACAGTTTACCAGCCTATTTACTTTATTGTTCATATGTCTTTCAACCCTTATTTCTTCAAACTTCATAACAGACTTTGCAGCTCCAATAAAAGCTAAAAATTTGGAAATTTCTTCTCCTTCTTTTATATATAAAGTATTTTCTCTTTGTTTAAAATTTATGTCATTTAATTTCAGAATGTCTACTATACTTTTGGCACTATTTATTTCTTTAGTTTTGCATTCTAAGTGATATTTTTTTTCTGGATTATTTATAGAACCTGCTCCCATAAATAACCCTCTCATAAATGCTTGTAAATTTGTTCTTTCAGTATTTTCTAAGTTTACAGTATTCAAATTAGCTAGTCCGTATTTTGCTTAAAATATCTTGAAAGTTTTCATATATTTCTATTGAAAAAATCTTTCCATTAACATTTATTTTAAAATCTTCAAAACCTATATTTCTGATTATTTTTCCAAATCTATCTATATTATAATCACTTTCAGTTGTATATTTGATAGCTTGATGCCCAATTATTGTATTGTCACTTGATATATAACCTAAAAATTCATATTTCAATTCCTCTTTATTTGCTAAGTTGTTTAATTTGCTTAGTTCTTCTTTTACTTCTTGTGAAAAAGACATTGTTTTTCTCCTTTTTATTTTTATATAGTTATTATACACTATTTGCTGTTATTTGCAAATCATTTTTCGTATTGGGGACGGTTCTTTTCGCGAAAAGAACCGTCCCCAATACGAAATGTTAATACATCATCGGTCCTCTCATCATTGGACCACCATTATTCATCGCTCCACCCATATTCTGAAAATTATTCATAGTGCCATAAACTCCAGTTGTGGAAATTGTAATAAACTTAATTGCATAAATATCACAATAAACTAAACTATCATTTTCAAAAGAACGAAGCAAAATATAGCTTGCTCCAACATCCTCCAAAATTCCAATTCTATCTGTTATATTATTAGTTCCTATTAAAAACTCCACTCTCATAAGTCTTCCAATTTGTTGTCTTAAAAATGCAGGAGTATAAATAGGATTTGTAAGTATCTCTGGCGAATTTTGATTTATACTCACATTTCTATCTTCTGTTTTCTCTTGCCTTTGCTCTTGGTCTAATTCTGACATAGCTTTCAAAATCTCCTTTCTATTTATGTATTATCATATAGAGATGTTGGCCTATAAAAACAGTGGTTACCAAATCTTGTATGCAATGTTCCAGAACCGTTACTCGGAAATGTTTGATTACATGTTGGTCTAAAAGGGTTTAAATACCATAGGCATTCTCCTATTTCGTTTAATCTGTTTCCAGATAGAGCCCAATCTGCTATTTGGTAGTGTATATCTGTTGGAGTCATGTTGTATATATTTTGAGAGTTATACCTTCCACCTATTGTTTCTCTTGCACAATCAAATTGTCCCTGTTGATATATTATGTTTCTTACACTTCCCCCTTGCGATATTCTTGAATATTCTCCACTTGATACATTAACTCTGTTCATTATTACAGTTGCAACTGCTTTCATTCCATTGTCTCCTTCTCCGACCTGCTTCACATTGAACTATTCTTGCAAGTAGTTCTCTTTCTGAATATGCCATTTTTAACACCTCTTTCTATTTATATGCAAGAGTTTTTGATTTATGGCTATTTTTATTTTTTTAGTTGTTGTGACAGATTTCGACAATTTTTTTGATTATTTTGTTGTATAATTTATATAATTTCCGATGAAAGGAGGTGAACTCTTTGAGGAAAATGAAGCAAAAGAAAAAAAGTACAAATGTTATTGCAAAATTTCTACATAAAATTTTAGACTGTTTAAAAATAATTTTGAAAATAGCTCAAGTACTTAAAGCTATTTTTGATGTTTTTCATTAAAATAGCAAAAAACAGGCATTATCGCATGGTGCCTGTTTTTTCTTATTTCCGACTTGTGAACTCTTTGAATTACAATATTATTATATACATTATTTTTTTAAATTGCAATAGTTTTTACTTAATTTTCCTAAAAATCGTTCGACAAAATTTGACAAATATAAAACTAGGTCATCTAGAAATACGCAATTTTTATCAAGCCTTGATTGTTTAATTTTAATTCAACCTAGCAACCAAAGCCTTAATCTTTATTCCCTGTTCTGAAAACATCTTCTCATGCTCAGTTTCGATATTTTCCCAAAAATCAACCTCTTCATGCAAATCAAAAGTCTTTTTCACAATCTCGAAACCTGTTTCTTCAAAATAATTCAAACTATCTAAAAACAAATTATCATCATCTGTCTTAAAATAAATTTCTCCACCTTTACTTAAAAATTCCTTATATTTTTCAAGCTGTCTTGTATGTGTAAGCCTCTTTTTATGATGTTTTCCTCTTGGCCATGGATTACAAAAATTAATATAAATTCTATCAATTTTATCGTCCTCAGATAAAATCAAATTTATTCTTTCTATATCAAATCTTGTTAAAAATATGTTATCTGTTTCCTGATTTTTCTCTTTGTATATTTGTTCAACATTTCTTTTTGCTAATCCTAGCATTGCATCTACCAAATCAATTGCTATATAATTTATATCTTTATGCTGACTTGCTAAATTTGCTATAAAATATCCTTTTCCACATCCTAATTCTAAATAAAGAGGAAGTGTTGGATTTTTATATAATTTCCTCCACTTTCCTCTTTCTTCTTCAGGATTATCTACATAAAAAGGACTTGCTTCAAGTTCTGGCCTTGCCCATTTTTTGTATCTAATTCTCATAATATTCTCCTATTATTCAGCTTTATTTTCTGTAGATTCTGCTACTGGAGCTTCTACTGTTTCAGCTACTTCTGCTGGAGCTTCTACAACTTCTTCGTTTACTTGAGCTTCTTCACCTTTTATGATGATTTCTTTGTTTTCAATTCTTGCTCCTGCAACTTCTTTAGTCTTAGCAGCTTTACCTACTCTATCTCTTAAATAGAATAATTTAGCACGTCTAGCTTTACCTACTCTTACTACTTCAACTTTTTCAACTAATGGTGAGTGAATTAAGAATGTTTTTTCAACACCTACACCGTAAGATATTTTTCTTACTGTGAATGTTTTGTTAACTCCTGCACCTTGAACTTTTATTATAATTCCTTCGAAAACTTGGATTCTTTCTTTGTTTCCTTCTTTGATTCTAACATGAACTCTAACTGTATTTCCTACTTTTAAATCTGGAATTTTTGCTTTTAATTGTTCATGTTCAATAGATTTTATTATATCCATTTTAAAATTCCTCCCTTAAATTTCTATTGTCGCTAAGCTTAATCTTAGACAATAGTTTACTTCATGAGCGGTACCATTCATCTATTTTTGGCTTGGTACTTCATTTTTTAATAAATCTGGTCTTTTTTCACGTGTAATTTGGATTGATTGTTCATTTCTCCATTTAGCAATATTCTTGTGGTTTCCAGAAAGTAAAACCTCTGGAACTTTTACTCCTTCAAAAACCTCAGGTCTTGTAAACTGCGGATATTCTAATAATCCGGTTTGAAAATGATTCTTCTTCTATTGATTCTTTGGATAAAACTCCTTCATTATATCTTGAAACTGCATCAATTAAAACCATTGCTGGAAGTTCTCCGCCTGTTAAGACATAATCTCCAATAGAAATTTCTTCATCAACTATTTTATCAATTACCCTTTGATCTATGCCCTCATAATGTCCACATAATATTATTAAATGTTCTTGTTTTGATAATTCTTCTACTTTGGATTGATTTAAGGTTTTTCCTTGTGGCGACATATATATTACTTTTGCATTTTCATCTTTTATAGATTTATATGCATCATATACTACATCTGCTTTCATTACCATTCCAGCTCCACCACCATACGGAGTATCATCTACTTTTTTGTGTTTATCTTTTGAAAAATCTCTAATATTTATTAAATTTATTTCTATTAGATTTTTTTCTTTTGCTCTTCCTATAATGCTTTGGTTTAATGCCTCAAACATTTCTGGGAAAAGTGTTAAACAATCAAATTTCATTTTTTCCTCCATTTAGTTTTAAATTAATCCATCTATTATATGTACTGTTATTTTTTCATTTTCCAAGTCTATGTTTTTTATAACTTCATCTATGTATGGCAATAAAAATTGTTTGCCTAATTCATTTTTTACAACATATATATCTGTACTTCCATTATTAAAAATATCGTCTAAAATACCTAGTTTTTCACCTGTGTCTAAAAATACATCTAAACCAAGCAAATCAGCTATAAAATATTGTCCTTCTTCAAGTTTAATAGCATCTTTTCTGTCTATTTTTACATAGGCATTTCTTAATTTTTCTGCATTTTCTACTGTATCTATTCCCTTGAATTTTGCAAGTACCATATTTTTTTGATATTTTATTTCTTCAATTTCTAATTTTGTTTCTTGTTGTTTTGTACTTATATATACTGTTTTTAAATCATCAAATCTTGTTATATCATCCACATAAGGATAAATTTTAACAAATCCTTTTATTCCAAATGTATTTACTATTTGACCGATTTCTAATTTTTCTTTTTTCATAATTTTTCCTTTTAGCAATTTTTTCAAATTACCCTATAAATTCAACAGTTGCTTTTTTATGTTCTTTACTTGCTACTGCTTTCATTACTGTCCTTATAGATTTAGCAATTCTACCTTGCTTGCCTATTATTTTTCCCATATCGTTTTCAGCAACTTTAACTTCAAAAACAACTGATTGTGTTCCATTTATTTCATTTACCTCAACAGCATCTTTGTCGTCTACTAAATTTACGATAATTGTATTTAAAATTTCTTTCATTTTTTAGTTTGTATTAATAAGAATTAATACATCCTCCTTTTTAATTATTTTGATGCTTTTTCAATTAATTTCTTAACTGTTTCTGTTGGTTTAGCACCATTTTTTATCCATTGTTCAACTTTAGCATTATCTAAAACGATTGTTGATGGTTCTGTCATTGGGTCATAAGTACCGATTTGTTCGATTATTTTACCATCTCTTGGACTTCTAGAGTCTGCTACTACTATATGATAAAAAGGAGCTTTTTTCTTTCCTTCTCTTTGTAGTCTTATTTTTACCATTTTTTGTTCACCTCCTAATTGTTCGATGCTTTTATTTTGTTTTTTACTTTGATGTCAAAGCATCTATTATTTATATTTTAAGTTTAATATCAATTTAATCGTATAATTTAAGTTTAAAACCTTTTTAATGGTCTTTTAAAACTTACATTAAGTCTTTGAATTCATCCATTTGATCAAGTTTTAGCCCTTTCATCATACGTTTCATACCACCTTTTGTTTTCATCTGTTTCATCATTTTTTGTGTCATTTCAAAAGATTCCATGAATTTGTTTATTTCGTGGACCTGAGTTCCACTTCCTTTGGCAATACGTTTTCTTCTACTTCCATTTAATATTGATGGATTTTTCCTTTCCTTTGTTGTCATTGATGTTATTATTGCCTCTATTCTTATAAATTCTTTATCATCTACTTTTACATCCTTTAATTTGTCTGCACCTGGTAGCATCTTTAAAAGTGATGATACTGAACCCATTTTTTTGATTTGTCTTAATTGTGCTAAATAATCATCTAAGTCAAATTTATTTTTTTGTAGTTGCTTTTCTAATTTTTCTGCCTCTTCTAGGTCTAGGGCTTGTTCTGCTTTTTCTACAATTGACAAAACATCTCCCATTCCTAAAATTCTTGATGCCATTCTGTCTGGATGGAATTCTTCAAGTTCATTTAATTTTTCGCCAACACCTATAAATTTTATTGGCTTTCCTGTTACTTTTTTTACTGAAAGTGCCGCACCACCACGTGTGTCACCATCTAGTTTTGTAAGTATAACTCCATCTATTCCAACTTTTTCGTTAAAGGATTCTGCAACATTTACCGCTTCTTGACCTGTCATTGAATCTACCACAAGTAGAATTTCATGTGGCCTTACTGCTTTTTTTACGTCTTGTAATTCTTGCATTAAAGCTTCATCTATTTGCAAACGTCCTGCTGTATCTATTATTACTACATCATTTAATTTTGACATAGCTGTATTCATTGCTCTTTTTGATATTCCTATTACGTCTTTGCTTCCTTCTTCCGCATATACAGGAATGTTAAGCTGTGCACCCACTACTTGTAATTGTTTTACAGCTGCTGGTCTATATACATCACATGCTACCATTAATGGCTTTTTGCCTTGTTTTCTTAAATAATTTGCAAGTTTTCCTGCCATTGTTGTTTTTCCCGCACCTTGTAGTCCAACTAGCATTATTACTGTTGGTGGATTTGGTGAGATATTTATTTTACTATCTGTTCCTCCAAGTAAGTCTGTTAGCTCATCTCTAACTATTTTTACTACTTGCTCACCAGGTTTTAATGATTTCATTACATCTTGACCTAGTGCTTTTTCTTGAACCGATGCGATAAATTCTTTTACTATTTTGTAGTTTACATCTGCCTCTAGTAATGCAAGTTTTACTTCTCGTAACATATCTTTCATATTACTTTCTGTAATTCTTGCTTCTCCTTTTATTCTTCTTGTAATGTCTTGAAGTCTAGATGATAATCCTTCAAATGCCATCTTGCTTCCTCCTTTATCTTTTTAGAAGTCTAGTTCTTTGTTTATTTTGTCTATTATTTTTTGTTGTTTTTCATTTATGTTTGTTTGTTCTAATTTTTCTATTTGTTCTTTTATTCTGTTTTCTTTTTGCATAAATTTTAAGTCTTTTTCGTATTCTTGTAATTTGTTTTTTGATTTTACTAGTATTGTTCGTACAGCTTGCCTTGTTATGTTTTCGTTTTCTCCTATTTCTGATAATGATAAATCTTCATTATAGTATAGGTCCATATATTTTTGTTGGGTTTTTGTAAGTAATTTTCCATATAAGCTTAGTAGTATACTTATTTGTATTTTTTCTTCCAATTTTATCCTTCTTTCTATATGGTTTTGGGCATAAAAAATTCTGTTACTTTTTGGTTAGTAACAGATATTTTTTAAGCTATATCTGTAATACGAATATAGTTTACACTTTTTTTGCTTATTTGTCAAGCTTTTTTGCTTTTTTATTTAAATTTATGTTTTCATAAAATTTTATAAATCAAATTTTTTTGATTTTTTGACTTATAATAATCTATAGGTCAAAAATTTTATTTTTTTTGACCTATAAATTTTTATAAGTCAATTTTTTTGACCTATAAATTTTATTTTAAAAATAACTCTGTATACTTTTGAAAAGTAAAAATTTGATTTCTACTATATCCGGTTGTTTCTACAATGATATTTTTTTCTAGTAAGCAATTAATAATATTTTTTACTGTACCTTCTTTTATTTCAGTCAAGTCACATAATTTTTTTCTATTAATTACAGGTTCATTATATAATACATCTATTACTTTCTTTACATTGTCCGATTTTACCGGTAAATTCACTATAACTTTATCCATTTCAATAGTTAGTTCAACCACTTTTCTAAACTTTTCTTTCGCTGTTTTTGATGTCTCAATAACCGTTTCTAAGAAAAATTTAATCCACCCTATCATATCATTATGAGTTCTTACTCTTGTAAGCATATCATAATATGTATTTTTATTTCTTTCAATATAATCAGAAATATATAAACACGATTTTTCTAGCATTCCTTTGCTTTGAATATATAATGGAATAAGTAATCTTCCAATTCTTCCATTGCCATCTAAAAAGGGATGGATTGATTCAAATTGATAATGTAAAATCGCAATTTTTATTAAATCTGGTGTATCTATTTCTTCATTGTTTATAAATTTTTCAAAATCTGATAGACATTCTGCAATTTCTGTATGTGGTGGTGGAACATAAACTGCAGTTGATGGCATACTTCCACCAATCCAGTTTTGTAATGTTCTAAACTCTCCCGGCGTTTTGTGTTCACCACGAACTCCTTGCATTAATATTCCATGAATTTCTCTTATTAATCTAGTACATACCGGAAAACCGTCTTTTATTCTTTCCACTCCATAATTTGTAGCTTTTACATAATTTTGTACTTCTTCCCAGTCATCTCTTTTTTCTGGATTAACGTCTATTACATCTAACAAATCTTCTTCTACCGTTGTTCTTGTTCCTTCAATTCTGCTTGATTTGTTTGCTTCGATTTTTACATGCATTTTTATATATAAATCTACATTTGGTATTAATAATGAATATGCATTTAGTTCTCCAATTTGTCTATTTGCCTCTGATAATAGTTTGTCCAATTTTGTGTCATCCCATCCCCAGTTGTAATTTATTTTGCTTGGAATAAATGCTTTGTAGTCATTCATTTTTACATATTTACCTGATTTGTATTCTTCTAGTTTCATTTAATCACCTCTTTATTTTTTATTTATAAGTATTTACGAACATTTGTGTTGTGTCATGTTATTTTAATATATTCAATCCTTTTAGCAAAATTTTCAAAAAAATGCCGTTTTAGCTCGTAAATTTTATATTATTTACAAACTAAAACGGCAATATTTTATTAAATATAATTTACAATTTCTTCAAATGTTAATTATTGAATCCACCTAAACATCCGCTATTTCATTTATCATAACACGCTATCTCAATCTTATTTCCATCATAATCCTCAATAGCAAAACATCTATAATTATCTTTTGAATTTTCTATCTTTTCAGGTTCATAAAGAATTTTCGCTCCAAGATTTCTACATAATTCAAGTGATTTATTTATATCATCAGTATATAATCCAAGAACTCCATTATTTCCTTTTATTAATTCACATTCCGTTGCTTCTTTACTTATTACCCCAAAATAAATTTGATTATTTTCATTTTCCCAATCAGCCCATCTTGTACCAGTTATATTAGTCGGTTGTTTTTCTAATAAAGCTGAATAAAATTCTATTGATTTCCCTATGTCACTTACTACAAAGTAAAAGTTATCTAACTTCATATATACCTCCTACAATTTATACCTTAGTATGTAACTGTAAATCTATCATTTTTTCTCCTTGTTTTTATAAATTTCCTTCAATATATTTCTCAACCAAAGTTACTAACTCTTTTGCAGTTTCTATTTGCTCTAATGTTGTCTCAGGTTTTACAACAAACTCGTCATCGTAATCCGAATCTTCTCTTATTGTACTAGCTTCTGCAATTTTATGTCCTATATATCTTGGAAAGATTTCTGTACGCACATAGTTTTTATTAAAATATGCAATAATATCTTTATGTCTTTTAAAATCTATTGGCTCTAAAGCTAACACTGCTTTAATACTATGAAATATTGAATAATACGCACGATTATTTGCACCTTTAAATTTGTTCATTTTAAATAAAATTTCCGCTTCTTCAATATTCTCTTTAGCTTGTTCTAACCTATGGATAGATAAATCTTTTGAAATTTTAGGACTCACTTAAAACCACTCCTTCCTTTTTTACATTCATATAAAAAGGTAATGTATCTAGCCAATAATTAAATTTATCTATGTTTTTTATAAGTGGTGATAACATAATATCAAAATCATTTTCTTCTTCTATATCATAAGCCAAATATGATATTTTCTTTCTATATTCATCTATTTCATCATCACTTAAATCAGTCAATATCATTATATCTATGTCTGAGCTATTATTATAATCCCCTCTAGCATATGAACCATATAATATAATTCTCCTTACTCTTTTTCCTAAAATTTTATTTATTTCTAATGTAAACTTTTGTAATGCTTGATTTATATTTTGAGGAATATTCGTCATTTTCATCATCTCTCCTTTCATTTATTAAAATTTATTTTTTAGCAAAAAGAACCGTCCTCAATAGAAAATCCTCTCAAAAAATCTCCTACATTCATTCTCTTAGCATTCTCACCTTGAATTTCCCCCACTGAAATCACACCATCAATAGTTTTAATAAACAATCCCTTCTTACTATCAGCCAAAAGTACATCTCCAGCTTCCTTATCACTAAAATCCATATTACCTAAAACCTTTCCAAGTTCTACATCATCCTCATCAAAAGCCCTAACTTTCCAAAATTTAATCTTCTTACCATCAAACAAAGAATAAGCTCCCATAATAGGATTTAAACCTCTAACAAGATTTTTAATTTCTCTAGCATTCTTACTTTGCCAATCAATTTTAGCCATATCCTTAGAAAGCATAGGAGCAACCGTAAAGTCCTCGCCTTGTGGAATTCTCTTTACCGTACCATTTTCAATTTCGTCCAAAGTTCTAACTAAAAGATTACCACCAATTACAGACAATCTCTCCCAAAGTTCGCCTGTTGTTTCATCTTCCCCAATTTGAACCTCTTCCTTTAAAATCATATCACCAGTATCCATGCCTATATCCATATACATTGTAGTAACACCAGTTGTCTTATCTCCATTAAGCACAGCCCACTGAATAGGTGCTGCACCTCTGTATTTTGGAAGAAGTGATGCATGTACATTTATGCAGCCATACTTTGGAATATCTAAAATTTCTTTTGGCAAAATTTTTCCGTATGCCACAACACATATAACATCTGGATTTAGTCCTTTTAGTGTTTCTATAAAATCATCATTTCCTCTTACCTTTAATGGTTGATATACTGGTATATTTTTTTCGATAGCAACTTCCTTTACAGGTGTAGCAAGCATTTTCATCCCACGGCCTTTTGGTCTATCTGGATTTGTTACAACAGCCATTATGTTATGGCCTTTTTCGATAATTGCTTTTAGAGATTCAGCCGCAAAATCTGGCGTTCCCATAAAAATTATATTCATTTTTCTTTCCTTTCCCGAAAGGGACCGGGTCTTTTCTGTCCCATTGCACAAAAAAGACCAAGTCCCTTTTGTCCCATTTGTCATTTAATCTTTTGGAGAAACATATTCCAAAGTACCTGGTTCAACCAAATCCACAAATAGAACTCCATTTAAATGGTCTACCTCATGGCATACAGCTTGTGCCAATAAATCTTTTGCTTTTAATTTGACCTTTTTAGCTTCTCTATCATAAAACTCGACAACAACTTCGGTTGGTCTAACAACTTTTCCAAATTCATTAGGAAAACTTAAACAACCTTCTTCACATTCCTTAGAACCTTTTGTTTTTAATATTTTTGGATTTATCAAAACATAAGGACCTTTATCATCATCTACATCAATTACAATAATTTGTTTTAAAATTCCAACTTGAACAGCAGCTAGTCCAACTCCATTAAAATGATACATTGTTTCTAACATATCATCTATTAAACTTTGATTCTTTTCTGCTGTTATGTCATCAATATTTACTTCTCTTGATTTCTTTCTTAATATTTCGTCTCCTTGTTCTCTTATTTTTCTTAGTGCCATTCTTATCTTCCTTTCTTTTTGTACCATTAGGACCGGGTCTTTTTGGAACATGTACCAAAAAGACCCGGTCCCAATGGTACACTACATCATATTATTAGGATTAACATCCACACTAACCTTAGTATGTTTCAAATTCATCCCATACACATTTTGTAAACATTTATTCAAAATAATTGTAACATCCTCATTTACAACACCTTTTGCAATAATTCTCCATCTAATTTTATTTTGAATTTTATCAATAGGTGCTGGCATAGGCTGAAACACATTTATTTGATATTTTTCTAGGCTTGTCTTTAACATATTAAACATATACAAACTTATATCTTCAATTTCCTTTTGACTATCTCCTGAAAATCCAATTAATATTATATCGCAAAATGGTGGATATTTCAACTGTTTTCTTAGTTTGATTTCTGTATCATAAAATAAATCATAATCTTGTGTTTTTGAATATTCAATTGGAAAACTATCTGGATTATATGTTTGTATTACAACTTTTCCCGGCAAATTCTCACGTCCCGCTCTTCCTGCAACTTGTGTAAGTATTTGGAACGTTCTTTCATTTGCTCTATAATCATCTTGATTTAAAGAGCCATCTGCTGCAATTACTCCAACTAATGTAACTTTTGGAAAATGATGCCCTTTTACTACCATTTGTGTTCCTATTAAAATATCTATATTTTCATCTTTAAATTTTCTTAAAATCTCTTCATGTGAATTCTTTTTAGTTACTGTATCAACATCCATTCTAATAGTTGATGCATTTGGAAATAACTTGTTTATTTCTTGTTCTAGTTTTTGTGTTCCTGTTCCAAAATATCTTATTTTTGTACTTTTACATTCTGGGCAGATGCTTATTGGTCTTTCTGTATGTCCACAATAGTGACATTTTAATATATTTTTAGTTATATGATATGTTAAACTTATATTGCAATTTGGGCATTTTAGAGTATATCCACAATCTCTACACATTATAAATGTTGAATATCCTCTTCTATTTAAAAATAGTATTGTCTGTCTTTTTTCTTTTAAATTTTTTTCTATTTCTGAATACAATAAATTACTTATCATCGACCTATTTCCAGTTGCCAATTCCATTTTTAAGTCTACAATTTGAACTTCTGGTAAATTAGAGTTATTTGCTCTTTTTGTTAATCTTAATGTTGATATTTCTTGTTTTTGTGCCTTATAAAATGTTCTTAAATCTGGTGTTGCACTTCCTAGTATTAATGGAATTTTTTGTTCTTTTGCAATTTCGTAGGCTACCTCTTTTGCCGAATATCTCGGGCTTGCTTCAGATTTATATGAACTATCATGTTCTTCATCAATTATTATTAGTCCTAAATCATTACATGGTGCAAATATAGCTGACCTTGCACCTATTACAATTTTAGCCTCATCTTTTTTTATCCTTTCCCATTCATCATGTCTTTCTCCTATTGATAATTTGCTATGTAATACTGCAATTTTTTCTTTTCCAAATCTTCCTATAAATCTATCTAACATTTGTGGGGTTAACGATATCTCAGGTACCAAACAGATTGATGATTTATTTTCATTTAAAGCTTTTTCTATTAATTGTAAATATACTTCTGTTTTTCCAGAACCTGTTATTCCATATAGCAAAAATTCTTCAAATCTATTTTCTTCCATTGCTTGTGATACTTTTAAATATGCTTGTTTCTGCTCATTTGTAAATTCTAGCTTTTTGTTATTATTTACCTTTTTATTTATCAATGGATTTCTATCAATCTTTTTATTTACTATCTTTAGAATCTCTTTTTTCACTAAAGAATTAACCGTACTTCTTGAAATTTCTGCAAAATTTTCTATTTCTGGTATTGTTAGTCCCTCATTATTTTTTATAAATTCTACTAACTTTTTTTGTTTTTCTCCTTTTAGTTCATTTACGTTGATTTCTTCATACGGAATGTTTAAGTATACAAAATTTATATTTTTATCTTGTACTCTATCATCTTTATTTTTAGCTTTAGTCCCTGGTGTTAGCATTAATTTAATACATTCAGATACATTACAAAAGTATTTTCTAGCCATCCACCTTGCTAATGTTATTTTTTCCGGTGGTAAATTTTCTTCTAGTCCTGCTATTGGCTTTACTTTATATTCAGTTTTTTCTTTTATTTTTATAATATAGCCTTGTTCTAGTGTTTTGAAGTTTCCAAATGGTATTAGAACTCTACTTCCTACATCTACTATATCTTCTAACTCTTGTGGTATTTCGTAGTCAAATTTTCTGTTTAGGCTTTTTGCTTTGCTATCTATTATTATTTCTGCTATCATTCTGAGTTCCTTTCTTTTTCGCTTTTATTGTAACATAAAAATTTATGGTTTACAATAAAAATTTCTGATTGGGGACGGTTCCTTTTCGGAAAAGGAACCGTCCCCAATCAGAAATTTTTTATAATTTTACTAAAAAACATACGTATTTTTTCATACCAAGTTTCTTTTTTTACTTCAATTAATTCTGTGCTTTCTTTTTTCCTTTCCTTAAAAATATTATCATAATTATACATTTCTTTTTTTCGTGTTTCTGTAATTTCATAGTTCTGTTTTAAAATTTTATATAATCTTTCCTTTTCATTTTGACTTGCAAAATATTTCTCCCATAACATTACGATAATTGCATTTGTTTCTTTAGATATATTCATTTCTTGTAACTGAAGTGATTTATCAACATAAAATTTATATGTTGAATCTTTCTGACTTTCTAAAAATTCAATCTCTTCTTTAGGTATTTTTTCATATTCGTTTTCTGGTAAATACTTTAAAATTTCTAGAGTTTCTGTACATGCCTTAGAAAAACTATTTTTCATCTCCACCTCTCCTATTTTCACTCAATATTTCTTCTTTTGCCTTTTCTTGCATTTTTTTAGCTTTGTAAATGTCTTCTATTGTAAGTGCATCTTTCCCACTAAGTGCGTTTTTGACCAATTGTTGAATTTTAAGCTCATATTTTTTACTAGAAGGATGTTCGTCTAAATTTACCTTTAATTCATCTTTTCCAATCTTATGAAGTGATTTGTTTGCCTCTTGTAATAATCCTTTAGCATTGTAACTTATTTTAGTCTTACTTATAGGGGTAATTTCCTCACAGCCATCATATAATTCAATTTCCCTTAATAGTATTGTCATTACTTCCATTATTTCTTTTTCAGATTGTATTTTTTTGCCTTTTTCCTCTAAAAATTCTTTTACTGTGTTTTCAATTTTAACTTGAATTTTTTCAAAATCTTCCTTAAATCTTGAATTATTAATTTTTGCTGTGTGTGAATCATCTTTATCTAAATCCTCACTTCTATTTAATAACCATCCTGCAACATTTGTTTCGTATGTATTCAATAATTTTTGTAATGTATTTGTATCTTTAGTATCATTAAATTTCTCTAATAAATTTTCAAGCTTTTCTATTTGTTCCTTCTCTATTTCTGATTTATCTATATACAAAATAGGAATATCAAATTGTGCTGCTGCTTTATATGAATTTTCTATCACCTCTGGTAAATCGTCATCACAAATAGCAACATAATCAGGGATAACTCCATCTCTTTCGATTCCAAACTCACTATAAACTCTTCTTGAGTTATATGACAATGCTTTTGTTGACATATATTTTCTAGTATGGGAATCATATGCGAAATTATTAGAAAGTGTATTTATGTCTGAAATTCCCATTAATCTTATGTTATCTCTTTTAACTTTTGAAAAAACATATCTCACTCCATTTTTCTCAACTGGTGCCATACCTAAAAAATCTTGATTTGCACAAGTTGTAGAAATTATATGATTATTTTTGTTTTTTCCTACTTTCCATTCTTCTTTAAAATTTTCTGGTACATTCTTAGCATTAATAAATTCTGCATCTGTACTATGAAACAATAAATTAAAATTTCCATTTAATTTTATTTGTTTAATTTTTTTGTTATTATATTCAATTTCTGTTACATCTATATTTTTCTGTAATTTTTGTTGTATTTTCTTATCAGTATTTCTAAATTCCTCCGAAAATTCTCTTGCACACTCTTTCTTTATCTCAGATTTCATTTTTTCTATTTGAACAGTCGAATATCTTTTTGTTGAATTATTAAATAACTCATTTATTTGTGTTTCATCATCTAATTCTACACTATTACTTAATTCATAAAAAAAATGTTTTGTATCATCTGATAGATTTTCTAAGTTTTCTAAATCTTCTCCAAAATCTTTTAATAATCCTCTAGCTCCATTTAGTGATATTGAATATACTTTATTCATATATACATTTAATTTATCTTCTATGGTTTCTGTTTTATCATATTCTGTTTTTAGTTTTTCTTCTAACCTTTTTTGATATTGATTTCCATAACTAACATTAATTAATCCAAAATCTTTAGAATTTCTATTGGCACATTCTAAAAAATCATCAATTTCTATTTTCTCAGATTGTAATTCAAATACATTTCTTGCACCATATGTGATTAAAGTTTCTAATTCACTTAAATTATCTTTAATATTATCATAATTTTTCAATCTATCTGCTATTACACTAAACATCTGTGAATTTTTTTCTTTTATTAAAAGCAATTGATAACTCATAGTTGGAAATTTTGATATATATTCGCAAAAATCAGAGCCTAATTCAAATATTTCGTCTTGAAATAATCCAAAATTGACATATCTTAATGCATCTGGATTTTTATCAATCATTTTATTTATTGTTTCTATTTTTTCTGGTGTAAAAATTCCATCTTTATAATATTTCAAAAAATTTATAAGATCTGGATATGTTTTTATATTTCTTGCAATTTTTTCGTATTCAGTTCCTTTTAGAGTTTTTAATTCCTCTAATACCTTAGGTTCAAATTGTTTTCTTGTATTCTCATCAATTTTTCCATATGCTATATTGGAATATACTATACTCATCCCCCAACCTTCAGTATCAAGAGGTTCCAAAAAAAATTCTTCACTTTTATTTTTTTCAGCTATTTTTTCATTTATGATTTTTTTATCTTCATCTTTACTAGATTTTGCTAATAATGTATATAAATTTTTAATAGAAAAATTATCCATAATTTCAGGATTTTCTAAAATAAATCTATATAATCCACTATAATAAATCCCATTACCATATCCTTGTAAAAGCCCTAATGATTTATTATGGTGATTAAATGCATATAATGACACCAAGTCTTGCTCTTTTATAATCTTTTCTATTAATTTCCTTTTATTTTCTTCTTCCATTGTATTTCCTCTTCAAATTACTTAATAATAATATATCATCGTTTTTTATTTTTTACAATAAAACAGGGTAATTTCATAAAATATTTCACAAAATTACCCTGAATACAAATCTGTAATTCTTAGCTCATCCTAAAAATCATTAATTATGTAACTTTACTTTAAAAGCTCTACCATCGTATTTGTCAAAAAATTCTTTAATACTTCCATTTACCAGTCTACTAAATGATATTCCTGTTTCATCTCTTAAACTTATTAATTCATCATAAAATTCTTTTCTGAATAATACTGAACGATATATAGAATCTGTTTTATATGGCTTTTTATAAAACTTTATAACATCTTTATGCTCAAGAAATGTTTCTACACATATATTTATTAATTTGCTTACTGATGTATCATATACATTTTCACATAAATATTGTAAACTGTTATATAAATCTTCATCTATATGTAGGCTTCTAGTTATAACTTCATTCTTTTTGTATAGTCTTTGTATTGGTTCCATGTTGTACCTCCTATTATACAATAATATTGTTAAAATTATACAAAATAATTTCAATGAATTATACTAGATTAATTAGTATTATATTGTACAATTAGTGGTTCATGTTTTTAAAAAAGCCATGTTTTACATGGCTTTTTTTATTCTTCAAAATTTTCTACATCTGATTCATTAGATTCTGTATTTTCTGTTCCTTCTGTATTTCCTGTTAGTGTATTTTTAGAATTTACATTTTCTTCATTGGATGTATTTTCTTTGTTTTTATTCTCCTCAGTTGATGTTACATTTGTTGTATTTGAAGTATTGTTTGATGTTGTTTCTTTATCTGATTTATTCATCCAAACTATTCCTACAATTAATAATATTAAAATTATTACCATTACAAATATTTTTAACAATTCAATTTTTGTTTCTTTATCCATTTTTATTCCTCTTTCTTTTTTATTTTTTTTAATTTTAGCATAAACCTTTTCCTTTTACAAGTTTTTATTTTATATTTCACACAATATTCACATTCTAAAAACTGCAATTCACCATAAAAGCTAGAGATACAAACTCGGGCTCACTTAGGAATACTAACTAATTCAGGATTAGTTATTATTCCTAAGTGAGCCCGAGTTTGTATCTCTAGCTTTTATGGTGAATTACAGCTTTAAAAATTTCCATTGTTATTATTAAAGGAATTGTTAATAATAATAGTACAATTGCATTTTCAATTGGTACTGTTACTAAACCAAAAAAATTAGCAAATATTTGATTTGTTACTATTATTAATTGTATAATTGATGTTATTATAATTGAAAAAATTAGAAATCTATTATTATCTAATTTTACTTTAAACATCGATATCCTCTCACTTCTACAATTAAATATGTGTATATTCTCCATAAATACCATAAGCGTTAATAAATACGTTCTTACAAGTTCAATATTAAATTCCTTGATTTTGTATAAATATATATATAATATAAACTCAATTACTGACATAATAATTGCTGATATACCAATTTCTTTAATCATTAAAGTATCAAATATTTTTTGTTCTTTTATTTTTCTTTTTAATACATTTTCTTCGTCATTCTCAAAAGCCAAGGCATCTCCTTGTACCCCGTTACTTATTAGGTTTAGCCATAATAACTGAATTGCCATTAATGGAATTGGTAGATTAAATAATATTGATAATACAAATAAAATTATTTCTGAAAATCCTGTAGATAATAACAAATATATTACTTTTCTTATATTATTATATGCTCTTCTTCCTTCCTCTACACCTTTCACAATTGTTGAAAAATTATCATCTGTAATTACCATTTTACCAGTTTCTTTTGCAATGTCTGTTCCACTTCCCATTGCTACTCCTATATTTCCCGCTTTTAATGCTGGTACATCATTAACACCATCTCCTGTTACTGCAACAAATTCACCTTCTGCTTTTAGATTATTTACTATTTCTAGTTTTTCCATTGGTGTTACTCTTGAATATATTTTATTAATATTTAGCTTTTTTCCGATTGCCTCTGCCGTGTTTTTTTGATCACCTGTTATCATAATTGTTTTTATTCCAGCACTTTTACACATTTCTACCGCTTCTGCTACGTCTTTCCTTATTGGATCAATAAAACCTACCAAACCTAAAAAAGTTAAATCTTTTATATCATTTTCATTATATTCCTCTTTTATTGGCAAATTATTTTTTCTTAGTTCTGCTAGACCTATTACTCTAAAGCCTTCATTAGCTAAAGCATTATTTTGATATATTATTTTTGCCTTATCTATTTCTTCATCTTTTCCATTAATATCCATATATTTACAAAAATCTATTATTCTTTCTGGTGCTCCTTTTACTGTAACTCTTATTTTATCTTCTTGATTAAAAAATACCGCTGAATATTTTAAAGCTGGTTCATATGCTATTCTATATTTTACCTCAGGTATATCTTTTACAGATGCTTTTAATCCTAGAGCTAGAAAAGCTGTATCTATTGCATCTCCAGTATGAATCCATTTATGATTTTCTAGTTTTAAAATTGATTCATTATTTATTGTTCCCATTAAACTTAGATTTTTTATTTCTTTATTTATATTTTCATCATACTTAATTTCTCCAATATCATTATACCCTATTCCTTTGACATATGCAGTTTGATTTGTGGGCAATATGATTTTTTTAGCAGTTTGTTCATTAGCTGTTAGTGTTCCTGTTTTATCTGTTGCGATTACAGTACAACTTCCTAAACTTTCTACTGAGTTTAATTTTTTTATTATTACATTCTTTTTTGCCATTTTTGTTGATGCAATTGATAACACAATAGTCATTGCAATCGTAAGTCCTTCTGGTATTGCTGATATTGTAAGTGCTATTACTGCTGAAAATATTTCTGAAATTTCGTAGTTTTTTAAATATAAAATTATTGCTAACACTACTGCCAAAATTATAAAACCGAAACTTATTTGCTTAGAAAATTTTGTAAGTTTTATTTCCAATGGTGATTTTGTATCTTCTGTTTGTAATACATTTTGTGCTATTTTTCCAAACTCTGTATCTTTTCCAACACCTATAACTACACCTTTTCCTCTGCCATTTGTTACAACCGTTCCTGCAAATGCTATATTTAGTCTTTCTGCTAATTCTGTATTTTTAGGTAATACTTCTGTTATTTTATTTTTAGGATTAGTTTCTCCGTGTTAAAATAGATTCATCAATACTTAGATTTTTGCTTTCAATTAATCTTAAATCTGCAGGAATTTTACTTCCTGACTCTAAGTCTACAATATCACCGAACTACTACATCTTCTGAATTTATTTCTACTACATTTCCATCTCTTATTACTCTTGTTTTCATTTTTATCATTTCTTGTAACTTCTCTGTACTTTTTTCAGAGTTCCATTCTTGTGTTGTACCTATAATAGCATTAACTATTATAACAATTAAAATAAATATTGCATCTGCAAAACTTTTTATAATAATTGAGAAAATTGCTGCAACTATTAAAATTAGTATTATAGGACTTTTGAATTGTTGAAAAAACATTTCTATTATTGTCTTTTTCTTTCCTTTTGGTATTTTATTTTTTCCGTTTATTAGCAGTCTTTGTTCAGCAGTTTTCTGACTGATTCCATCTATATTCGAATTTGTCTTTTCTAAAATTTCCTCAGTTGTTTTATTCCACATAGTTTTCCCTCACTTTTCCTTTTTTTGTATTATTTCCATAAATCTACTTTTTATAAGTTTGTGAACAAAAAAGACCCGGTTCCTTTTGTTCACAAATTTCGACAAAATTCATAATATATATTAAGCAATTAATTGCTAAAAAATATATTGGAGGAAATAAAATGGAAGATAAAAATATTGGAATGGAAATGAATATGCCAAGACCACCACATCCACACTGCCCATGTTTTGATGTAAATGGTTTAATCGCTAATGGAAAGCAATTTGACTTAGACATTACTTTACCTGAAGATTCTAGAGATGTGGTTTTTGGTACTATAAAAAACGTATTTAAAGAACCAATAAAAGATGCTGTAGTTAAATTAATAGAAATAGATTTTGGAAAAGATGGTAGAAAAAAGAGAATCCCTGTATCTCATACTTTTACAGATGAATATGGAGAGTTTGTTTTTGGTCCTCTTTGCCCTGGAAAAAAATATGCAATAGATATTTGGGTAAATGATGTTCGTCATTATAATATGGAATTTAAAGGACATCATGAAGGTAAATGCTTAAAAGGTATGCCTGGTGAAAAATGCGAATGTAAAATAGATGAAAAACCTTGCAGAGGATAAAAATATTAAAGGATGGCAACTTAAAGGTTCTTACCTTTTGGTTGCCACCCTTTTAATGGGTTTTATTGTTTCAATCTTAAATATCCAAGTTCTTCCCAAAAGTTATATGCAAGGTTTAATCTTAATAATACCTTTGGTTTAGCTCCTGCTCTGTTTTTATCAACAACACAGGCATAATATCTTACATCTGGGTCACTAAATTTTTCAAGGTCATGATATTCTTCACCTACTTCTTGACTTGAATATTCATAATCACATAAATGGTCATTGTTTATTTGTTTTACTAAGCAAAGTGTATCTAGCACTTCCTTTATTGTTCTACTTACAGCTAGGTCATTTACAGTAAGATTTATTGGGGTTGTCATGCTTTCGGCTAATTGTATTGTTGAACCTATAAATAAGCTAAAATTTTGTGCAAGATTTGATAACATTGTAGCTGTTTTCTTTATTTCTTCGCCATTTCCTATATTTTCCGTATCGGTTTTTAGTGTATCATAAAACATATAATGAATTTCTTCTTTATAATAATAGTTCATTATTATTTTTTGTAATTCATCATTTGTATGGTTTGTTATATTTACAAAATATATTGAATTTTCAGTTTGCTTTTTTACCCATTCCATTGCTTTTATTGTTAATCTAAATTCTTCTGAAATTTCTGTTAATCTTTTCACAAATTCTTTTTGAGTTTCCCCTTTTTCTTTTAAGACATAACCATTTTCGTCTACATTTACATTTTCCGTATTATCTGGTCTAAATTTAAATTCAAGTAGTTCTCCTTCTGATTTATGAATTTTCTGTCCATGCAATTTTTGATATGCTTGATTATTTATTATTGTTGTAATTAGACATAATTTCATCTTTTCTTCTGACATTTCATTTGATATAACCAAAACTTTCTTTTTATGTACAAATGCTACATATGCTGCTAAATTTATTGTAAATCTACTTTTTCCTGCATTTGAAGGCATAGCAAATGCCATTGTTTCTCCTCTTCTTATTCCTTTAAATACATTTGAAATTATTTTGAATGGGAATTCTAATCCATTTGTTAGGTTATTGTTTCCTTTAACAAAGAAATCTGTTAGGTCTTCACTTAATATGGATTGTTTGAATTTATCTGTTACCATTACTTGATTTACAGCACTTTTTACCTCTTGTTCTGACATTTGGTCATATAATTTATATTCTGTTATTTTTACAATTGCATCTTGTATACTTTTTATTGGCATTGCCATGAAACTTTTTCTTAGTATAAATAATTTTTTTATATCTACATATATTTTTTCCATGTTCATATCTTTATTTTCGTATTCATATTTTAAATTTTCTTTTGTTTGATTTATTTCATAGTTATTTTTACCAAAGTTATAACCATTTTTTGCGATATATGGGGTATATGCTTCTCCTTCTGTAAATACTATTCCTTTATATATTTCTAAGAATATTTTGTTGTCAAAATAACATTCATCATGCAGTATATAATATTTTGCCATTAATTTTGGGTCATTTAGAAGCATTCCTATAAAGTCTTTTTCTAATTGAAAGTTCCTTAATTTTTCAGGATATAAACTTGTTTCTTTTTCTTTTTTGGTTTCTTTTACTGTTTCTATTGGAGACATATTTTCATTTATGTAATTATTTTGCTCTTCTTCATTTTCTTGAATATCTAAAAATTTTTCAATCTTTTCTAGTGCTATACTATATTCACGGTTTCTTATATTTTCTCTTACTTCATTTATAAATTCTTCGTTTTCTGTTTTTATTGGTATTAATTCAAGAAGTTCTTTTAATTCATTTTTAGCGTCTTCTTCTTTTTTATATTTATTTTTTTCCATACTTTTATCTCTTTTCTTTATTTTTTTCAAATTTATTATACGATTTCTATATAGCTTTGTCAATCAAGTAAAAATATTTTACAATTAGATTACAATTAGATTACATTTTATTTACATTGAGCGTTTCCTTTGACTTTTAATGCTTTTTATGATATTCTAAATTCAGTAATAACAAATTATAAAATTCTATTTTATAAAAGGAGGATTTTGATATGGGAGACAGAAGAGGAAATGATCGTAGACAAGGTGATAGAAGAGTCTTAAATAGAAGAGATGTATCTGACACAAAAGGTTATTTAAAAATCAGTTTAAAAACTTTTATTATATCTATCATAATAGCTTTAATTGTTATTTTTGCTATAACAACTGTTATTATTAAGCTTATTCTTAATAATTCTAATGATTATGATATTGATACAGATCCAGATACTTACATATCAGGTGATGAAGATTACGGATTTGATGATAGTGAATCTATTGATTCTAATGCTATTGAAAATTCTGGTTCTTCAAGCGATGTTGTTGAATAAAGAAATCCGATTGAAATTAAATTTTTCAATCGGTATTTTTTATTTTTTCTCAATTTCTAAATATGGCAATATTTCACTAAAAATTTGCCCTCCAACTGGTGCTGCAACACCACCTCCTTGGTGTCCTCCTTCTCCAGTAGGATTATAAAGTGTAACTAAAACTACAACTTGTGGGTCATCAATTGGTGCAACACCACAAAATGAAGTAACATATTTTCCTGTATTTACACCATCTTCTGAAGTTCCAGTTTTTCCACCTATTCTATAGCCTTCAACTTTAGCATTTTTTCCAGTACCTTCTGAAACAACAGATTCCATCATACTTAAAACTTTTTCAGAAGTTTCTTTTGATATTACTGTCCCTCTATTTTCTACAGGTAATTCTACTCTTTCTCCTGTTTCTGAATTAATTCTTGCCTTTACAATCCTTGGAGTTAACAAATTTCCTCCATTTGCAATACTAGAAACTGCTGTAACTAATTGAATTGGTGTTATTTCAAATCTTTGCCCAAAACTTATTGTTGCAAGCTCTACAGGACCACACTTATTTTGTGCTATAAAAATACTATTTGCCTCACCTGGCAACATCACTCCAGTTTTAGCAAGTAATCCAAATTTATTTAAATATTTATAATATGTTTCTACTCCTAATTTTTGCCCTAATCCTATAAAAACTGGATTGCATGAATTCATAAGTCCCTGCCTTAAAGATTCACTTCCATGAGGTCTATAGTATCTCCAACATTTAATACGTGCCCCTGCAACTGTAATCGAACCTGTACAAGCAAACTCTCCGCTTCTATCCGTGTCTGTTATTCCTTCCTCTAATGCACTTGAGGCTGTTATAAGTTTAAAAACAGACCCAGGCTCATATGTATCCGAAATAGCCTTATTTCTCCACATTGCCTGCAAGTTTTTAGATTTTTCACTTTGTTCTATATTATCCCAATTGCTTTTAAGTTCATCATTATTTATAGTATATGGTTCATTTAAATTATAAGATGGATATGTAGCCATTGCTAAAATATCTCCTGTTTTTGGATTCATTACAACTATATTACCACCATCTGTACAACTATTATCAATACATGCTTCAGCTAAGTATTTTTCGACAATAGATTGAATTGTCATATCTATTGATAAAACAATATCATCTCCATTAATAGGTGCTGTATAGTTTTCTCCTTCTGTTCCTAGCTCTTCTCCTGTTGCATCAGTTGCTCTTGAAATAGAACCTGCACTACCTGATAAAATATCATCATATTTTGCCTCAACTCCATCTAATCCTTGATTATCTCCGCCACAAAATCCTATAACTTGTGAAGCTAAATTACTATATGGGTAATATCTCTTACTATCTTCATCTATATTTACACCTGTATCTATATTATTATCTAATAACCAGGTTCTAAGTTCATCTGCTTGACTTTTTTCTATTTTTTTTACAATTGTTTCTATTGAACTTCTTTTACTTACTTTTTTGAATACTGTTTCATAATCTAAATCAAATATTTCTGTCATCTTTCTTGCTATTATTTCTTTTTTATCACTTGGAATATTTGTTGGGTTTACACTTACCGTATATGCTGTACTACTTACAGCTAATGTATATTTTTCTGATGCATCATAGATTGTTCCTCTTTTTGCATTTACTGTCCTTTTTTGTACTTGTTGCTCATATGCTAATACTTGTAATTCTTTTCCTTGGATAAACTCTATGTAACATATTCTGCTTAATAGTAATAGTAGTATTAGAAATGTTATAAATAGTGCATTTCGCATTTTCTTTTTATTTTTGAGATTTATTGTTTGCATTTTTTCCTCCTTTGATATATGTTCCATTGGGACCGGGTCTTTTTGGAACATAATGTAGCACAAATTTAAAATACTCTTATATACATATTCCCGTAAATTTTTGTTTATAACCCAAAAAGCAATCATCCTTGATTTAGATGACTGCTTATTTTCCTAAAATTTTATTTATAATTTTTTTATACCAACTATCACTTGATTTATCAGAATCACTTGTAATATCAATATCTTCTGTAGAACCCTCAACATAATCTTTTTTATCTAGTGTTACATATACTTTTTGACCATTATCTAATTTTTGCATTCCTAATCTTTCTTTAGCTGATTTTTCTACATTGCTTAAATTTAAACTGCTTTCAATACTAACTTCTAATTGACCATTTGTTTTTTGAATTGATGCTAGTTTTTCTTTTGAACCCTGAATTTCATTAAATCTTTCATTTATTAGTGAACTTCTATAACTTATAGTAAGTAATATCAAAAATATCGCTGCAACAAATGCTACATTTTTATTGTGTTTCTTTTTTTCCATTTTTAAAGCTTCTCTTTTTTGTTTTTCATTAATTTTTATTTGTTTTCTTATTTCTTCTTCCGATTTTTTTATTCTTCTTGATCCATACTCTGGTTCAAGTTTTCTTGGGGTTGCTCCATATTCGTAGCCAAATTTTTCCATAAGTTATTTAAATTCACCTCTTTTCTTTTTGTGTTTTTATATTTTTTCAAAAATTCTTAGTTTTGCACTTTTCGACCTTGAATTTTCTTTTTGTTCTTCTTCTCTTGCTATTATTGGTTTTCTTGTAATTACTTTTCCTAATTCTTTTGCTCCACATACACAATATGGTATATCTTTTGGACATGTACACATTCCTTTTGCTCTATTCATTGCTTGCTTTACTGCCCTATCTTCTAAGGAATGAAATGTTATTACACATAATCTTCCTTCTGGTTTTAATACATCTATTGAGTTTTTTATTGTATCTTCTAATGGTTTTATTTCATTATTTACTTCTATTCTGATTGCTTGAAATGTTCTTTTTGCTGGATGTCCTTCTTTTGGATTTAATCTTGGAATTGATTTTTCTATTATTTTTACAAGTTCATCTGTTGTTTCTATTTTCTTTTTTCTTCTCTCTATACAGATATTTCTTGCTATGTTTCTCGAATATCTTTCTTCTCCGTATTCGTATATTATATTTGCCAAATGTTCTTCTTTGTAATTGTTTACTACTTCCATTGCTGTTAATCTTTGACTTTTATCCATTCTCATGTCAAGTTCATTTGAACCTAAGTAACTAAATCCTCTGTTTCTTTCATCTAGTTGATATGATGATACACCTAAATCTAGTAAAATTCCATCAACTTTTTCTACTTTTAAGTTTTTTAATATTTCTTTTATATCATCATGATTTCCATGTATATATTTCACATTTGTATATTTAGATAAATTTTGCTTTGCAGCTTGCAATGCCTCTTCATCTCTATCTATTCCTATTAATAGTCCTTTTTCTTCATCTAGTCTTTTTATTATTTCCTTACTATGTCCCGCTCCTCCAAGAGTTCCGTCAACATATATTCCTTCTGGCTTTATATTTAGTCCTTCTATACATTCATTTAATAATACTGGCTTATGTTTAAATTCCACAATTACTTAACCTATTTAATAAAATTAAATAAGTCCTCTCCTTTCTGGGATTTATGTTTTTTAGCAGCTAGTATCATAAAAAAATACCAGCTGCTAATTTTACATCTTATGTATTCAAATTTCTTATGTACTGCTATGCTATCCTATGTATTTTTTTCTTAGGTTTGTACATATTCTTTTGTTTTATTTCTACTTTGGTATGTTTTTCTTTTGTTTGGTCTTTCATCCTTTGTAAGAAATAGGGTTTTCTTTTGTATACTTTTTAGATATGTATACTTTTCCTTAAGGATTTTTCTTTTGTTTCTCTTTTTTTCTTCTTATGCATCTTTTTCTTTCGTATTTTTTTCCTTTGTTTTCTTAACATAATCATTCCCTGATTTTTCAGTTCTTGATTATTATATAAACTTTTCTTTTATGAAAAGGTTATATACCTAACATTGTCATATTTTCTGCTATTTCTTCAGCAGAAATTTCTGCATCTTTTGATTCCCAAATAGATTTATTCCAGATTTCTAATCTTGTTCCTACTCCTATAATTACTGCCTCTTTTTCTAATGATGCTGCTGTTCTTAGGTTCATTGGTATTAGAAATCTTCCTTGTTTATCTATTTCACATTCTGTGGCTCCCGCTAAGAAAAATCTTACAAAGTTTCTTGCGTTTTTGTCTGATAGTGGTAAGGCTTTTAGTTTTGTTTCGAAATTTAACCATTCTTCTTGCGAAAAAGCAAATAAACATCCATCTAATCCTTTTGTTAGTATAAATGTATCTCCCATATCTTTTCTTAGCTTTGCTGGCATTGATATTCTGCCTTTGGCGTCCAAGGTATGTTCGTATTCACCCATCAACATTGTTAAATTTCACCCCACTTTGTACCACTTTTTTCCACTTCGATTAAATTCTAATACACTTCTTATTATTTTGCAAGTGTTTTTTGAAAAAAATTAAAAAAATTTTTAAATATTGTTAATAGATGTATAATTCTAAAAAACAAGACACCATTTAAAGTGCCTTGTTTTCCCTTATATATTAAGTTTATAGTCATCAATATCAAATTCATTACTCAAAATGAATTTTCTCAATAATTCTCCAATTTCAATATTTACATCAAACATTGATAATTCTCTATTAGATATCTTTTCTAAATAATTCTTTGCTTTTTCCATGTCAACACTTTTTAGTAACTCATCAAATCTTCCAAAAGCATTTATATTATTTTCATTTACTTTCAAATTTATTATATTTCTTAATTTTTCTTCATCTAGTCCAAAAATTTCCGCGACTTTTCTGATTTGATCAATTTCTGCATTATGCATATATTCTGTTATATATTCTCTAAAGGTTCTCCCCTTTTCAATACTAACTCCTCCACTTTGTATATCGTGAATAAATATCTGAGCATATTTCTGTTCTGTTTGACTTAAAGATGAATATGACCTATGTAATTCGTTTAATGCCTTTTCCAATTCCTCTTCACTTATATTTTCTTGATTTAATTCTCTTAGATATTTTTCAAATTTTGTGTTCATATAATCAGAATCTATTTTTCCAGTATCAATTGAGATGATATATCCATCAATATCAAATGGAACATCATATTTCTCTAGTATCTTATCTTTCAATTTATCCCTTTCTTGTTGTTTCGTTCCTTCTTTATGATAATAATACCCATCAACCTCTACAGCTAAAATCATTTTTTTATCCATTTTATTAAATATTACAAAATCAATATGTGTCCAATCATTATTTGTATACAATTTTTCTTCTTCATTTAATAAATCCTGATTTGCTAAAACATCTATCAATGGGATATGAACAACTATATCCAAATTATCAAAATTATTTTCTTTTATAACTTCCTCTATCAAGTTATATGTTAGATTCTCTGAATCATAATCAGATATTCTATTTTTATTCTTCAAATATTCCATACGTTGCTTTCTATTTTCCTTATATAGCATATCATATATTGATTTTGTTTTACTTTCGATTACTTCAAAATTGTTATATTGAATATATTTTATTAAATCATCTATATTAGTACCAACATTATTTTCATTATCTGATACAACTACTCTTAAAAATCTTTTTGCTCTTGTTACAGCAACATTTAACATTTTAGGATCATCAAGAAATTCTCCTATTTAATTATCTACCGTTGTTAATATTATTGCTTGTTCTTCTCTCCCTTGAAATTTATGTACTGTATCAACCTTTAGTTCTGTTCCAAATCTCGTTTCCAATTCTTTCTTTTGTTCTCTATATGGAGAAATCACCCCTATATCTCTTATATTTATCTCTTCTGTAAGATTTGGTACAATTTCTTCCTCTATAATATCTATTTGTCTAATATTCTTATGCCCTCTAGCATGATTACCTTTTGCTGAAATATATGCCTCCAGAACATTTTTTCTCCTTTATCTTCAGTCATTATTATCAAATTCCCATCGTAAAATTTTTTATTACAAAATTCTATGATTTTTGGATGACATCTATAATGCTCTTGTAATAATTTCCTTGGTGCATCTGTTATTGCATTACTTACAGATGACAAAAAACTATGTTGTAAATAGTCATAATTATTTGGTATCATATATTTTCTTGAAATTTCTTGTATTTTTTTTATTATCTGTTGTAATAACATTAGGTAATTGTTTTAAATCTCCTACAATTACAGCATTTTTTGCTACAGATAAAGCTAAAACCCCTGTAATTAAATCTACCTGTGATGATTCGTCCATTATAATATACTCATTTAATATTTTCATAGAATCATCTACTAATATATTCAACTTGTTATCCCCAAATTGTTTTAATTGTTTATTTTTATTTTTTATTGTATTTTCTAATTCCATTTCTTTTACTATAAAAAATACTCTATTATAACAATTTATTATATCTTCTCTCTTTCTATTATAAAACTCTCTTGTTCCTATTCCATATAAAAATTGAGATTTTATTCTAAACCATAGATTTGCTTTTGGTAACTCTTCATATTCCACTTTCAATTTCATTATTTTTTTAGATGTTATATTTTTTATGCTTCTAATTTTAGGAATGTTTGTATTATTCTCATGATGTTTATTAAAATATTGATGTTGTAGTTTTATCTCATTTAATTCTTCTTTTAATTTAGCTATGTCATTTTGAATGTCAAACATATTCGTAATATTTTGATTTAGTTCTAATATTTCATTTTGTATAAAATCTTCGTTTTCCAACTCTTCTTCAAATATAGGATATTTTCCTGTTTGATTATATATAAATTCTTTTCTATTTTCCCTATTTCCTAATCTTGCACATAGATAATCCAAATTATATTTTTGTAATTTTTCATATACATTATCTGTTGCAGCATTATTGTTTGAAACAACTGCAACTGTTTGTCCATTTTTTACTATATTTGCAATTATATTTAATATTGTTTGAGTTTTTCCTGTCCCCGGTGGTCCTTCTATTATACTTATTTGGTTACTCATAGCATTTTTTACTGCTTGAAATTGTGACTTATTTGCTCCAAAAGGAAAGATAATATCACTTAACTCCTTATTCATCTTTTTTATGCCTTTTTTAGGATTTAAATATTTATATAAAGCCGTATCTTTAGATATAAAATTAATTTCTTCATATTCCTCTGTAAGTATTGATTTTCCACTTTCTGTTTTTACACTTACAACCTCAGAAATTTCCTTATAGTAATCAAATTTATTTATTGATAATGCTTGAGGCTCATCATTTTTTACTAATTGTAAATTATATGCAGAAACCACAATATATGTACCGTCTTTAAAAAAGATTTTACAAATACTTTCAAATTTTAATATTTTTATAATATTATATACATACCCTTGATTTAAAATTATTTTTTTGTCTTTTATATTTATTTCATTAGGGTTCTTATATAGTTTGAAGTCACTTTTTGAATAAGTATATACTTTTTCTGAGTTTTTATATTTTATATTTATAAGATTTTTATTATTTTCATAACTAACAATATCTTCTGTTTTATCTTCATTTTTTATAATTACTAAATATTTATTTACGTCCATTATTACTCCATTTTTAACATCAGTTTTCTTCATAATTTTCCTATGTTACATCTGATTATACTATTTATTTTATATCATAAAATTTCTTTTTTCTCAACAAATAATACTATAGTTTTAGATTTTATAATGAGTTACAACTATATTTTCTGGAATTTAATTCATTATAAAATAATTATTATTTCTTTAAATATAAAATAATCGAATTTTTATTATTAATGACATAAAAATATAACATTTACAGTATGATACTGTAACGTGTTTGAACTATTTATTATAAAATTTGAATTAAACTTTAAATTTAATAATAATCGAGGTAAAAAATATGAAAGTAAAAACACTAAATGGAAATCTAAATATAATCGGAAAAAATTTAAGGAAATACCGAAAACAGCAAAAAATTTCTCAGCCAGAATTATGCAAAAAGCTTGATTTGTTAGGTGTAACTATGTATATTTGCGATATATACGAAATTGAATATGGCAAAAAAACGGTTAAAGACTTTGAGGCTCTTGCTTTTTGTAAGGTTTTAAATATAACTTTAAATGATTTATATTCTGATACTGATAAATACTATGAAGCATAAAAACTTTTTTCTTCTTTTTATGTACCTATTTTAGTACACATTAGTATAAAAATCAAGAGATTTATCAAAAAACAAGCAATTTGTTTTAATGCAAATTGCTTGTTTTTTTATTTTTAGTACATTCCGTCCATTCCTGCACCCATTCCATTGTCTCCGTGACCACAATCACATTTCTTTTCAGGTGCATCTGTAACTAAACTTTCTGTTGTAAGAACCATAGAAGCAATAGAAGCTGCATTTTGTAAAGCACTTCTTGTAACCTTAGTTGGGTCAACAATTCCTGCTTTTTTCATATCAACATATTGTTCATTCCTTGCATCAAATCCGAACCCCAAATCTGCTTTTTTTACATTTTCTAGAATAACTGCTGGCTCTAATCCTGCATTTCTAGCTATTTGTTTTAGTGGCTCTTCTAATGCTTTTAGAACAATTTTTGCTCCTAGCTTTTCGCTTTCTGGCATAGAATCAACTGCTTTTTCAACTGCTGGAATAACATTTATTAAAGCTGTTCCTCCACCTGCTACAATTCCTTCTTCAACTGCTGCTCTTGTTGCAGATAAAGCATCTTCTATTCTTAATTTTTTGTCTTTCATTTCAACTTCTGTTGCTGCTCCAACTCCAATTACTGCAACTCCTCCAGCTATTTTTGCTAGACGTTCTTGTAGGTTTTCTTTGTCAAATGAGCTTTTTGTTTCTTCAATTTGAGTTTTTATTTGTTTTACTCTTTCTTGTATTTTTGCTTTATCTCCTGCACCATCTACAATTATTGTATTTTCTTTTTGAACTTTAACTTGTTTTGCTCTACCTAATTGTTCGATTGATGTGTCTTTTAATTCTAGTCCTAATTCTGATGTTATAACTTCTCCACCTGTTAGAATTGCAATATCTTCTAGCATTGCTTTTCTCTTATCTCCAAATCCAGGTGCTTTAACTGCTACTACATTTAATACACCTCTTAATTTGTTAAGTACAAGTGTTGATAATGCTTCTTGTTCAACATCATCACATATTATTAATAGTTTTCCAGATTGTTGCATTAAGTTTTCTAGTAATGGTAATATTTCTTGGATATTACTTATCTTTTTATCTGTTATTAATATATATGGATTATCTAAAACTGCTTCCATTTTTTCTGTATCTGTTACCATATATGGAGATACATATCCTTTATCAAATTGCATTCCTTCAACTACATTTAGTTCTGTATTTGATGTTTTTGATTCTTCTATTGTTATAACTCCATCTTTAGATACTTTTTCCATAGCATCTGCAATTAAGTTTCCAACTTCTTCATTGTCTGCTGATATGCTTGCAACTCTTGCAATTCCGTCTTTTCCTTCTACTTCTGAACTAATCTTTTTTAGTTCTTTAACTGCTACATCTACTGCTTTATCCATTCCTCTTTTTACTGCCATTGGGTCTGCACCTGCTGCTACATTTTTAACTCCTTCTTTTATCATGCTTTGAGCTAAAACTGTTGCTGTTGTTGTTCCATCTCCTGCAACATCGTTTGTTTTTGTCGATACTTCTTTTACTAAACGTGCTCCCATGTTTTCAAATTTATCTTCTAGTTCTATTTCTTTTGCTATTGTTACACCATCATTTGTTATTAATGGAGCTCCATAGCTTTTATCTAATACTACATTTCTTCCTTTTGGTCCAAGTGTTACTTTTACTGTGTCTGCTAATTTGTTAACACCTTCTAATAAACTTTTTCTAGCGTCTTCGCCAAATTTTATTACTTTTGCCATTTTTATCACTTTCCTTATTTTTATTTAGGTTTTTATAGGCTACCTATAAACCTTTTTATTAGTCAACTATTGCTAGTATGTCGTCTTGTTTTACTATTATGTAATCTTGACCTTCGTATTTTACTTCTGTTCCTGCATATTTGCTTACATATACGTTGTCGCCTTTTTTTACATACATTTCTTGTAATTTTCCGTCTACTTTTTCTCCTGGTCCTACTTCTACAACTTCTGCTATTTGTGGTTTTTCTTTACTTCCTGTTGTTAGGATTATTCCACTTTTTGTTGTTTCTTCTGCCTCTTTCATTTTGATTAATACTCTATCACCTAATGGTTTTATCATATATATCCTTCCTTTCTTTTTTAGCACTCTTTCTTTTAGACTGCTAATAATATATACCTTATTTTACCAATTGTCAATAGGTATTTGCTAAAAAATTTTTATTTTTCATCGACACGGTTCGACAAATGTTTGGGGATTTTTGTTGTATAATGGATTTTTTCCATTAAAGAAAAACGGTATCTTCCACCAGGATACCGTTTTTTTGTTTTTGGGTACTTTGTGTACCCTCTAATTTTCACCTTCATTGGTTAAATTATGAATACGAATTTATACTTCTATTATACTAAAAATAAAAATTTTTGCAATACTTTTTTCAAATCTTTTCCAAAAATCGTTTGACAAAATTCGACAAACTACATTCTTGTAAAGAACAACCCAATAACAATTATTCCAATAATTACTCTATAAATAGCAAACACTTTAAAGCTACCTTTTTTCAAATAATCAAGCAAGAATTTTATAATTAAAACACCAACAATAAAGCTTGCAATTACACCAACTAAGAAAGGTAATCCGAAAGTAAAGTTTGCCAAATCAAACACAACTGCTGCAAATGTAATAGGTGCAGCTAACATAAATGAATATTTAGCAGCTGATTCTCTATCAATATTTAAGGCTCTTGCAACTGTCATTGTAATTCCAGAACGTGAAACTCCTGGAAAGGCTGCAGCAAAAGCTTGTGATATACCAATTAGCATAGATTGTTTAAAAGTTATTTTTTCATATTTTACATTTGATTTTGCTTTTTTATCCACAACATATAAAATTATACCCATTACAATTAATGTTATAGCAATTATTAGCATTTCTACATTTAAGTTATCACCTATAATTTTTTCTGATATTTTATCTAATATTAAACTTAATATTCCTGCTGGAATTGTTGCAAAAACTATGTACCAAAACATTCTTCCATCTGTTGTTTTTTTCTTGTGAACTACTTGGTTATATCCACCTTTTATTAATTTTATCCAATCTTTGTAAAAGAATAATATTATTGCCAAAAGTGTTCCTAAGTGAAGTGCAACATCAAACGAATCTGATATCGTTTCCCATCCAAACACCCATGGAAATAAATTTAAATGTGCCGAACTTGACACTGGTAAAAATTCAGTTAATCCTTGAACTATACCCAAAATTAACGCATGTATTATATCTGTCATTTTTTTCTACTCCTTTTTTATTTCATTTTATTCTGTATAATCTACATTATACTGTTCTCCATCAATTTCTCCTAAATAATAATATGTTTTATTATCTCTTTCAATTCCATCAACTAATATAACATATCTATTTTCTACATTTATCATAAAATCATATGTTATTCCATCTATACTCAAATCATTAGTTATACATTCCTTGCTAAAATATCTATATTTTTCAATCTTGCCAGGATTCCCTGATTGTTTTACACTATAAAAAGCTTTTGTACATTGGTCTAAATTGCTAATCTCATTCATTTTTTGCCCTTTATCCCATTCAGTCGTATTACCATCTTTTTTTTGTTCATACCATTCATTTACTTTTGATTGCATTATTTTCATTTGCTGAACTCCATTGTAAAAATGTGATTCCTTTACAGTAGAAACTCCGCTATATGTGGCAATAGAACCTAAAACAACTAAAATAATTACAGTAATTACTAAAGAGATTATTGTTATTCCTTTATCTTTTTTTAACATAAAGAAAGCCTCCTTCTTACCTCAATATTTGTTCCAAAACTAATATGAACATCGCATGGCTCCATCCAAGACCAATAACCCAATTTGCCATTAAATTGTTATTATCTACTTGTTCACCTATGAAATTTAATTTACTTACTGTCTTTACAACAAAGTCAAATGTTTCTTTTGCTTTTGTTTTTTCACCTTTTTCTAAATAGTATAAAGTCATCCACATATTTGCAATTGGCCAAGGATTTCCATTCATATAATGGTCTCCTTCAAATCTTTGGAATCCACCTGTATATGTACGTAAACTCAAGTTTATTCTTTCTATTGTGTTTAACACATTTTTTTCTTTTGGCGTAAATACATTAAATGGTGTAACTGCCCCCACTATACTTATATCCATCTTTTTATCTTCTACATTTCTTACATAAGATTTTTTTTCTTCATCATACATATTTTCATCTATATATTTTTTAATTTCAACTAAAAGTCTTTCTATTTCTAACTTTGATTTTTGAATTTTTTCATCTTTTAACCTATTATTTTCAAAATCAGATACATTTTTCCCTAAAGCCTTATATATTTTTAATATTGATTCAAAAGCAGCATATATGCAAGAAAGTGAATATAAATGAATGCCCTCACACATTTCCCATAAATCATAACTTACGTGATATTTGTTTGTTCTCTCCAATATATCTTTAACATATCTCTTCAAAAAATCTATTGCTTTTTCACACATCGATAATGTTTCTTTTAAAAATTTCTCATCTTTTGTATATTGATAATGTGAATATACTCCATATACTACACTTGCAGTTTCATCAACTTGATATCCCCAACATGGAGCTAATTTGCCATCTGAAAAAAATCTTTGCTCCCACATTCCATTTTTGCTCTGTGTTTTTTTGCAAAATACTTTATAAAATCTATCAACTTCCTCATCCATTCCTAAAATATCCATTGCTTTATTAATAAATACTGCATCTCTTGGCCAAGTGTATGCATATCTTCCACATTTTGTAAAGTTTTCGTCAATTTCAGCAGATGCAATTATTCCTCCTGTTTCTGAATTTGTCAATAGTGGAAATAATAATATCGTCCTATAATAAATATCTGCTAGTTTTTCTTCATAACTACTTTTAGGTTCTCTCATATTTAATTTATCATGTGATTTTACATATTTTCTCCAATATGCTTTTGTTTTTGTGTATTCAGAATTAAAATCTATTCTTCTTATTCTTTCTATTTCTGTTTCAAAATCTGCCATGATTTTTGGTTGTGGCTCTAATAAAACACATATATCAATCTGCTTTTTCTCTCCTGGTCTTATTACTTCTAAGTCATATGAAATTGAAGATTCGTTTGACATTCCTATATAATCTTTGTCCCAAATTTCACCTGATTTTATATTGTTCCAACTTCCATGAATTTGGTGTGATAATGTTTTTTGTTCTTTACTAAATGTTGATATCATAAAATCATGTGCATATTGTACCATTCCATTATCAATTTCTTTACATCCCACAAAATTATTTGTACTTGATAGTATTCCTTGATGTATTAAAAACTTTATATTAAGGTCTATTGTATTTTCATTTATTAATGTGTATCTTCTTACTAATACATTTTCTTTTATAGGAACAAAATCTGTCTGTAGAATTTTTAATTCAAAATAAGTATTTGTTATTTCTGTATTTAATATGTTTGTATCTATGTCATAGTATTGTTTATATATGTTGTTTATATCATCATGTAAATAGATTAAATCTGAATCATTTATTTTTACTCCAACATGACTGAAGTCTATATATTGCCTTATACTTCTTCCTGGGAAGTATAGTCTTTGTAGCTCTCCTTTTCCTGTAAATGTTGCTAGTACATTTTTGTTTCCTATTATTGCTTCATTTAAGTATTTTTCCATTTTATTTTATCCTTTCGTTTTAGGTAATATCTTGTGTCGCTGGTGGGACCATTGGGGTCGGTTCTTTTTGGTCCCATTTATGGGCCAAAAAGAACCGACCCCAATGGTCCCACCAGCGGTAGTCGCCTACCCTTCTATAATTTTCAATATACTTTGCTCTAAATCTTTCATCTTCTCTTTAATTCTGAACATATCTTCATCTTTCAAATCATTATTTTCCAAATCTTCTTGAACAGAAGCCTTCATATCATCAATTTGAGATTGCAACCTAGAAAGTCTTTGAACAATTTCAGCTTTAATAGTCTTAGGTTTATGAGTCTTAATAGTTGATAACAACTCTGGCATTTCCTTAACATCATAAGTTTCTCCATAACTTGGTATAGTAACTGGTATTTTAACCTCATCTACTATTTTTTCTTTTAAAGCCTCTTCAGATTGTTCTTCTCCATGTATTAAAAATATATGTTTAGGTTTTTGACCATTAAATGAATATACAAAATTCATTAATCCCTCTTGGTCGGCATGACCTGAGTATCCTTCTATATATTCAATTCTAGCATTTACTGCTATTTCTTCACCAAATATTTTTACTTTTTTTGCTCCATTTACTATGCTATACCCTAGTGTTCCTGGAGCTTGGTATCCTACAAATAATATCGTGTTTTTAGGATTCCATAAATTATGTTTCAAATGATGTTTTATTCTTCCAACATCACACATTCCACTTGCTGATATTATAATTGACGGAATGTTGTTTTCATTTAATGCTTTTGATTCATCTGCTGTTGTTGTAAAATGAAGTCCTGGAAATTCTAGTGGATTATCTCCTTTTTCAATTTCTGCTTTTGTTTCATCATCAAATAAATCCATGTTTTCTCTAAACACCTCTGTTGCGGAAATTGCCAATGGGCTATCTACATATACAGGTGCATGCATAAGTGTTTTATATTCTTTGATAAATTCTTCATCTTGTGTATTTTCTTTTATTTTATTTAGTTCATACAAAATTTCCTGAGTTCTTCCAACTGCAAATGATGGGATTACTACATTTCCTCCACCATTTAAAGTTTCTGAAACTATTTTCAAGAAAAATGCTGCTTTTTCATCATTTCTTATATGAAGACGGTTTCCGTAAGTTGATTCCATTACTAAATAATCTGTTTCACTTATCATTGTAGGTTCACTAAGTAATGGGATGTCATTGTTTCCAATATCGCCTGAAAATACTATTTTTTCTGTTTTGCCACATTCTTCTACCCAAATTTCTATAATACTTGAACCTAGCATGTGTCCTGCATCATTAAATCTGACTTTTATTTCTGGTGTTATTTCTAAAATTTGACCATAACTAACTTCTTTAAAAATCTCCAAACATCTAGCCGCATCTTCTGCTGTGTACATTGGAGGAAGTGCTTTTTCTCCTCTTCTTTCTCTTTTTCTGTTTTTCCATTCAATTTCCATTTCTTGAATATGTCCACTGTCTGGCAACATTAAACTACACAAATCACATGTTGCTTTATGTGCATATACTGGATTTCTATATCCCTCATTATATAATTTGGGTATTCTCCCTGAGTGGTCGATATGTGCATGTGTTAATAACATAAAATCAATTTCATTTACATTAAAATCAAATGGTGCAAGATTATCAAATTCATCCTCTGCCGCACCTTGATACATTCCACAGTCGACTAGAAATTTTTTTCCTGCTGCTTCTACTAAATAATTTGAACCTGTAACAGTTTTTGCAGCTCCTAAAAATGTGATTTTCATAAAATTTTTCTCCCTTCATATAAACAATTTTGTTTTCTTTTTATTTCCTATCTTAAGCTTTTTTTTTGTTATATTCTCTAATTCTATCCTAGTATCTTCAATTTCTTCATCATAAATTATTAAATAATTCTTTTTTTCTTCTTCTATCAATTTCAAATTAATATTTTTTAATTCTATAATTTTTAGCAATAATAATTTTCCTGTAATACTATAATTTTCTTCTTGATTTTCTGTCAATTTACTAATAACCTTCATTTCTATTGACTTATCTATCATGGCTCTAGTTAATTTATTTAAAGACATTTTTAATTTATCAATTTCATAAATATTTTTTCTATTTTCTATTGGCAATAAATTATAATATCTATATTTATATATAAATTCAATCATTTCATTTTTCTCTTTTATATTTTGTAATTCAAAATACATACATTTTATAATTTTCTTTTGAAGTTCTATAACCTCATCTTTTAATTCCAAATTTTCTATATCATCAAAATATTCAAATTTTCTTTCAGTCATCTTTTTGATTTTTATAAAATTCTTTGGATTCATTATTTCATTGCAATTTTTAATTTCTTTTAAAACTTCTTCTCTCTCTTTTTGCAAATTATTTTTCAAAACTCGAATACTAAAAATCTTATTCTCTAATGATAATTTTTTATTTCTTTTATTATATTCTTCAATCAATAAATTTTTATCATTCATTATTTGGTCTAATGTTTTTATTTTATTTTCTTTTTGCCTCTTTTCTTTTGACAATTCCGCCAAATATGATTCTTTATTCTTAAGTTTTATTACTTCATTAAAAAATTCTTTTTGTTTATTAATAACTTCAATCTCAAACTCTCTATCATAAAGCATTTTTAATTTTAAGGAAATCCTTATCAACTTTTTCATAATTTCATCTTTATTTTTGGTACCATATTTTTTTTCAATCTTATTTTGGAATAATTCAAAATAATCAATTAATGGTTCATAATTATTTACCCATTTGTCTACAAATTTATTTTCTCCAAGAAAAATTATATTTTGGTAAATCAAATTATAATTCAAATCTTCTATATCATTTATTATAATATTCCATGAAAACCCATTAAAATCCCTCAATGGCTCGACAATATTTATATTGTTACCTGTATTTAACATAAATGAAAAAGCTTTAGCCATGCTTTCATCAACATATTTTACGACAATATTTCTTTTCTGAATTTTTGCCAAACTATATAAAATTCTATTTTCAATTGGTAAACATTTAATTTCTTGATTCTCACTATCCACCACTTCTTTTTCATTACTATTTATAGGTAAAAATGTGATTTTTTTGCAATCTTTGTCTACTATATTTATTAATTTTTCTATATATTCTTTTTTTTCGAATGTTTCTCTTTTTACATTTTTGTAATCTTTATAACCATTTTCTATTTTATAGAACATACTAAGTAAAGTATTTTTTACTTCCTCTGAGAAGTCTTTTTGACTTAGCACTTCTTCTAGTTTGTTATTATAGTCTTTTTTTACAAACTTTGTTAAAAAATTACTCTTCTTTTGCAAAGTTCTCTACCTCTTTTCTGACACCCATTTGGGCAACAGCCACGACCCCATTTGGGCAGCTACTCTTCTACCTTGCTTCCCATCTTCATTTCAGCAAGTTTTTCTAAAGTCCACAATACCTCTCTTGGCTTACTACCCTGATATCCTGAAATTACACCTCTTTCTTCCATTTGGTCGATTATTCTTCCAGCTCTAGCATATCCAACCTTAAACTTTCTTTGTATAAATGATGTAGAAGCTTGTCCTGTTTCGACAACAGTATCAATTGCATCTTGTAAAAATGGATCTGTGTCATCCTCAGCTGCTTGGTCTGCTGCTAGATTTTTAATTTGTTCTTCTTTTCCACCATTTTCAATTGTATCTAATATATCCTCGCTATAAACTGCTGTTCCATTTGATTTTACAAAATTGACAATTTGCTCAACTTCTTCATCTGATACGAAAGCTCCTTGTACTCTTGTTGGTTTTGATGCTCCTGATGGGAAATATAACATATCTCCTTTCCCTAAAAGCTTTTCTGCCCCAACTTGGTCTAAGATTGTTCTTGAATCTACTTGTGATGATACTGCAAATGCTATTCTTGATGGTACATTTGCTTTGATTAAACCTGTTATTACATCTACTGATGGTCTTTGTGTTGCAATTACTAAATGCATTCCTGCTGCTCTTGCTTTTTGTGCTAATCTACAAATTGATTCTTCAACTTCTTTGGCTGCTACCATCATTAAGTCTGCTAACTCGTCTATTATTATTACTATTTGTGGAAGTTTTCCAGCTCCTTCATGCTCAGCAGCTTTGTTGTATCCAACTAAATCTCGTACACCTTTTTCTGCAAATAAGTTGTAACGGTTGTCCATTTCTTGTACTGCCCAAGCTAAAGCTCCTGCTGCTTTTTTAGGATCTGTAACTACTGGTATTAATAGATGTGGTATTCCATTATATACTGAAAGTTCAACTACTTTCGGATCTACCATTACAAGTTTTACTTCACTTGGTTTACTATTATATATTATACTTGTTATTATTGTATTTATACAAACTGATTTACCCGAACCTGTTGAACCTGCAATTAGCACGTGTGGCATTTTAGCAATATTTGCAATAACTGCTGATCCTGCTACGTCTTTTCCAAGTGCTACACTTAGTTTTGAATCATTATTTTTAAATGCCTCACTTTCTATTACCTCACGAAGTCCTACCATTTCTTTTTGTTTATTTGGAACTTCTATTCCAACTGCTTGTTTTCCTGGAATTGGTGCTTCTATTCTTATTGTTTCCGCAGCTAAGTTAAGTGCTATATCATCTGCTAAGTTTGCTATTTTACTAACTCTTACACCCTCAGCAGGTTTTAGTTCATATCTTGTGATTGCTGGTCCTACTGTTACGTTTTCAACTTTTGCTGATACTCCAAAACTGTATAGTGTTTTTTGAAGTCTTGCTGCTGTATCTGTAAGTGATTTTGTTCCCCCTTTTAATGATGCTTTTTCCATTTTGCTTAATATGTCAATTGGAGGATATACATAATTATCTTCTTCAACTGATATTGTATGTTCTAGTTGTAAAACTTGTTTTGTTTTATCTTGTTTTTCTTCTTCTTTTTGGACAAATAGATTTGCCTGTACAGGATTGCCTTCTTCTAATATTTCTCCTGTTTCTTCATCTATTCTCATTATACTACTTGCAGTTTTAGTTATACTTTCTTTTTTAGGTACCTTAGATTTTTTTAGCAACCCTTTTATTCCTTTTTTCTCTTGTGGCTCTTCTTCAATTACCCTTCCATTTAGATTTATTTTTATTTGTTCTGGTTCTATTTTATCATTTTGAACATCTTGTATTGCAGCAATTTCCTTATTACGCATTTTATAATTTTCATGTTCAATTTGCTTTTGCTTTTTCTGTTCTGCCATTTCTTGTCTTTGTGCTGCCAAATATTCTTCTCTCTTCTTTTTTCTTTCTTCTTTTTCTATCTTCTTTTCTTCTTTTCTTTCTATATGTTCTTCAACTTTCTGACTTATATATTCTGATATATCTATTCCACATACAAATGCAAATAACATCACAGATATTCCAACACTTAGTACAACTGCTCCAACATTTCCTAGCATTCTTACCAAAAATATTGCAGCTAGTGTTCCAATAGCTCCCCCACCTTTATTACTTACTCCTAATGCATATGCTTTTTTCAAATTTTGCGTTAAATCTCCAGTTGTTTCAATATTTCCTTCAGAAATTTGATATACACTCATTATTATAGAAATACATATCAAAAGCACAGCATATTGTACTAGTTTTTTTGTTACGTAATCATCTTCATCTTTACACGCCATTTTTATTGCTATTGCAAAAGTTCCAATTGGTACTACATATCTTAATATTCCCATTAATCCACCTAATACCTCATTTAATTTTTGACCTAATTCTCCTGAATTCATATATAATAAAACTGCTAATAATATACTAAAAATTATTGTTCCTATTATATTTAAATTGAGTTCTTGATTTTTACTTGCTCTTTTGGCTGTACTTTTTCTTTTTTTTGATGTTGCTTTTCTTTTTGCCTTTGCCATTGTTTATCATTCCCTTCTTCTTTTATATCTTTATCTATATTTTTCCATTGTTTATTTCTATATTTTTACAAGCTACATTGTATCAAAACTAAAAAAAAATAGCAACAAATTTTTGCTATTTTTTCTTATTTATTGTAATTCTTTTCTACTATTTTGAACCGTTTTTATAGTGTCTTCTAATGAAATTTGCATCAAGTTTAAAGCCTCTGACATATTCTTTTCTAGTTTTTGTAAAGTGTCTGCTAATACTTTCTCTGTATTTTGTAATAAGTTATCAGCATATTCTTTTGTTCCATTTGTAATTTCCCTAGACATTTCATTTGCAGTTTCTATTATTTCATTCTTTTGGTCATATGCTTTTCTTGTAATTTCATGTTCATCTATCATAGAAATAATTCTACTTTCTGCCTCTTTTACTACGCCATCTGCCTCTTTTTGAGCCTCTAAAAGAATACGTTGTCTTTCTTCTTTTATCCATTTAGCTTGTTTAAGTTCATCTGGCAATTTCAATCTTATTTCTTGAATAATTTCAACAATTTCATCTTTATCCACTATTACTTTATTGGTAAATGGTACTTTCTTGCCTTTTTCTAATATGTCCTCTAAAGTTTCTAATAATGTAAATATCTCCATCAATTTATTCTTCCTTTCCGTTCTTTTTTCTTTAAGAATATGATATTTGCTCTTCCATATTTTCTTTGATCTGTTAATTCTATTTCATTAGTTTTTTCTATTTGTTTTATTACTCTTTCTTTTTCATCTGTTTCTATTATTATTAAAGTATCTTTTGTTATAATCTCATTTTTTATTAGCTCTTCAATTGCTATTTTTATAAAGTCGGTTTTATAAGGTGGATCTAAATATATTATATCAATTTTTTCTTCTCTCATCTGATTTATTGCTTTTAAAAAATCACTACATAGAAGTGTTACTTTATTTTCCAAGTGTGTTTTTTCAATATTTTTCTCTATTATCTTGCAAGCATCTTTTGACTTATCACATAAATAAACTTTCTTTGCACCTCTACTTGCAAATTCTAACCCTATTGCTCCACTTCCTGAAAATAAATCTAATACTGTACTTTCCTCAATTTCATTATGTATTATATTAAATAATGATTCTTTCACCCTGTCTAATGTTGGTCTTGTTTCTAAACCTTCTAATGTATATAATTTTGTTCCTTTTGCTGTTCCACTAATAATTCTCATAAAAACCTCTTCTTTAAAGAAAAATTTTGATAAATTCTCATATTACTATTCTATATTTTTTTCGGCTAAAGTCAATACTATTAACAAAAATGTAATATAATATTAATATTCTTGTAATATTACAAACATATTACAAACATTTAAGGACATAATAAAACATTTCTTTATATATATTTTTATAATATACTATAAAGAAACATTTTATTATGTCCTTTTTATTACTAATTTCATATTTATGATAATTTTTTTGTTATTGCCTTTAAAGCTTTCTCCCTTGGCAATATAACAGTATGTTCACATCCTTTACATTTTAGTTTAAAATCGACACCAACTCTTGTTATCTCCCATATTTTACTGCCACATGGATGCTGTTTTTTTGTTCTTACAATATCTCCTACTTTATATTCCATATATTTAAGCCTTTCTTTTATAAAAAAGCTAATTTTATGAAAATTAGCTTTTTCAAATTATTTTTTTGCTTTTTTAAATCTTTCTTCCATACTTTTCTTTCCAATAACAGCCATAATTTCATACATATCTGGCGTGTTTGTTCTACCAGTTAATGCAATTCTTAAAACTGTACTTACATCTCCAACATGAGCTTTATACATTCCTGGGTTTGCTTTAAATTCTTTTACTTCTTCTGCATATCCCATTTCTCCTGCTAGTTCTTTTATTTTGTTAAACCAAGTTTGTTTGTCATCTTCTGGATTATAATATTTTTCCATATATAAATCTAAAAGTTTGTTTATATCATTTTGGTCATTTATAACTTGGTATGGGTAATCTTGTTCTTCATTTAAGAATTTGTCATCATACATATAAATTATATTTTCTTTTACATCAGACCATTTTGCAATATCTTTACGAGGTTTTGTATTTCCTCTTTCTATTCCTAAAACTTTTAGTGAATATTCTTTATTCTCTAACATTTTAGCTAATTCTTCATCATGTCTATTTGCCCATTCTAAAGATTTTTCGTAAACTTCCTCAGCTGTCATTTTTGATATTACAATTTTTGATACATCTTGTAATTTTACCATATCAAATAAAGCTCCACTTACACTCATTTTGCTTAGTTTGAAATCAAATTCTTCTAAAGCTGCATCTTTGTTTTGTCTTCTCCAATTTTCAAATGTTGAATTTGCTATATTTAATAAATATTCTTTTACTGCTAAACTTGGTATTCCTATTTCTTCATAATAACTTGTAGCTGCTTCTGGGTCTTTACGTTTACTTAATTTTCTCTTATTTCCATTGTCATTTTTCATGATAGGTGAAATATGAGCATATTTAGGTGCTTTGAATCCTAGTTCTTGGAATAATTGTAAATGAAGTGGTACAGATGACAACCATTCATCTCCTCTTATTACATGAGTTGTATGCATTAAATGGTCATCTACCGCATGTGCGAAATGGTATGTTGGCAAGCCGTCTGATTTAATAATTATAATGTCTTGGTCGTTTTCAGGAAAATCTACATTTCCTTTTATTAAATCTTTATGTTTTATTTTTCTATCTTCTCTACCTAGTGATTTAAATCTTATAATATATGGAACTCCTGCATTTATTTTTTCTGCCATTTCATCTAATGATAAATTTCTATATTTTGCCCATACACCATAATATCCTGTTCTTACTTTTGCTGCTTCTTGTTTTGTTCTCATTTCATCTAATTCTTCTGGAGTTGCAAAACATGGGTATGCTTTTCCTTGCTCTAACAAATATTTCGCATAACTTTGATATATGTCTTTTCTTAAAGATTGTTTGTATGGTCCATAATTTCCTATTTCTTCTGTTTCTGAAATCATTCCTTCATCTGGCATTATATCAAAATCTTTTAATGCATTTACTATATTTGATATTCCATTTTTAACTTCTCTTTTTTGGTCTGTATCTTCTATTCTAACAAAAAATACACCATTTGATTTTTTTGATACCATTTTAGCAATCAAGGCTTGATATAAACCTCCTATATGCATCATTCCTGTTGGACTAGGTGCATATCTTGTAACAATTGCTCCTTCTTCTAGTTTTCTTTCTGGATATTTTTCTTCATAATAACTAATTTCTTTTGCATTTGGAAATATTAAATCCGCTAATTCTTTATATGTCATATTTTTCTCCTTTTTCCCCCTTGTTGCTAGTTATTTAAGGGATTTTATTTAATTTAATAATTTTAATTCTACATTTTGGGCTTTATATTTATTTGTTTCTGTATCTAACTTGAATTCTGTTAAAGTATTTTCAAGTGATTCACTGTTTTGTTTTAAGTCTGTTGTATAATATAAATTTATTTTATCAAATTCTATATTATGGGTAACTAATTCTCTAAATGTTTCAGCCATATGTCTATCATCTTCACATACTATTATTAGTTGTGGTAATGATTTAAAGCCTGAATCTAATGGTACAAAATTGTCATAAAAATCTTTATAAAACTTCATTTTGTCTACTACCTTTTTTTGCCAATCATTTTCTCTTCTTATAACTTCAAATAAGAATTGAATAGATTTTCCAGATTTAGTAAGTGTTACTTGTCCACCACTTGGTTTGAATATTTTTCCCATTGTTTTTGCAGTTAATGCTGGCTTTACAACATATGAATCAAATACTTTAACTTTTTTTAGATATGCTATTAATACTTGATTTCCTGCTAATCTTTTCTTTATCATTGCAACCGGTTTTGTATTATCTGATGGTTGCCATTTACATTCTACATCATCTCTTGTATCTAACAAATATTTTCCCATCTTTTCTAAACAATATATTCTATATATTCCTTTTCCTTCGTCAGATGTAAAATAATATCTTGTTAGAATTTTTGATTTTATTAATCCTTCCAACTTATTATTTAATTTGTCTTGTGATTTTACTTCATATCCTTTTATTTGAAGCATTTGCATTAGCTGTCTTGATGTGATAAATTCAAATTCGTTTACTAAATATAGTATTGCAAAATGTATGTCTGTTATATGTCCTATATTTATTTTGTGTACAACTTGATTCATTGATACATATCCATCTTGACCATCAAATGTTTTTATTTCGCCTTTTCTAATAGCAAATGGCGATACTTGTGCCTTTATTTGGTTATCTTCTACCATTTTATAACTCCTCCTTTTTTTAGTTATGGGTTTATTTTATCACTTTTTAGGATAATTGTCTATATATTTGGGTTAGTTTTTTGTTTACATAATTATCAATGGCTTTTCTTTTAATATGGCATTATTCAATACTCGAGAATATTCTTTTTTCACATACACCGTAGCATACAAATGCTTTAATTTAATCTATATTTTTCCCCTACACATACTCCAATCAGGATAATCCACAAAACTAACCAACTCTTTTTTTACAGGGTGTTCAAATTCAACATTATAAGCCCACAATCGAATTTGCTTATTTTTTCCTCTTACTCCGTACTTTTGGTCACCAAACAAACTATGTCCTGCATTTGCCATTTGAACCCTAATTTGATGATGTCTTCCGTGTATGTAAATCAATTTTAACCAAACTTAAATCTCTCTTATCATCATAATTCAAAACTTCATAATCAAGTTTAGCAAACTTAGAATTTTTTTTATCTTTATTTACAACTTTACTTATATTATTTCTCTCATCTTTATAAAGATAATCTTCCAAACTTCCTTTCAAATTTTCAAATTTACCATCTACAACTGCTAAATATCTCTTTTTAAAAGTCTTATTTCTAATTTGTTCACTTAGCCTTGATGCTGCTTTTGATGTTCTTGCAAATACCATTATTCCACCAACTGGTCTATCCAATCTATGAACTAAACCAATATATACTTCACCTGGTTTATTATACTTTTCCTTAACATATTTTTTTACTAAAGATAACATATCCTCATCACCTGTTTTATCTGCTTGTGATGGGATATTTGGCTCTTTTTCTACAACTATTATGTGATTATCTTCATATAATACTTTCATAATCTAATCTTCCCATCTTCCATAAATTCCACAAGGTAAAACAAGTTTTGAATTTTCCATAGGCAAACCTATCTCACCTGATTCTATTTTACCTCTATGTTTTTTATTTACAGTTAAATTCAAGATATTTGCTAAAACTGTACTTGATATTCCTGTTGTATATGAATTTATTAGGAAAAATAACGGATTGTTTGACAATACCTTTGTACATAATTCTACTAAATCATAAATGTTATTCTCAAATTGCCAAACTTCACCTTTTGCACCTCTTCCATATGATGGTGGATCCATTATTATTGCATCATATTTATTACCTCTTCTAATTTCTCGTGCTACAAATTTATTTACATCATCAACTATATATCTTACTTTTTTCTCATTTAATTTTGAACTTGAAACATTTTCTTTTGCCCAAGCTACCATTCCTTTTGAACTATCTACATGACATACTGATGCACCTGCTGATAAACAGCTAACAGTCGCTCCTCCTGTATATGCAAATAAATTTAATACTTTTATCTCTCTTTTAGCTGATTTTATTTTATTTATCATCCAATCCCAATTAACTGCTTGTTCTGGAAATAGCCCTGTATGCTTAAATCCCATTGGTTTTATATTAAATGTTAAATTTTTATATTTTATTTGCCAATTATCTGGTAACTTCTTATTATATTTCCAAGCTCCTCCACCTGTTTTACTCCTAGAATATATGGCGTCAAGCATTTTCCATTTTTCAGGAAAACTTTTACTTGTCCATATTATTTGTGGGTCTGGTCTTGAAAGTGTAATATTTCCCCATCTTTCTAATTTTTGACCATCTGCCATATCTATTATTTTATAATCTTTCCATTCATTTGCTATTATCATTACTTCATCTTCTCCTTGAGGGTATTTTACTATAAAAATGGTATTTTTTCAATTATTTATTTTAAAATTTTCCACAATTTGTAATAAAATCTATATACTCAGAGTTAGGCTCTCTTAGGTATACCAATTAATTTTAGATTATTAATGGTTCTTTTCATAATTTAAGAGCTTATAAGCATAATTTTTGGCACCCTTCCGTGGCGGAGCACG
>USCB01000006.1 GCA_900553125.1 uncultured Clostridium sp. | reverse complement strand
TAAAAAAGTTATAAAAATAATAGTTATTTTTTCAATAATATCAAATACTATTGTTTTAATTCAAAATTACAGATATGAAAATTTATATAAAAATATGGATGGCAAAAATATTATATTACAAGGAATTGTTGTTGATATTCAAAAAGATGAATACAAAGTTAAAATAATAAGTAAAAAATACAAAAATACATATTTAAAAGTATATTTTAAAAAGGAAACCAATTTAGAATATGGCGATAAAATATTTTTTAATGGAGATTATAAAATGCCCCAGAAACGTTCTAATTATAATGGTTTTGATAAATTAGAATATTTTAAAACCATAAAAATATATGGAACAGTAAGTGCACAAAAATATAAAATTATTTCAAAAAATCAAGCAAATAGTATAGTCAAATATATAAAAATTTTATCACAAAAAATTAGTACAAAAATAGAAGAAACTCAAATGAATGATAACGAAAAAGCCATATTAAAGGCAATATTATTAGGAAATAGACAAGATATTTCAAAAGAAACAAGTGAACAATTTGAAAAAAGCAATGTTTCTCATATTTTAGCTGTTTCAGGAATGCATATTACATACATTATTATTATAGTTAATTTTATTTTTAATAACATAGTTGGAAAACATTATTCAAAAATTTTAACAAGTTTATTTATATTAATATATATGTGTATGGCAGGTTTTACACCTTCTATAATGAGAGCAGGAATTACAGGGATAATTGTAATTATGGCTAATTTCTTTTATAGAAAAAGTGATATATGGGAAAGCTTAGGGATAGCTATATTTATAATATTAATAGATAATCCATTTTCTATAAATAGTATAGGATTAAAACTTTCATTTTCAGCTACAATAGGAATATTGATTATGCAAAAAAGATTCAAAAAATGGATAGAAATGTCAATAGATATAGTAAATAGGAGAGCTATAAGAAAAAACAAGAAAAGAACAATAAAATTAATGAAGTTTTTAAATAGCAAATTAGCAAAAATAATTATAGATAATATAATAATAACAATTTCAGCAACATTAATGGTTATACCAATAATGGCGAAATATTTTAATAATATAGGATTTACAAGTTTGATTATAAGTGTTTTTATAAGTTTTCTTGTAGGACCTATTATGGTTATGGGAATTATTTTTTTAATTGTAAGAATTGAAATAATAGAAAAAATACTAGTTTTTCTTATAAAAATATTAATTCAAGGGACAAAATTAGGTAGTGAATTACCCTTAAATCAAATATATATTATAACACCAAATATATTACAAATTTTAGTTTATTATTTAAGTATTATTTTTGTAAATCTAATTATACAAATAAATATTACTAAAAACCATACAGTATTTCAAGAAAGAATAAAAAATCTAATAAGTTTAATAAAATATAAGTTAAAATCAAATCTAAAAAATGTTATATCTGTAATATTAATAGCAATTTTTTTATTAAATATCTATATAATTATACCAAAAAATATGAGTATGTACTTTGTTGATGTTGGACAAGGAGATTGTACACTAATTGTTACTCCTAGAAATAAATCTATTTTGATAGATGGAGGAGGAAACGAATTTTCTGAGTATAATATTGGTAAATCAACATTAATGCCATATTTGTTATCAAGAAAGATTGCAGTTATTGACTATATTTTTATAAGTCACTTTGACACTGACCATTGTCAGGGACTTTTATATATAATGGACAAAATGAAGGTAAGAAATGTTGTTATTGGTAGGCAATATGAAAGTAATAAAAATTTTGAGGAATTTATTAAAATTGTAAGAAAAAAACAAATTAAAGTAATAACAGTAGAAGCGGGACAAAGAATTAAAATTGAAAAAAAATTGTATTTTGATATTTTATGGCCATATAGTGAAAAAAGAATTTTAGAAAATAGTATCAATAATAACTCTTTAGTTTGTAAAATGGTTAACAAAAATTTTTCTGTTCTTTTTACAGGTGACATAGAATCAGTCGCAGAAAAGGCGATTTTAGAATTATACAAGGAAAAACAAGAAATATTAAAGGCTGACTGCTTAAAAGTTGCACATCATGGTTCTAAGACCTCATCGACATTAGAATTTTTAGGAGCAGTAAGTCCTAAATTTTCATTAATAGGAGTAGGAAAAGAAAACAAATTTGGACACCCAGCTGATATTACTTTAGAAAATTTGAAAAGTATGAATATAAATGTATACAGAACTGATATTAATGGGGAAATAATTATAAAAAATGATAGATGGAGAGAAAAAATTATAATAACTGAATAAAAACATAATAATATGCCAAAATATGTTAAGAGGTGTATTTATTATGTGGAAAAAGGTGTTTCTTTCAATAGGAATAATAATTATTTTGATAGTTGGAATAGAGATTTTTAATTTGTCACAAAAAAAGGAATCAGAAGATAACAATATAGTGAAAAATGAGGTTAATATATTAAGTAGTGAATTTGTAAATGATGATTGTGTAAACGAATGGGAAGATTATAGCAAGACTGTTGAAGAAGAAATTAAGGAAACAAGTAGTGTTTTAAATGATGAAAATAGGCATTATATTTTAAGAGCAGAAAATGAAGTTGTAAATATTTACTATTTGAATGAAGATGATGAAGAGATTTTGTATAAGGTTACAGATATTAGTATTAAATATTTAAGTGATGAAGATAGAGCTGAATTGAAAAAGGGAATTGAGGTTGTAGGAATTGAGAAGATGAATCAGTTGTTGGAGGATTTTGAGTAGATATAGTTATATTTTTTTAGAAAAAATATTGTAATTTTCGACAAACTATAATAAAATAAACAAAGCAAAACAAAAGAAGAAAGGGAAGGTAGTATAAAAAAGGCAATATATGTAGAAAACTTTTTTTAACTAGCATACTAAAAAAGACAAAAAAACCAAAAGACAAGTAGTAAAATGTTATTAAAAAAAGAAGAGGTGGTAAAAGTGTTTCAAAACATAAATGAAACAGAAAAAACAAAAGAAGAGATAGGCCAAAAAAATATATTAGCCAATGTAATATCGAAAAAATATATAATATTATATATAGTAACATTAATGATATCAATGGTAAATATGGGATATGATGTATCCCCATTTAGTTTATCAATAATAGTAGCAAGTATTGCAAATGAGATTCCAATAATTGCAGTAATATTATTTGCATTAATAGGAAACACAATTTCATGTGGATTAAATGGAACAATAAGTTTTATAATCACATTATTAATATTTTTTGCAAGCATATTTATAAAAGAGCCAAAATACAATGACACAAGTAGAAACGAAAAAGTAAAACTATCAAAAAGAATATTTTTCTCAAGTATAATAGTAAGCATAGCAAAAATATTTATAAAGCAATTTTTAATATATGATGTATTAATTGCAATATCGATGTCGATTGTAATAGTTATATTTTACAAAATATTTGCAAATTCATTATCGATAATAACAAACTATAATGAAAAAATGGCATTTTCAATAGAAGAAGTTTTAGGAACAAGTCTACTTCTATCAATTGCACTATGTAGTTTAGGCGATTTAAGTATATTTGGTTTCTCAATAAGAAATGTACTATCAATATTTATAGTATTAGTATTAGGATGGAAAAATGGAATATTGATAGGAACAACAGCTGGAGCCACAATAGGTGTTACACTTGGAATTATTGCAGGCAATGAACCAATAGTAGTAGGAGCATATGCATTATCAGGTATGATAGCTGGGATATTAAACAAATTAGGTAAAATAGGTGTAGTTGCAGGTTTTGTATTAGGAAATGTAATACTTTCATATGTAGCAAACGGAATGATGCAAAATGTAATACTATTTAAAGAAATATTAATAGCAGGGATAGCACTTTTAGCAGTTCCAAAAAATATAAACTTAAATATAGAAAATATAATAGGAACCGAAAAATTTCTACCAGTTGCAACAAATAGAGGTCTAAATAAAAGTAAAGAAACCGTAAATAAATTAAATGATGTATCCAAAGTTGTAAAAGAAATGGCAAATACATATAAAAATGTTGCAACAACAGTAGTTACAGAAGAAGATATAAGAGAGAAAAATAAGCAAAAATTCATATCAGAATTATTAAATAATATAGAATACATGACAGAAAATATATTATATGAAACAATAGAAAATGTAGAAAGCAAAATCATAGATGATATCTTTACAGAACTAATGGACAAGCAATTTATAAAAGAAAAAGATTTACTAAGAATACTAGCAAGAAATAATAACTATGTTGTAGGGTTCGGAGCAAATGACGAAAAAATAACAAGAGATGTTGAAAAGATGACAGAAACAATAAATTCAGCATTTAGAATCAGCAAAATGAACTTTATTTGGTCAATAAGACTAGATGAAGAAAAGAAAAATTTTGAAACACAGCTAAACCGGAGTTTCAAAAGCAATATCAGAAATAGCAGAAGGAATGGAAAAAGACCTAGAAAGTGATGATTCAAACAGTGAAATAAAAGAACAAATAACATTATTATTAAAGCAAAAGGAAATACTAGTACAAGAAATAACAATAAATAAAAAAGAAAAAGACAGATATAGAATAACACTATATATTGAAAAAAATGAAAAAGAAGATATTAACAATAGCATTATAAACATACTAACAAAAATATTAGGAGAAAAAGTAATAATACAAAATCAAAAGGAAATAAAAAAAGAAAATGTTGTACAATATGAAATAATATCAGATGATAAATACATATTAGATATTGGTCATAGTATAGCAATAAAAGACAACATGTCAGTATCTGGAGATAGTATATTACAAGTAAAATTAAAAGATGGAAAATATCTAATTGCAATAAGTGATGGAATGGGTTCAGGACCAGAGGCTAGAAAAAGTAGTCAAATAGTAACAAATATGTTAAAAAGGCTACTGAACTCAGGATTTGAAAGAAACACATCAGTTGATTTAATAAATTCGAATTTATTAAATGTTGCAGAAGATGTATTTGCAACCCTAGATATAGCTATAGTAGATTTATATAAAGGAAATATGGAATTTATAAAAAATGGTGCATGTCCTACATATATAAAAAATAACAAAAAAATTCAAATAATAAAATCATTAACATTACCAACAGGAATAATAAAAACAGCAAGTACAGACGTATTTGATAAAGACATTGAAAATAATGATATAATAGTTATGTGTAGTGATGGAATTTTAGATTCTAATATAGAGTATAAAAATAAAGAATTATGGGTTAAATATCTTTTAGAAGATATGGAAGTTACTAATCCACAAAAGATTGCTGATATTATTTTAAATGAATCAGTTGATAATAATTTTGGGAAAATTAAAGACGATATGAGCGTTGTGGTTTGTAAATTTATAAAGAAAATGTAATTATTGTTCTGTTAGGACCGGGTCTTTTTGGTGCATTTTATAAATGTACCAAAAAGACCCGGTCCTAATGGAACATTTATAATATTCATGAAAATATCTTGAAAAATTACCAACTTTATATTATAATGTAAAATATTTGAAGAGAAAGGCAGGTACAATTATGAGCAAAACATATTACTTAACAACACCTATATATTATCCAAGCGGAAAATTTCATATAGGAACAGCATATACAACAGTATTGGCAGACACAGTAAAGAGATACAAAACTTTAAGAGGCTATGAAACATACCTATTAACAGGAACAGACGAACACGGTCAAAAGATAGAAGAAGTAGCAAGAAAACAAAATATGAAACCACAAGAATATGTCGATGAAGCTGCAAGAAATGCACAAGAGTTATGGAAATTAATGGATATAGAATATGATGATTTTATAAGAACAACTGAAGTAAGACATGAAAAAATAGTACAAAAAATCTTTGATAGATTAATGGAACAAGGAGATATATACAAAGGAGAATACGAAGGATGGTATTGTGTACCATGTGAAAGTTATTTCACAAAAACTCAACTAGTAGATGGAAAATGTCCAGATTGTGGAAGAGAAGTAAAATTAATGAAAGAAGAATGTTACTTTTTCAACATGAAAAAATACGCACCAAGACTATTGAAATATTATGAAGAACATCCAGATTTCATAAAACCAGATTACAGAAAAACAGAAATGATAAACAACTTCATAAAACCAGGATTAGAAGATTTATGTGTAACTCGTACAACATTTGATTGGGGAATAAAAGTACTAAAAGACCCAAAACATGTAATATATGTATGGCTAGATGCCCTAACAAATTACTTAACAGCACTTGGATATGAATCAGAAAATGACGAATTATTCAAAAAATTCTGGCCAGCTAATTTGCATATAGTTGGAAAAGACATAGCAAGATTTCATTTAATATATTGGCCAATATTTTTAATGGCATTAGACTTACCACTACCAAAGCAAATATTCGTACACAATTGGATAATGATGAAAGATGGAAAAATGTCAAAATCAAAAGGAAATGTAATATATCCAGAGTTATTAATAGAAAAGTATGGATTAGACGCAACACGTTATTTCTTACTAAGGGAAGTACCAATATCTACAGATGGAGTATTTTCACCAGAGGAATTTGTAGAAAGATATAACTTTGATTTATGTAATGACTTAGGAAATTTATTGAATAGAACAGTAGCAATGTGTAATAAATATTTTGGAGGACAAGTTCCAAAATACAATGGATACAAAAACGAGGTAGATGAAGAATTAGAAGAATTTACAAAAAATGTCACACAAAAATTTGAAAAAATATTTGAAGACTTCGAAATTGCTAATTCAATTCAAGAAATATGGAGTTTAGTTTCAAGAACTAATAAATATATAGATGAAACATCACCTTGGGTATTGGCAAAAGAAGAAAACAAAGAAAAGCTTGAAAGTGTTATATATCATTTAATAGAAAATTTAAGAAGAATAGCAATACTAATAAAACCATTTATGGAATCTACATCAGAAAAAATGTTTAATCAATTAGGAATAGCAGTCCCTGAATTAAAAACATGGGAAAGTCTTGAAGAATATGATAAAATAGAAAATACAAAAGTAATTGAAAAAGGTGAGCCTTTATTTATGAGATTAAATGCAGAAGAAGAAATTGAATATATAAAAAATAAGATGAAAAAATAAAAGACATAAAGAGAGGAAGTATGTAAATTGCCTAGAAAAAAGAAAGTAGAAGTAGATTCTAAAATACAAGAAAAATTAGAGTATATAGGATTAGATTTAGAAAAAATACCAAAATCTTTAAAGGAATATTCAGACATAAATTTTAGAACCTTAAAAGGATATGATGAAAAAAAATATAAGCAATATAGATTTGTAAATATAAAAGATATAGAAATTTTACTTTCGCCAACAAATAGGGTTGATACAATAAAAGAAAAATACGAAAAAGCAATGCCTTTGTGTTATTATCTAGACTCACAAAATGAAGATAACATTTTAAACTTTACAGAATTTCTAAATATGTTGAATAAAGTAAGTATTCCGCAAATTGAGAAAGTAGAAAGTGAACAAAAAATGTTAGCAAAAGAAATACCTTTCAAAGTTAAATTTTCAGGAAACTATTTATGGCAAATATATTATTCAGAAATATCAGACAAATATTTTATGATTGTGCCAATTGCAGATACAGATTACTCAACATTTTTCTATATATTAAAAAAGAAAATAGAAAATAAGAAAAATGATAAAATATTTGTACCAATAAGTTTAGTGGATTATGAGGGTGAAATACTAAAAAAAGACGAAATAAAAGATTTAGAAAACTATTTATGGCTTTTTACAAAAGACTATCCAACAATATATGAGGTATGGAACAAAAAAGGTGAAGTAAGTCTTAATATCATAGGAGAAACAGAATTATTTGATAAAATAAAAACGTTATATAGAGTAAAATTAGAGAGCATAAGAGATGCATCAAAGTTTTATAAATTAGTAAAAGCTCTATTTATTTTACAAACAGAACTTCCTCATTATTATAAGTTCGAAAAAAATATTGATGAAAATGGAAAGTTAAGATTTTATTTAGAAAATTCTAATATAGAATATAATACATTGCCAGAATTTATTATGCAACAATATTTTAAATCTGTTAGTCTAAAAAATAAGACAAGCGAAGATTTAGAAGATTTTAAAATAAAATTGAAAAACTTACAAAATGAATCAAAAGCATTAGAAGAAGAATACATGTCAAAAGAAAAACAAATAACAACATTCTTAGAATGCAAAAAAACATTCTTTGGAAAGGTAAAATACTTTTTTAAATTTAGCAAAAAAGTAACAAAAGGAAAAGATGAAAAAGCTAAAAAAACAAAAGAAATTGAAACTAAAAATGTAAAACATCATACTTTTGAAAAATTTAAAATAGAGAAAAGAAATTATACATTATATGAATTAGAGCAAAGTTTCAAAGAGCTTGAAGAAAAAGAAGAAATAGTAAATAACATAGTAATGGATATAAATGCATTGAAACTAAAAAACAAAAACTTAAAAAAGAAAATAGAAAATGCAAGTAATTATATAGAAGAAATAAATAAACACAAAAAAAGTATCTTTGAGTTCTGGAAATACTCTAATAAAGATGCTGTAGCAACATTAGAAGAAGGCGAAGAGGAAGAATTTAATGTAAAAAAATTAGAAAAAGTATTTGATTATGAAGATGACTTTGAAGGGTTTGGAATGGAGGCAGATAAATTCCAAAGGAATAAATTTACAGACTCTGAATTAGACAGCATATTTGTTGCAAGTACAGATATATTACCACTTTTAAACAGAATGAATTTAAAAACAGCCGAAAATAAAGAAATTTCAGAAAAATTGAAAAAAATGAAATTACTAAGAGAAAAAGAAGATTTTGAAGAAGATGAAGAAGAAGATTTTAATATTTTTGGTAGAATAAAACAAACAAATAATAAGGAAAGAACAATAGGAAGCCGAACACACAGAGAACAACCAAGAGATAGAATAGAAATACTTGAAATCCAAAAAGGAACCAGAGGAATTGAATTAAAAAGGCACTTAGAAAATATTTTAAAAGATGTAAAAAAGGCATTAGAAAAAAATGAATTAAAAGAAGATATGTATGTATATAAATCATCGCCAGAAAAACTAGAATTTAATACAATAGAAAGTGTTTCTTTAAATGCAGAAGAAGAATTAAATCAGTTTCTAAAGAAAAATAAAAAAAGTGATAAAGTATATTTGTATAAAATAAGATTACCTAAAGGCACTAATTATATAGCACTTACAAATATAATATATTATGATAATAAAAATATGACATTACCATTAGGAATGAATTTATCAACAAATATTTTGATAGATTTATCAAAATTAGATATAGAAGAAAAAAAATCGAGAGAATTAAACAAATTACAATTTGAAGATGACGAAGATGATTTTTCAAAAATCATAATTAAAAATATAAACTTAAATGAAATAAAGTAGAAAAGAGGCAAAAAATGCTAGATGACAGAAAGAAAAAAGTTTTGCAGGCTATAGTTGAAGAATATATAAACACAGCAGAACCTGTAAGTTCGAATGCATTAATAAGTAAATACGGATTACAATGTAGTAGTGCAACAATAAGAAATGAAATGGCAGATTTAGAAAAAAAAGGACTACTTGACAAAATGCATACATCTAGTGGAAGAGTACCTTCTGCTAAAGGGTACAGGTACTATGTGGATGAATTATTAAAAGATGACAACATTAGTTTAGAAGAAGTTAAATATATAAGTGATAAGCTTGAAACAAAAGTAAATGAAATTGAAGACTTAACAAAAATAACAGCAAATACTATTTCAGAAATAACACATTATACAACAGTAACAATAGGACCTAAAGCAGATGAACAAATAATAAAAGAAATAAAATTTGTTTTATTAGGTGCCAGAATGATACTTGCAGTTATTATGACAGATGCAGGGATGGTAAAAGAAACAATTATAAAATTTGATGAAGATATAACAGAAAAACAAGTAGAAACAATAAATTATATGTTCAATAATAAACTAAAAGACCAGCCGATAGAAAAAATAAACCAACCACTAGAAGATTATTTATATAAAGAAATGAAAGAAATGGTAGGAGTAATAAAGCCTATTATAACTCAAATAAAAAAAGTATTATTTGAAGAAAATGAAATTCATTTACAAGGTGCAAGAAGAGAGTTAGATTTACCAGAATTTAATTCTCTACAGGTTGCTAAAAATTTTATGAATATTTTAGATGAAAAAGAATTGATTGCTGATATGCTTAATTCTGGTTTTGCAGAAGATATAAATGTTTATATTGGTGGAGAGGATGAAAAAGAGCAACTTAAAGATTTTAGTGTAGTGACTTTTAAACATAAAATAGGAAATAAAGATATGGGAACAATTGGAATTATAGGTCCAAAGAGAATGGATTATTCTAAGGTTATTTCTGTTATGAAATATATTAGTAAAAAATTAAATGAAGAAAACAAGGAATAAAAACTGCTTTTATAGCAGTTTTTTTGTGGCAAAATAACATAAAAAAGGCATAAGATAAAATGATACTTATTGTCTGAACGCTTACAAAAACAAAGGATAAGCAATACCTTTTACATAAAAAATCCACATAAACTTGCATTTTATGGAAAGATGTGGTATAATAAAAAATGTAAGAGAAAAAATTTTATTACTAATATTAATTTTTACGTAAGAAAAAGGAGGGGTTTATATGAATAAAAAAATAATTTTTTCTATATCAAAAATCTTAGTATGTGTAATGTTTATAACATTTAGCTTAACAACTGCAAGTAATGCAGCAACGAATGGGTTCGAACAATTAGTAAGTTCGCCATCAATAACAATAGCAAAACCATCAACAGCAAAGCTAGAAAATATCAAAGTAACAATTAAAGCACCAGCATCAGCAACAATAAAAGAAAGCAAATTTTATAGTAATAACAAAGAAATTACAGCAAAATTATCAAGTAATAAAAACAATACAATGGTATATGAAATACCACAAAGTGCATTACCAAAAAAGAATAAGACAAGTACAATAAAAGTACTAGCAAAGGCAAGTAATGCAGAAACAGTATACAAGGTAGTAAATGTAACACAAAAAGTAAACAATAAAAAGAAAGCATATTATAAATTAGATAATGCGCCAAATATTTCATCATTAAACTACACAAGTGGTAAAATAGCAGTTACATTAGAATCAAAAGGTAAAGAAATAAAAGCTATAGAAGTAAAAGATGTAAACACAAATAAAACAGTTTATAATAATAAAAAAGTAGGCAGTAAAACAGCAACAATAAAAATAAACAGAAATGATATTCAAATAAAAAATGACGAATATTACAGAATAAAAATAAGTGCAGCAGATAAAAGTGGAGCATATACAGTAAAAGAAGTAGCATTTAAATTAGAAACAGCACAATTAACCGTTAATGACTCAAATACAAATGTAGCAAAAATGTGCGAACATAAAAATATAAAATACAAAACAACACAAACAACTCATACAGGAACATGTAAATCTTGTAAAGCTACTGTAAATAAAGGAAATCATGTATTTGATCCATCAACAGGAAAATGTAGAGTATGTGGTTATGAATGCAAACATAAAGAAATTAGATATATAATAAAAGCAGATACACATCAAAAAGTATGTGGAACTTGTGGTAAAGAATGGAAAGAAGAAAAACATACTATAAGTAATAATAAATGTACAGTATGCTCAGCTAATAGTAAAGATAAATTAGCGAATGTAACTGCAAATACATCACCAGATATAGAAATGATATCTAATAAAACTAAATTAGCAGATATAACATTAAATATGACATCTAGTAAAAAAATAACAGATGTAAAAATATATGAAGTAGATGCAAAAGGTGGAAACAAGAAAGAATTAAAATTAAATGCAAAAACAAATAAAAATACAACAAAAACATATACATTATCAAATAAAGAGTTACTAAAAGGAACAACACACTATTTCTATATTACAGCAAAGAATGAATATGGAACAACAACAAAATATTTTAGAGTAAAGAAAGCAACAAATAGTAAAAAAGCAGAATATTATGCAATTGATGGAGCACCAAGAATAACAATTGGTTCAACAACATTTAATGGAAAATTACAATTAGAAATGAAAGATGGAAGTGGATTAGGATATTTAAAAGTATATGACGTAAATAATAGTAGCAAGATAGTAACTACAAAGAGTGATTTAATGTCAACAAGAGAATTTTTACAAACAGATTTAAAAAACTACAAATCTAAAAAAGGAACATATAAATTAAAATTTGAGATGAAGGATGCAAGTAGTACAGCATTAAAAGTAGCAACTAAAGTTGTAGAAATCAATTTGAAAAGTACAGAATTAAATATTCCAAAAACAACTGCAAGTAGTACTGGAGCAAATAATAACTATTATACTTCGACAGGAAATAGCTCAACAGTATCACAGGCACCAACATCAACACAAGTGGTTACAAAAGGAAACACTACATCAGGACATAATCACAACTGGCAAAAGATTGGAGTGTCAAATTTTTCAAGTGATTCACATAAAACATCTTATAAATGTGATAGCTGTACAGCTACATATTATACTATACAACCTCACCAATGGACGCAATATGGAGGATATAAACAATGTAGCATATGTGGCACAAAAGTGGTAACACAAACAACACAAACACATCAACATAATTATAATAGACAGACTGTTTCGTCAGGAGATGAGGGTGGACATATAATTAGCTATTATTGTTCATGCGGAAAATTTATGAACAGTGTTAAAAAACCTCATAATATGACTTCTGGTGCTGCAAGACATTGTACTACACCAGGATGTGCATGGCAGGGATAAAGAAATAAGTTGAAAGTTTTAATTGAAGGGGGCTCTTAAAGAGCTCCCTTAATATTTATTATATAATTCAAAAAATTTATGAAATCTATTTTGTGTTATTTTTTATTATAAAAATTAGCAAAAACACTTGACAACTGCTAAAAAAAAGTATATTATATACAAAGATTTAGCAAACTTCGTTTTTGAGTGCTAAAATAACACTAAAAAAGAAAGAAGGGATAAAAGTGGCAGAAAAAGAAAATAACGAAGAAGTAGAAAATGTAGAAGTAAAAGAAAATCAAGAAAAAGTATTACATTCAAATGAAGAATATGACGAATTAAATGATAGATATAAAAGAGTACTAGCAGAATTTGAAAACTTCAAAAAAAGAAGTCAAAAAGAAAGAGAAAGCTTATATAATTCTGTTTTAGGGGATATAATAACAGGAATGTTACCTGCAATAGACAACTTAGAAAATGCGGTAAAAGCAGAAAGCAAAGATGAACAATACAAACAGGGAGTTCAACTTGTAGAAAAACAATTCAAAGAATTTTTAAATAAACACAATGTCGAAGAAATACCAACAGATGGACAAATATTTGATCCAAGTTTACATGATGCAGTAGGAAGTGTACAAGATGAAAGCAAACAAAGCCAAGAAATAGTACAAGAATACAGAAAAGGATACAAATTAGGAAGCAAGGTATTAAGACATTCAATGGTAGTAGTTAATAATTAATAAATATAAAGGGAGGAAGATTATAATGGGAAAGATTATAGGAATTGACTTAGGAACAACAAACTCATGTGTAGCAGTTATGGAAGGAGGAGAGCCAGTAGTAATACCAAATGCAGAAGGAGATAGAACAACTCCATCAGTAGTTGCATTCTCAAAAAATGGTGAAAGACTAGTTGGACAAATCGCAAAACGTCAAGCTGTTACAAACCCAGACAACACAGTAATATCAATAAAAAGAAAAATGGGAACAAGTGAAAAAGTAAAAATAGAAGGAGATTCATTCTCTCCACAAGAAATATCAGCAATGATACTTCAAAAATTAAAAACAGATGCAGAAAATTATTTAGGACAAAAAGTAACACAAGCTGTTATAACAGTTCCAGCATACTTTAGTGATAGCCAAAGACAAGCTACAAAAGATGCAGGAAAAATAGCAGGACTAGAAGTTCTAAGAATTATAAATGAACCAACAGCAGCAGCATTAGCTTATGGAATGGATAAAGAACAAGACCAAAAAATATTAATATATGACTTAGGTGGAGGAACATTCGATGTTTCAATACTAGATATTGGTGATGGAGTATTCGAAGTTTTAGCAACAAATGGTAACACACACTTAGGAGGAGATGACTTCGACCAAAAAATTATAGATTACCTAGTATCAGAATTCAAAAAATCTGATGGTATAGATTTAAGTACAGATAAAATGGCAATGCAAAGATTAAAAGAAGCAGCTGAAAAAGCTAAAAAAGACTTATCAGGTGTTGGACAAACAAATATCAATTTACCATTTATTACAGCTGATTCAACAGGACCAAAACACTTAGATGTAACACTTACAAGATCAAAATTTGAAGAATTAATAAAGGACTTAGTAGATGCAACAGCAGGACCAGTTAACCAAGCACTTAAAGATGCAGGATTAACAGCTCAAGATATCCACAAAGTATTATTAGTTGGTGGATCTACAAGAGTTCCAGCAGTTCAAGAGGCAGTTAAGAAAATAACTGGAAAAGATGCAGATAAAGGTATAAACCCAGATGAATGTGTTGCAATTGGTGCAGCTATTCAAGGTGGTGTATTATCTGGAGATGTTAAAGACTTAGTATTATTAGATGTAACACCTCTATCACTTGGAATTGAAACATATGGTGGAGTATTTACAAAATTAATCGAAAGGAATACAACAATACCAACTAAAAAATCACAAATATTCTCAACTGCAGCAGATGGTCAAACATCAGTTGAAGTTCACGTATTACAAGGTGAACGTGAAATGGCAGCATATAACAAAACATTAGGAAGATTCCAATTAACAGGAATTCCAGCAGCACCAAGAGGAGTACCACAAATAGAAGTTACATTTGATATAGATGCAAACGGTATAGTTCATGTATCAGCTAAAGATATGGCAACAGGAAACAGTCAAAATGTTGCAATTACAGCATCAACAAACTTAACAGACGAAGATATTGAAAAAGCTGTTAAAGATGCAGAGGCTCATGCTGAAGAAGATAAAAAGAGAAAAGATGAAATCGAAGTCAAAAATAATGCTGAAAGCTTAGTATATAATAGTGAAAAGACATTAAATGAGCTTGGAGATAAAATTAGCGGAGAAGAAAAAGCCAAAATTGAAAATGAAATTGATGCAACTAAAAAAGCTTTAGAATCAAACGATACTGAAACAATTAAAGAGGCAACAGAAAAATTAACAAAAGTATTCTATGAAATGAGTGAACAACTATACAAAAATGCAAATCCTAATGCAGGAGCTGAAGGAGCAGAAGGTGTAGACCCAAATGCTGGAAATGAAGCAAATGACAATGGAAATGTATATGATGCTGATTATAAAGTAGAAGATGACAATAAATAATTGTAAAAAAGTTAAAAGAGGTTGGAAACAAAAATGTCCAACCTCAAACTTTGATAAAGGACGAAAAAAATAGTTGGAGGTGAAAAAGGTGGCAGAAAAAAAGGATTACTACGAATTATTAGGAGTAAGTAAAACTGCAACAGATGATGAACTAAAAAAAGCATATAGAAAGATGGCAAAAAAATATCACCCTGATGCAAACCCGGATAATAGAGAGGCTGCAGAGGCTAAATTTAAAGAAGTAAATGAGGCATATGAAGTATTATCAAATCCACAAAAAAGAAAAATGTATGACCAATTTGGAACAGTAGACCCAAGTGGAGCAGGATTTGGTGCAGGCGGACCATTTGGAGGAGGAAATTATTACTCATATACATCATCGGATTTTGGTGATTTCGGTGACTTAGGAGATATATTCTCATCATTCTTTGGTGGTGGATTTGGAGGTCAAAGAACAAATTCAAGAAGAAATAATGGACCACGTAAAGGCGAAGATTTAAATATAAGTGTAGAAATAACTTTTGAAGAATCATTTTTAGGAGTAGAAAAAGAAATTATTGTTAATAGACAAGAAAACTGCACAGAATGTAATGGAACAGGTGCTAAAAAAGGAACAAGTCCAATAAAATGTCCAACATGTAATGGTACAGGTAATGTAACAAGTTTCCAAAATACAATATTAGGAAGAGTTCAAACTACAAGACCTTGCTCAGAATGTAGAGGAACAGGTGAAATTATAAAAGAGCCTTGTGAAAATTGTCACGGAAAAGGAACTGTTAGAAAATCACCAAAAGTTAAAGTTAAAATTCCAGCAGGAATAAATGATAACCAAACAGTAGTATTGAGAGGTCAGGGAAATCCTGGAATAAAAGGAGGACCAGCTGGAGATTTATACATAACTGTTAGGGTTAGAAAAAGTAGTATTTACAAAAGAGATGGAAACAATGTATATTGCGACATTCCTGTTACAATTACACAAGCAACATTAGGTGCAGAACTTGAAATTCCAATGGTAGATGGAACTAAAGAGGTTTATAGAATGCCTGATGGTACTCAAACTGGTACTCAATTTACTATTCGTGCTAAAGGATTTAAAAGCTTAAATTCTACATCTCAAGGTAATTTTATCTTCAGAGTTGTTGTTCAAACACCTAGAAAACTTACTAAGGAACAAAGAGAATTGATGGTTCAGTTAGCTAAAACTATGAATGAACAACCACCTGTGAAGAAACGCGGATTGTTTGGATAAAAAATTATAAAAAAGTTCATTATAAAAAAGTGAGATTAATCACTTAAATTTTTAATGGACTTTTTTAGCATTCTATTAAAAAATTAAAAAAGAAGTTACAATTTAAAAATAATTACATTTTTTAGAAAATAAAAACAAAATTTTATGTTGACAACTACTATAAAACAGTAGTATAATATAAAAGTTAAAAAGAGAAAAAAGGAGAAATATAAATGAATAACGAAAAAATAAGAAACATAGCAATAATAGCACACGTAGACCACGGAAAAACAACACTTGTTGATAGTTTATTAAAACAAAGTCACGTATTTAGAGATAATGAACAAGTACAAGACAGAGTAATGGACTCAAATGACCTAGAAAAAGAAAGAGGAATAACAATACTTTCAAAAAACACATCAGTAATGTACAAAGACATAAAAATAAATATAGTAGATACACCAGGACATGCTGATTTTGGAGGAGAAGTTGAAAGAGTACTAAAAACAGTTGATGGAGTGCTTTTACTAGTAGATGCTTTTGAAGGTGCTATGCCTCAAACAAGAGAAGTTTTGAAAAAGGCATTAGCATTAAACTTAAAACCAATAGTTGTAATAAACAAAATAGATAGACCAGGAGCAAACCCTGAAAAAGTTGTAGACGAAGTTATAGAATTATTCATCGAATTAGATGCAACAGATGAACAGCTAGAATTCCCAGTTGTATATGCATCTGCGAAAAATGGTGTATCAAAATTAAATCTATCTGATGAAGATAGTGATATGACACCACTATTTGAAACAATGGTAAACACAATAGAAGCTCCAAAATGCGATTTAGAAGGATCTGCTCAAATGTTAGTATCTAACATAGATTATGATGATTATGTCGGAAGAATAGGTGTTGGTAGAGTAGAACGTGGCAAATTTACAGTTGGAATGACAGTATCAATATGTAAAGCAGATGATACAGTATATCAAGGTAAAATTGCAAAATTATACACACATGTAGGTTTAAAGAAAGTTGAAGTTGAAGAAGTAACAGCAGGAGACATAATAGAATTTGCTGGAATTTCAGATATAAGTATAGGTGAAACTGTATGTGACCCTGAAAATGTTGAAAAAATAGATTTTGTAAACATAGATGAACCAACAGTTACAATGACATTTAGTGTAAATAATGGACCATTTGCAGGAAGAGAAGGACAATTTGTAACATCAAGACATATCAGAGATAGATTATTTAAAGAGCTAGAAAGAAATGTTTCATTAAGAGTAAAAGAGGGGGAAACTCCAGATTCATTTGAAGTATCAGGAAGAGGAGAACTACACTTATCAGTATTAATTGAAACAATGAGAAGAGAAGGATTTGAACTTTTAGTATCTCGTCCAAAAGTTATCATAAAAGAAATTGATGGTGTAAAATGTGAGCCAATAGAAACATTAGTTGTAAACGTACCAGATGATTCAGTAGGAACTGTTATTGAAAAATTAGGAAGAAGAAAAGCCGAAATGGTAAATATGGAACCAGCAGAAGATGGACATACAAAAATAGAATTCAATATTCCTGCAAGAGGACTAATTGGATATAGAACAGAATTCCTAACAGATACAAAAGGTGAAGGAACAATGGCAAGTATGTTCAAATGCTATGAACCATTTAAAGGTGAAGTAGTTGCCAGAGTTAGAGGTACAATAGTAGCATTTGAAACTGGGAAATCTGTAACATATGGTCTATATAATGCCCAAGAAAAAGGTGACCTATTTATTGGTGCAGGTGTAGATGTTTATGAAGGAATGATTGTTGGTCTAAATTCAAGAGGAGAAGATTTAGCAGTAAATGTATGTAAAGAAAAACATTTAACAAATACACGTTCTTCTGGAGCAGATGATGCACTTCGTTTAGTTCCACCAATCCAAATGAGTTTGGAAAAAGCTATTGAATTTATACAAGATGATGAATTAGTTGAAGTTACTCCAAAATCTATTAGATTAAGAAAAAAGATTTTAAATAATAAAGAAAGAGAAAGAATGGCGAGAAATAATAAATAAATTGTAAAATCTAGAAAGGTTGATAATAATTATCATAATCAAAAAATTTATTTGTTTGTTTTTGTGCCTTTAAGAAATGAATGGGAGTAAATATGGAAAAGAAAAGTGGTATATTTTTTATGAAAGCGAGGTCTAGGAAATCAATAGAGGCAGCAAATATTGTTGGTGAAAATGAAAGAAGAAAGAAAGCTTTACAAGTAAAAACTCCAGTTGTAGGACCAAGAAGTAAATTTACTTATTATATTAATGATTTAAACCTGGATTTTGAAAAAGCTGTAAATAAAGTTTTAGAAGAATTTCCAGCATTAGATAGAGATATTATCCAAGCTTGGTCTGAGGAAAGTACAAAAAAAGAAAGAATGGAACAAAAAAATAATGAAAGATAAATTAGAACAAATAAAACAAAAAGCATTGGAAGAACATATTCCAATAATAATGGATGATACATTACAGGAAATAGAAAAAAGAATAAAGGAAAGTAAACCTTCAAAAATATTGGAAATCGGTACAGCTGTTGGTTATTCGGCAATATGCTTTTCGAAATTTCTATCTGAAAATGGTAAGATTGATACAATTGAAAGAGATACTGGAAGAGTAGAAGAAGCAAAGAGGAATATAAAGGAGATGGATTTAGAAGAAAAAATAAATATTTATGTTGGAGATGCAGTAGAAATATTGCCTACTTTAAATGAAAAATATGACATGATATTTATTGATGCAGCAAAAGGAAAATATCCGTTTTTCCTAGCTGAATCTTTAAGAATCCTTGCACCAAATGGTACAATATTTGCAGATAATATATTGTACAAGGGTTATGTAATGAGTGATTATAATAAACATAAACAACGTACAGCTGTAAGAAATTTAAGAGAATATATTGCAGAAACAACAGAAAATCCACTTTTAGATACGGAAATTTTAGAAGTAGGAGATGGACTTGCTATTACCAAATTAAAATAATAAAAAATAGTTTACGTAAAATGATCGTAAACTATTTTTTTTTAATTGTACCAAAAAGACCCGGTCCCAATGGAACAAAAATGAGTTATCTCTCATCATCACCATATTTTCCCATTGGATGAAATTCAATATTTATTGGTTTATAATTTTCTTCTGCTTTTTTTGCAATTAAATTGTCAACTGGAAAATCATATTTTGGTGTCAATGTGCAAGAATATGACCTAACACGGGAGTTTGCTAAAACTTTATCGTGTTTTTCTAATGTTGAAATTTCTACATATTTCTCTCTTACCATATTAGCTAAAGTAGAAAAACCAATACGTGATTTTAGTAAATTTTCAAGAGAATATAGTGGACTTTGTGGAACAGCAATTGATTGATTATGTTCTACAATATGAGCAGGGTATATTGTTACAAATTTTGCCCCTTTATTTTCTATGATATAAGTTATATAATCAAAAAAAGATATATTGTAAGTTTTATTGCCATTTGTAATTGGTATAAAATCTTTTACCTTTAATTTTGATGTAGCGTAATTTACTAATTCTTTTAAGTATTTTAAAGCGTCTTTATCTTCTTTAGGAATATGATAGCCACTAACATCATTTAAACTAACAGAACTTAGGAATTCGAAGTAAAAGCCCAATTGTTCTTTTGCTTGTTTTGAGTTAGGAAAGGGAAATGCACGTAATTCAAATAAAGGCTTTATATCAAATGATTTTTTATACATTGTGTTATGTGATGCATTACCTTCTTTTGAAAGATTATATCGAAACTCTGAACAACCTAATATCTCGCATGTTACAATACCATTTAGTTCTATTGTATAATAGTTTGAATAAAAACCACTTGATTTTGCACGTTTTTTATGAGATTTTATTTCTACATTTAAGTTAGGTAATTCTGATAGTTCTTGAAAAATGTTAGGCAATTCTATTGACAAAATGTAGTTTAATAATCTGTCATTTTTTAATTGTTTTAGGTTATTTCTTAAATTTGTTAGTTCTTGTGTATACTTTTTTTGTGTTTCAGCTGGTAGTTTTAGTGTGCATGAAGTATTTTTCTTTGCTAGACGTTTTTCTTTTATGGTTTTATCTAGTTGTTCATCAAAAGGTAGATATTCTCTAAAATAATTTGCTCTAGCAAGGTCAATCAGAATTTTAATAGCCTCATCCTTAGTTTTAGGCTTAAGTTCCATGGTTTGTTTTACTAATTGTAGATAAGGAATATCTAATTCGCTAACACAATATTTATGTTCTTTTCCATCTGTTGATTCTGTACATGGAATACTATGATTTGTAAGTAGGGTCAATAATGCAATTTTAGTATCAAAATATTTTTCTAATGTATCGATATTCTCTAAATTAAGGGGTTTTACTTTTTGCGGTGCTAATCGATTAGGATTTTCATCGACAAATGTATTAGAAATATCTATTTTTTGAAAACGTTCTGATAACCTTGAAATTATAGTATCATTGTGTAGTTTTTCGCTACTTCTAAGGTATTCCTCCGTTGTGAGAAGAGCCTTATAAAGTTTTTTTACATAGGGGTCATCTGATTCGTTACAATATGTGCTACAATTATTTTTAGAGTGAAAAACTATAGTAGCTCCTAAATAATCTTTGCAGACATCTTGTACAATTTTGGCAATAATTTCGTCAATACTGTTTATATTATAATTTTCTGGTAAATTATATTGTAATTTCTTTAAAATTTCTTTTTCAATATTATCTATAACACTTGAGTTAGCTTTTAATCTTGCAGGATTGGCAACACTAGTATCGATAGAATCTCTGAAACGCATGAATGCAGAGGCTAAAAAACTATAAAAAAGAGATTTTTTTTGTTCTGCTAAAGAATAGGTATTAATACATTCTAGTAATGCCTGATGAATTTTAATTTGTAAATATTTAAGTTTTTTTATATCATTATTGTTAGTGTTATACATATATTTTCTCCTTCTAAATTTATGTAAAAATTTTCCAATTCTACTAATTATACAACAAAATTCTAAAAAAGTCCAGAGTTGCTTGAATTTTTCGTATTTTGATAGTATACTAATATATGAATCAAAAAGGAAGGATTTATAAAAATATGAAAAAAGTAGAATTATTAGCACCAGCAGGTTCTTTTGAAAAAGCAAAAATAGCATTTTTATACGGAGCAGATGCCATATATTGTGGAACAGCAAGTTTATCATTAAGGTCAAGAGCAGCAATAGATGATGAGGATTTAATAAAAACAATTAAATATGCACATAGTTTAGGAAAAAAAGTATATGTTGCGATGAATATATATGCATTTGATACAGATTATGAAGAAATAAGACAAATGTGTAAAAAATTAGAAGAAATAAAGCCAGACGGAATAATAGCAGCAGATCCAGGGGTAATAAGCACGATTTTAAAATATGCGCCAAGTGTTCCAGTGAATGTAAGTACACAAAGTAATTTAGTAAGTTTAGAAGCTTGTAAGTTTTGGTATAATCAAGGATGCAAAAGAATGATTATGGCAAGAGAAATGGATAAAAATCAACTAAAATATATAATGGAAAACAAACCAGAAGGAATGGAAATAGAGATATTTATTCATGGAGCAATATGTTTTTCATATTCAGGAAGATGTTTTTTAAGTGACTTTTTATGTGGAAGAAGTGCAAATTATGGAAGTTGTGCACAAAGTTGCAGATGGTCATATAATGTATATTTAGAAGAAAAAAATAATCCAGGAAATTTAATGCCAGTTGAAATGGATGAACATGGGACAAGTATATTATCTTCTAAAGATTTATGTTTAATACATGAACTTCCAGAAATTATTGATATGGGAGTAGATAGTTTAAAAATAGAAGGAAGATTAAAAACAGAATACTATATAGCAAGCATTGTAAGTATATATAGAGCAGCAATTGATGATTATATGGAAAATCCTAAAAATTATGATGCTGAAAAATATATGAAAGAAATTGAAAAAATAAAAACAAGGGGATTAACTACATTTTACTTTAATAGTAGAGAAAATAAAGATATTCAAGAATATGAAGGAAAACAATATAATGCAAATTACGAATTTGGTGGAAAAGTAGTTAAAAATGAAGAAGAAAAAACAATTATAGAAATAAGAAATAAGTTATCTGTTGGGGATAAATTAGAAATTTTAATTCCAGGTAAATTAGAACCTGAAAAATTTATAATAGATAAATTATGGGATATGGAAACTGATGAAGAAATAGATACAGTAAATCCAGGAAAACAAGGACAACAGGTAAAAATGAAACTACCAATAAAAGTAGAAGAAAACTGGATTATAAGAAGAAAAAAATAAGCTTATGAAATGGAGAAAACAATGATTTTATATAATGAAAAAATAAAACCAATATTAGAAGATTTAGAAAATCCGGAAATAGAGTTAGCAGGAGGAAGTACGGTTGGAATGGTACTTTCAATTACAGCATCTTTAATAATTTATATATGTAATTTAACTATTGGTAAAAAAAAATATGAAAATGTACAAGAAGAAGTAATTAAAATACAAAAAGAGGCTTATGAAATAAAGAAAAAAGCTCTTAATGTAATTGATCAAGATAGAATAGTATTAGATAAAGTATTAAAAGCATACAAAATACGAAAAACAGAGCCAAATGAACTGGAACAGGCAAGTAAAGAAAGTGTATTATTCTGTTATGATGTAATGGAAGAATCAATAAAAACTTTAGAACTTGTAAATAAGTTAGAAAAAGTTGGAAACAAAATGTTAGTAAGTGATTTTAATATTTGCAAAAAATATTCAATTTCATGTATAGAGTCAAGTATTATTAATATAGAAATAAATTTAAAATATATTAAAGATGAGAAATTTATAAATGACATTAGAAAAAAATATGAACAAAATAAAAAAATTTATTTATAATTCGAAGGAGAAAAAATGGAATTATTATTAGAAGGAAAAAGTGTTGCTGAAAACATAAAAAAAGATTTTAAGCTAAGAATAGAAAAAATAAATAAAAAACCTTATATAGCAGTATTAGGGCTAAATTGTGATGCGGCAAGTTTAGCATACATAAAAAGAATTGAGAAAAATTGTAAAAATTATGGTATAGAATTTGTATTATTATTAGCTAATGATGAAAAAGAATTTATAGAAAATTTTAATAAGGTAAAACAAGATAATAATATAACAGGAATAATGTTCCAGCAACCATTACCAACTAATTTATCAGACCTAATAAATGATATTTCACCTGAAAAAGATATAGAAGGTGTAGGGATTATAAATATGGGAAAATTGTTTTTAGGAGAAAAAAATGTTAATATTCCTTGTACGAGTAAAGCAGTTATTGAAATTTTAGATTATTATAACATAGATTTAACCGGGAAAAAAGTTACAATTGTCGGAAGAAGTAATATTGTAGGCAAACCATTAATACCACAACTTTTAAATAAAAATGCAACAGTGACTATTTGTCATTCGAAAACTAAAAATATGAATGATATATTGAAGAATTCAGATGTAATAATCATGGCAATAGGGAAATCAAAGTTTTTAAAAAAAGATATGATAAAACAAGATGCTATAATAATAGATGTAGGAATAAACTTTGAAAATGGAAAAATGGTTGGAGATGTAGATTTTGAAGATGTAAAAGAAAAAGCTTATGCAATAACACCTGTTCCAGGAGGAGTTGGAGTTGTAACAAATTGCTTATTGATTGATAACATAATTAAATCTATAGAAATGAAAAAAAATTAAAAATTTTTTTTGGAAATAAAAGGCAAAAATGGCTGTAATTCACATAATATCAATATAAAAAACGTTTTTAGAAAATTTTGACTTTTTAGCCAATTTGTAGTATAATAGAATTGTTGATGACATAAAGAAGAAATTGTTTGTTAACGTAAGTAGTAGAAAGGAGAGATTACACATGTTTAATGTAGGAGACCAAATAGTATATCCAATGCACGGAGCAGGAACAATTGATTCAATAGAAGAAAAAGATGTTTTAGGTCAAAAACAATCTTATTATATACTAAAAATGCCAGGTGAGGTAAAAGTAATGGTTCCAATAGCCATGGCGGAGCAAGTAGGAGTAAGATCAATTATAGACAAAGGATCAGCAGATAAGGTATTTGCTGTTTTAGAACAAGATGAAACAGAAATGAACAAAAATTGGAATAAAAGATATAGAGATAATATGGATAAGTTAAAGAGTGGAGATATTTACGAAATTGCAGATGTAGTTAGAAATTTAAGTTTTAAGCAAAAAGAGAAAGGCTTATCTACAGGAGAGAAGAAAATGTTAACAAATGCTAAGCAAATTTTAGTAAGTGAACTTGTTTTAGCAGAACATTCTAATAAAGATGAAATGGAAGAGTTGGTTGATAATAAAATCAATAATTCATTTATTACTTTTAGAGCTGGTGATACAGTTAAAGAAAGTGTTGTTAGCAAATTTATACCTTTTGATGGAAGTAATAATGCTGGGACTTCTGAAAATACATAATTGTTAATTTTTTATAAGTGAGGCTTATTAGATGTAGAGCGTCTTTGAGCCTCTGTATTTATTTTTTGACAAAATTTGTTGGAAAAAATTTAGAATAGGTATTGACAAATGTGTTAATTAATAATATAATAGTCAATGTCGTTAGGACATATACCAGTTTATATGCAGATGTGGCGGAACTGGTAGACGCACAGGACTTAAAATCCTGCGGTTGAATAAACCGTGCCGGTTCGATTCCGGCCATCTGCACCATAAGAGCATCAAGGAGTTCAGAGAATTAACCTTGATGCTTTTATAATAAAATTGCTAGATTTTTCTAACAAATTTCTAACAATTTTGGAAAATACTTAATTATTTAGGTATATTAGAGTCCAGATCTAATATATCTTTTTTTATGTCTTTATTTTCGTTATTAGTTTTGGTGCTAAAGCTTAATGCATTTTCAATAGCTGTTGCAGATTTTATCTTTGTACTCGAATCCAAGTGTGCATATCTTTCTGTTGTTTTAGAACTAGAATGTCCTAGCCAATCTTGTATTTCTCTTAAAGATATTCCTTTTTTAACAAGTAATGTTGCACAACTGTGTCTTAAATCATGAAATCTTATTTCTCTCAAACCATTATTCTTTAATATTTGTTTGAACTTATGACTAACATAATCAGGTTTTCTCAAATTTCCCAATTCATCTAAACAAACATAATCTTTATATTGTTTATTGTAACTTTCTTTAAATATAGACATATAGTATTCTTGCATTTTTCTAGTGTATAGTAAAAGTTCTTCAATTTTTTTAAATAAAGGAAATGTTCTATAACTAGATTTATTTTTTGTTTTGCTTTTAGTAATCATTTTTGTTTTTGTTTTACTATCTTCGCTTTCATTTGTAACAGTTACTACCTTATGACTTATAGTAATTGTTTTATTTTCAAAATCTATTGCAGACCACCTAATACCTAAAACTTCACTTCTTCGTAATCCATAAAAAGCAGTTAAATAAATTATTAGTTCTAAAGTAGTATCTTTTACAACTTTAAATAAATTGTTTAATTCATCTTCATTATAATAGTCAGCAATAAATTGTTCTTGTTGTGGTCTTCCAACTTTAATAGCTGGATTACTTTGTATTAAGTCTGTTTGCACTGCATAATCTAAAGCCTTTCTAATATTAGCATGATATTTTGTGACTGTATTTCCTTTAAGACCTTGTGAATATAACCAATTATAAAAATCTAAAATATGTACTGGTTTCAAATCTTCAAGCATTACTGGATTTTTAGTAAAATATTCTTTTGTTCTGCCTTCAATTTGTCTTTTATAACCTGTATATGTAGATTCTTCTATTTGATGTTTTATCATATCAAGCCATTTAATCATAAAGTCTGCAAATGATATTTGTACTTTTTTATCTTCTATTTTTGTAGTTGCAATTGTTTCTAATTTGTTTATAAATTCATCTCTTATTTGAATAAGTTTCCTTTCAGCTTTTTTCTTACTTTCATTTTCTTTAAATCCTGTAGATACCCATTTCATTTTTCTAATGCCATCTACATAGTAAGTTAATACTGTATAAAAGGTCTTATTCTTAATTGTTAAATATGCTGTAATGTTATACATTAAAATCTCCTTTCTTATTTTTAAACAGTATTTTTATTCAGTTAAAAAAGCGATAACATTTATCTTAGGTATTCTGTAAAGCTTTCCAACTTTAATTGCTTTAATAGTACCTTTTCGTACTAATTCGTATGCTGTTTGTCTGCCAATATTTCCTAGCATTGATCGTAGTCCAGATACATCAACAACATCAGGATAATCAGCAAACATTTCTTGTGTGTGATTGTTATCTTTCACTTCTGTTCCTCCATTTCTTGTAAAATCAAAATTTTGCATATAGTTTAGTAGATTTTTTTAACCATCCCATCTACTTAAGGGAATATTATAGTTAGTTTTACCTACATAGGAATTTCACCTCTCCGCTATCAGCCGAGCGACTCCTCAACATCACGTTAAGCCAAGCCGAAGTATCATTATATTGTTCTATAATACTGGTGTTATGACACTAAGTTTTAGTGTATTTTTCAATGTACTTTTATAGTTTTACAATTTTTCATTGCAAAACTATTGTAATTATGATAGCATTATAGTATAATAATTATAGAATGTCAATAACAAATTGTAAAAAAATAAAAATTGTTAACTATAAATTTGGAGGAAGTATTGAAATGAAAGCAAATTTACCAGAAAAAAATTTTTTTGATAGTTTTTATATTTGGTTTAATAAAGAAAAAAGAGAAGAATATTATTCAACACCTTTGTATCTTTATAGTGTAAATAGAAAAGATGATTTTGAGAATAGACTATTAACATTATATTTTGATAAAAGCGAAGTTAAAGGAAGAATTAAAGAAGAGCAAGGATTAAAATATCCAGGAAATATGTATTTTCCTTATGTTGAAAGATTTGGAATGTTTTTATTAAGATTTTTAAATGCTAATTTAGAGACATATGAATCAGCTTATGAAACATTCTTCTTTGCTTATGGATTTGAGATATTAAAAGATATAGATGAAAATTATACTTTTGAATTAAAAGGAAAATATGAAAACGATGAAGTATATTTAAAGCAGATGGAAAAAATATACAATGACCTACAATATAAGATACAAGAAATACAAGAAGAAATGAAAGCATTTGTAAACTATGTATTTAACCTTGATGAACAAGAAGAATTAAAAGAATATACGCCTAGTCAAAGATTTGCAGTATATTTAATTAAGCATAAAGGACAAGCACATACTTATAATAAAAATGACAATATTATTCAAGATAGCTATTCAAATAAAAATTTAGAATTATCACATTTGAATGATAAGCAATTATTAGATAGTTTTAAGAATAACACAATGCTTGTTTCAATGATAGATACACATCAAAGCAATGACTTATCCGCTATATGCTATGCAGTATTAGAAGAATTAGTAAAAACATCAAATAATCCAATTAAGAAATGTCAAAACTGTGGAATGTACTTTATTCCAAACTCAAGACTTGATGAGATCTATTGTGATTATCCAAAAGCAAACGGTAAAACTTGTAGAGAACAAGGTGCAGTACAAGCTTATAACGAAAGACTAAAACAAAATAAAGCATTAGCAGAATACAGAAGATTATACCAATTAAAGTCTATGGCTGTTGGTAGAAATAAAGATAATAAACAAATGAAAAAAGATTTTGATAAATGGAAAAAAGATGCTAAAGATAGAGTAAATAAATTGAAACATGGAGTTTTAACAGAAGATGAAGTTTATGAGTGGTTAGTAAATAGTAAGTAATGGAGGATAAAATGAACAACGATATATATAATTTTTCTAATTCTGGTATAAATAAATTAATAGAACAAATGCAACAAATTTCTAGACCAGTAGTAGATATGGTTAATAGTACTGCTTTTAAAACTTCTATGCAGTCTGCTATTCAACAATGTTCTATTTACGATAAAATGATGCAAGAATATTTTATAAGTGATACATTTCAAAATGTGCTTAAACCTACTATACAGTTATATGCCCAACAGATTAATAATATAAGATCTCAAATTATAATTCCAGATATATACAATACCATTTTGGCATATAAGGATGTTGTAAGCGAAATTGATTTTAATAATTTAAAAATTAATGATAATGGAACAATCGAATATGATGGAACTATTTTTGAAAAGGAAGAAGTCGAAAAAAACACAAATGAATTAATAGATGATATTAACTCTAAACATTCTATTAATATTAATAATATTCTGAAAAAAATTATAATATCTTTTATGTGTTGTTTGGCATTTATGTGCTTTCCACAAGAAATTTTGCAATGGTTCATGTTAGCATTAGATGAAGGATTTAAAGGATATATTGGTGCCAAAATGGTAATATATATAATAGGGATTTTTAAGAACAAATATCCTAAAATCGCAGATAAAGATAATAAATATTTTAATACTCATTGTGCAATGATAAATTCAGAAAAGTTAAAGGTTAGAAAACAACCAGATAGTAAAGAACAAGTGATTGGATATTTATATTATTCTCAGCTAGTACATATAATAAAAACTAAACCATACTGGGCTAAAATAGAATATAAGGATGATAAAAATAAAATAAGTGTTAGTGGTTGGGTATCAACTAAAGGATTAAAAAAATTTAACACATTAACATCACAATTTGAAGATGTTGAAGAAAATGAAATAGGAGTGTGATTTTATGCAAAATACAGAAACAAACAGAATTGAAAACAAAGAACAACTGAATGAAGATTTTGAGCAAGAAGTTATTGCCTTTCTTAATTACAAAGAAGGTGGAATAATTTATGTTGGAATAAATAAAAACGGACAAGTTGTTGGAGTTGACAATACTGATTTAACACAACTACAAATAAAAGACAGAATAAAAAATAACATACAACCTTCTACTTTAGGATTATTTGATGTAACTGTGGAAACAATAGACAATAAAGAAGTAATAAAAGTTATAATATCAAGTGGAACTGAAAAACCTTATTATTTAAGAAAAAAAGGAAGAACTCCAGAAGGATGTTATATTAGAGTTGGTAGTAGCAAAGAGCGAATGACAGAAAGAATGATAGATGATATGTATGCTAGAAGAATTAAGAATACATTAAAAGAAATTGATTCCCCTAGACAAGAGTTAACATTTAATCAATTAAAAATTTATTATGAAGAACACGGATTAAAATTAAATGATAACTTTTTACAGAATCTTGATTTACTAACAAGTGAAGGTAAATACAATTATAATGCCTTTTTACTAGCAGATGAAAATACTGTTTCTATAAAACTTGTAAGATATTTAGGAACAAATAAACTTGAATTATTAGAAAATTTAGAGTTTGGAAATCGTTGTTTAATTACTACTACACAAAGAATATTAGACAGACTTGATGTTGAAAATACTACATATGCCAAAATAGAATACTTTGGAAGAAAAGAACAAGAAAAAATTGATAGCAAAGCATTAAAAGAAGCTGTTATAAATGCAATTGTACATAATGATTATTCTTATGGAAATTCTCCAATAATAGAATTGTATTCTGATAGAATTGAAATAACATCTGCAGGTGGTTTGCCACAAGAATTATCACAAGAAGAATTTTTAGAAGGTGTTACTGCACCAAGAAACAAAGAACTTATTAGAGTATTTAAAGATGTAGATTTAATTGAAAATATCGGTTCTGGAGTTTTAAGAATTTTAGATGCTTATGATAAAAGTTGTTTCAAATTTATGGAACATTTCTTGAGAGTTTCTTTTAAATACAAAGAAAATCCATTTGAATATGACTCTAAAAATAAAGTGTCAACAGATGACACAATAAATGACACATTAAACGGCACAATAAAATTAACTAAAAATGAACAACAAATATTAAATTTAATAATAAATAATAATCAAATAACAAGAGAAGAAATTGTAAATGAAACTAATCTTTCAGATAGAACTATATCAAGAGCAATAAAACATTTACAAGAAGTAAAGATAATAGAAAGAGAAGGTTCAAAGAAAACAGGAAGCTGGAAAATCTTAAAGTAATTTATAAAGGGAGAACGATTATAATGGTAAATTTAGAACTATATAGAATATTTAAAGTTGTAGCAGAAGAAGAAAATTTAACGAAAGCAAGTGAAATTTTACATATTTCACAACCAGCAGTAACTAAACATATTAAAAATTTGGAAAATGAATTACATGTTCAACTATTTAAAAGAAGTAAGTATGGAATGATATTAAATGAAAATGGGAAAAAACTATATTCACAAATAAAAGATGCTATTGATGTTATTTTAAAGGCAGAAGATATTTTTAATATGCATTCAAATATAAATTTAGGTGTACATGTAAATATGCCTAGCAAAATCTATAATAGTGCGATTTTGAAATTTTATGACGACCATCAAAATAGTATTATTAATATACATCAATTAATAGCTGAAAATATGTTTTCAATGTTAGAAAAACAAAAAATAGACCTTGCATTCTCAAAAAAATACAGTGATGAAATATATAATTCAAAGGAAATTAAATTTATAAAAATTGGAGAACTACATGATGTATTTATTGTAAATGCTAATTCACAGTATTTAAATAAAAAACTTTCTAAAAAGGATTTAAGAAATACAACAATTTATACATTGAAAAAATTTTCTAGTGCATATCAAAATTTAATAAAAGAGCTTGAATATAGCGAAAGCGATACAATTAATGTCGATAACGTCAACTATACTGCAATGCTTGAATTATTAAAAGTTAGAGATATAATAACTGTTATAACTAAAGAATATGTAGAAGAAAAAATAGCCGATAATGAATTATGCGTTTTAGATGTTGGTTTTTCACTTCCAAATGCGGAATTTGGATTGTACTATAATGTTAATAATAAATTTAAAGAATTAAATGATTTAATTGAAATTTTAAAAAATAATTGCAAAGTATAACTTCAAGTTATATTTTACAAATAAATATGTATTTTACATAATGCCAACACCCTCTTATAATTAAATTGACGGAAGTCAAACTTATTATAAAGGGGAATTTTTATATGGTGACAAATTTTTCATTAAATGATAATACTCAAAAAGAAATATTAAAGCACCTAGAAATAACATCAAAATTACTAAGTAAAGTAGGAACAGAATTATCTGGAACACAAAAGGAAAGTATGATATATGCAATGCCTGATTTAGGAATAGCACAAAATGGCACAAGAATGTTAGGTGGATTTTACACAGGTTCTTGCTATTCTTGGGATTCTGATGTTCCATTTATTCCTGTAGATGCAACTGTGAATGTTTGTGGTACAGCGGTTTATAGATTAAAGCAAAAAATAACGCCACAGGAGTTTCAAAGAAGATTAGATGGAGTTATGAAAAATAGAGAAATATATTTAAAATATGCAACAACACATCTTCCATCACAAATATTGGATTCAATTGATTTAGAAAGAGAAGATAAATTTTATTGGAATTATAATGTAGGAAATCATTTTGCAATTTTGGCAGAACAAAATGGAGAAAATTTTGAACTTCCAGAAGGTCAATATATGATAGTTCATGCTTCTGCAATAGAATTAAAAAAAGATAACTTAAAATATGGCTTATATCCTGTAGAAGGTAACTGGTATTATGATGATATTCAAACAATATATGATGATAAAGAAAATAGATATTTAAGATATATTTATGGAAAAAAAGCTGATCAATTTTCAGAATTAGCTAATATATTACAAAGAATAAATAAAGATAGAAATAGATATTTTTGTAATGCTGTTTTAGGCGAATTGGCAGGTGAAGAAGTTATTAATTTAAGTCATTATGGAATGCCTACTAAAAATGCTATATGTATAGGTTGTCAATGGGAACAAGATAACTTTACTTTATTAACTGCACCTGGAAACGACATTTATTTAGTCCATCCTGATTTATCTTCTAAAAATACAATAAAATTAAAAGATAAACAAATTACTCTAACACCACATGGCTGCGGTGTAATGCTTAAAAATAGTAGTGATACAATTGAATATTTAGATGATGGAATACTGATTGGAAATAAGCATTTCAAAAAAGGAGAAAGTATTAATATTGGAAATGATGTATTGGTAAGAACAAATGGTATGTATTCAGAACAGGTAAAACAACATATAGAAAAAGTCTTGAACAGATGTCCTGGAACAATTTATGGGCAAATTCACCAGTTATTTGCAAGGACAAAATATGGAGACTTTGATTATAGTAGAAGAGATATAGAAAGAGAATAGATAGGAGATTTTTATAATGGAAATATTATTAACAAGACATGGTCAAACGGAATGGAATTTATTAAAAAAAGTACAAGGAAAAGCAGATATAGAATTAAATGAAAAAGGAATCCAACAAGCAGAAGAAACAAGAGATTTCTTGAAAAATGAAAAAATAGATTTAATTCTATGCTCTCCTTTAAAGAGAGCCTTATAAACTGCTGAAATTATTAATCAAGGAAGAAATATTAGGATGATAATAGATGAAAGAGTTTCAGAAAGGGATTTTGGAGAATTTGAAGGAATGTCTAATACTGACTTTGATTTTAATGCTTTTTGGAGTTACAAGCAAAATTTAAAATATGATAAAGCAGAAAATATAAAGGACTTTTTTGGAAGGGTATATGATTTTTTGGAGAGCATCAAAAATGAATATGCTGGAAAAAGAATATTAATAGTGGCACATGGAGGGATTAGTATACCAGTTAAATGTTATTTTGAAGGAATACCAAATGCTGAAACACTATTGCCATTGTGCTTAGGAAATTGTGAAGTTGCAAAATATTCTTATAAAGAATTAGAATTAGAAAGATTTCTATAATTCAAAATTCCAATCTTTTTCATATTCTTCATTTTCAATCTGTTTTTCTGGATCAAGATAAATATCATTTTCAAATTCAAAATCCTTAATAAATTCATCTTCAGAAGATACTGAAAACTTATTACATACCCAATGTATGAATTTATCAACTGTTTTCTGTAATGTGTTTATAATTTTTCGTAAAAAGCTATTTTCTTTTTCCAACTTGTAGATTTCATCTTCATATTTATTTTCAACTTTTCGTATTTCTTCTTTAAGTTTTGTAGAATAGTCATTTTCCATATTTTCGCACTTTTCTTTCAATTCTCTATTTTCACACATTATAGATTTTCTTTCTTTTTCAAATTTTGAGGCTCTTTCAACAGTATTAACTTGATTTTGTAGTGTTAGATAAAGTAAAGAATTTTGTTCTTGTAGTTCTTTTATCATTTTATCTCTTGGCTCTACAACTAATTCTTGTATTTTTTCATCTCTATTTCGTACTAGTTTTCCAAAACTTTTAACATCAGGTGTTTCTGGCAACTCTAGTTTAATATCTTTAAGAACTGTTTTAGTATTTTCAAAATTTGTAATTTTCTTATAATCTTCAACAGATAAATGTACTCTTTCACTAGGATTTCCTCTTTCTAAATCAAATCCATTTGCAGTTATATAAGAGTGGAAAGCATTTTGTAATTGTCTATAACTATCTTTAGCTTTCCAAAATTCACTACAAGCAATTTTATCAATGTTATTACCTTTTTTATCTGTAGTATGAACTACTGGAATAAAAACTAAGTGCATATGTGGGGTTTCCTCATCCATATGCACTTTTGCAGATAAAATATATTGTTCGCCTAAATCCTTGTATTCACAAACGAATTTGTAAGCTGTTTCAAAATATCTTTTAGTTTCATCTTTTCCAATTGTGTCGAAGAAAGTTTTATCAGATGTAATTATATATTCACAAATAATATTACTAACTGTTTTGATTTGACCTTTTAAATTATATTCTTTTCGTATTCTATCAAATTCTTTTTCATAAGTAAATTGAGTGTCTTTTAATGAATAATTCAAATAGGATTTTTCTTTATCAATATTTTTATTGGAATAGTTTTTATTTCTTCTTTCATTGTGTCTAAATATTCCTTTTAAATTTTCTCTTTTGTATTTTGCATTTCTAATTATTGCATAACTCATATATGCATTCCTCCTTTTCTAGCACAGCAAAATAACACTATGCTGGTTAAATTTTTTCTCTTTTTTCAATTGTGTTGTAACACACTACGACACTTTTTTACCCTTATGGGAAAAAGTGTCAGTGTGGTAGGGACACCCTACACCCGTTTTACCTAAATATGCTACTAGCAATTTAGGTAAAGTCATTACACATTAGCATATAAGCTGTTTAAAAATTCAGGCGAATAATCTCTACCAGAATATCTCATTGAATTTTTATTAGCCTTATTATTTTTATAAGTATAATTATTATTAGTATTGATTGCACGGAAATTTTCCGATTCGGTAATCGTAGAATCTCCGTTTATATAATCGTAATTTTTACGATTATGTGATATTTCTATATTTTGATGTTGTATTTTTGCAACATATATAAGTTTATGTTTGCTAAAACCTTGTTTCTTTTCATATATTAAATTAACATCTGATAGTTGTTTAAATGCTTTAGTAACAGTTTTATCAGATAGATTTAATTTATCTTGTACTTCTTTTCTAGTAAATATCAAATATACATTTCCATTTTCATCATGCCAATTATTCTTTATAGATAATGATAATCTATCTAATAGAAAACCATATAACAATTTACTATCAGAATTTAATGCATTTTTATATAATGGATTTACGAATAATTCCTGTGGTATTTGATAATATTTGTGGTTTAAAGTTTCATTAACTTTGTAAAAATTAAAATCTTGCATATATTTTCCTTTCCTTCGCACGACAATCGATTTTGTGGCGAAAAATTAGAACAGGTAATAAACTATGCCTGTTCGTTTTGAATTTTTAAATATGCAAAATTAGATTTTAAATAAATTTGAGATTTTTTAGACTAAATACTGTTTAGATTTTTCTAACAGATTTCTAACAAAACTTGAAAAAGTTGTGTCAGATTTATATAAATTTTTAAGTCTTTATGTTACAATAAAAACAAGCGAAATAGTTTGAAATAATAAGGTTTTGAGTACATAAATAATAGGATTAAAGAGTATTATTCATCACTAACCATTAAAATGATAGAATAACTTAAAATCCTGCGGTTGAATAAACCGTGCCGGTTCGATTTCGGCCATCTGCACCAATGACGTATCTGTTCGAACTAATAAAACAGATAGATACAGAAATCAATCGGAAAATAAATCTGGTTGATTTTTTTTATCTAAAACAATATAAAAATCATCCAAACGAAAGGATGGTGTTAAAATGGAAAATATTAAATATATTGAACCACATAAAGTGATTATTAAAAGTATTACTTTTTAATTTTCGATTATTCAAATGATGTATATATTTCAAACTTATCCAAAAAGATAAAATTATCAGAGTTAGAAGAATATATGGAAAAATATAAATTTGAAAAAATTATTTGACAAAACTATAAAAAGAATATATAATAAAAATAGAAATGAGAGCCACAGACAATGTGTGCTACCTATATATTAATGGTATACACCACACAGCTAGGCAAAGCTAAATGTGGTGTATTTTTATATTTGTTTATCTGTCCACATTATGTATAAAATACACAATAAGGCGATATTTATGGTTATTGAAAACATTAATCCTATAATAAGGAAAAGTAAGAATTCTACCATAAGCACTCACCTCCTTGCTCTCGATAAAATCGAGGTTTAGAGGTAACACACACATCTGCTTATATCTCATTTCTATGACTAATACTATACAATATATTTAATGAAAAAACAAGCGAACAATGAAATTTTTTTGTAAAATTCAACAAAAATGTAGTGCAAAATAAGAAAATATGTGGTATAGTAGTTATAATGTAAAGTTAAATCAAAATTAATTTAATCTAAAATGTTTTATAAAAACAATTTTTTATCTTATTAAAAACCCAAAATAATAAAATTAATAGTACAAGGAAAGGAAGAAACAAATATGAATTTAACAATTGACAATAAATTAGAAAGTAAAAGTGTGATAAACAATGAGGTTGATTCGTTTATAAAAGAACTAGGTAAAAGCTTAGAAAAAAATCAAGATTTTCAAAGTACAATTGAAAGTGAAGTATTAAGAGATATACCATTAGCTACAAAGTATAAAAATCAAATAGAAGATATAATAAATAAATACTTTGAGGAGATGTCATATGAACAAGATTTTTTCTACTTTGATTATGACAAAAAAGAAAACAAATATTATTTAGACTATTACTCAGATGGGAAAATTGAGAGGATAGAAATACCTGAACAAGAAATAGAAGAATCTAAGTTAGAAAAAGGATGGTTTTATGCATGGTATGATAATGAACAAATTGTTGAAGCTAATTCAATAAAAGAAGGAATAAAAAGTAATATTGAAACAGAATTAGATATTATGAATTTTAATGAGAAAAAGCGAGGAGTGAGAAAGTAAGAGATGGACTATAATATTGAAATTGAAAACTTGATAGGAAAAAGTGTAACAAATATAAAAAATGAAATAGTTGCTTTTAATGATGGAATTCCAATATTTCAAAAAAGTGATTATGAAATAATCGAGGGTAACCCTATATATTTTGAATTGGATAAATATGGAAGAAGTACAGGAGCTATTGCTTTATTAAGTAAAAATACAATACCGTTAGTGGTAAAGAAAAAATTAATTTATCCTAACCCACATGGGTGGAACAAAAATTTTGAAGGAAAATATTTATTCGAAAGGTGTCATATAATTGCTTATAGTTTATCAGCTAAATTGGCAGATAAGAGAAATCTGTTTATAGGAACAAGGGATTTAAATAAAAGCATAATGATAAAAATTGAAAATAGAGTAAAAAACTATATAATGCAAAATAATGTTAGAGTTTTATATAGGGTTACAGTAAAATATAAAGGAAAAAATCAAATTCCAACAGGTATATTGATAGAAGCAAAGTCACTTGACGATGAATTTAGTGTTTGTGAGTTTTGTTACAATATTCAAAAAGGTGTAAAGTTTAAATATAGTGATGGAGCAGTGATTGAAGATAAAAGAATCTTACCAAAGATAAAACAAAGAGTAAATAAAATAACAGGGAACAACAATAAAAGAATAAAAGATAAAATAACAGAAAAAAATAAAAATTATATAATAAATCGAAAAACAAATGAATTTCATATTGATAAAGAATGTGAAGGATTAAAGAAAATAGAACTTAAATATATAAACGAAACCACAGCAGTAAAAAGAGATTTATTGAATGCAAATTTAATTCCTTGTAAAAAATGTAATTAATGTTATACATAAATAAAAATCTAACAAAAATCTAACAAATTTACTTTTTTTAAAAATATTGACAAAGCATTGATAAAATGGTGTATTTGAATAAAAATAGCTAAAAATCAAATATTTATATAGGTACAGATAGGCAAAATGTAATGTTAAAGGATGTTATATGGAATAGAACTTATAAAACTTAAAATCATGCGGTTGAATAAACCGTGCCGGTTCGATTCCGGCCATCTGCACCAAGACAAGTTTTCGTCGAACTTTTTGAAAGTCTTGATATAACTTAATTCCAAGACAACAAAAATTTTGATGAACACAAAAATCTTAAACCGTTTCAAAAGAAACGGTCTTTTTTTGACCAAAAATATTGAAAAAAGGAGGTTTTTGTGGTATTATGTTACATATAATTAAAAAAGAAATCAATATGAGTAAAGAATTACTCTCTAAAATTGAATGGACTTGCAAAATGAAAAAGGTTAAACCAGAAATTATCAATGGTACCTTAAGAATTGTGGAACATACCAATTTAGCGTATGTAGAGCCACACAGAGTAATTATTAAAGATAAGCTGTACTTATTCTTTAATGAGCAAGATTACTTTTACATAGATAGTTTGGAAAATAAATATCCACTATCAAAATTTAATGAATACATAACATAGCAAGTCAAAATGTTGATATTTTAGAGTTTTTAAAAAATTGTACTATATTGATTTATTAATTATGTTTAAAAGAAAAAATAGAGATAGTTAAAACAATAAATAAAAACTTTAAAGTGTCAATAGCTAAGCCGATATGCTATGTGGCACTTTTTTTAGTGTCTTTCTATATTCATTAAAAGAAGGAGGTAATGTTGTAATGAATGAAGAAAGAAAAGTCGCAGGAATTTATATTCGTGTAAGTACAGAAGATCAGGCAAGGGAAGGATTTAGTTTAGGAGAACAGGAGGAAAAGTTAAAACAACTTTGTGAGTATAAGGACTATAAGATTTACAAAGTTTATAAGGATGCAGGAATATCAGCCAAAGATATGGAACACAGACCAGCTTTTCAGCAGATGCTAGAAGATATGCGAGCAGGTAAAATCAATTATATTATTGCATATAAATTAGATAGAGTTACAAGGTCTGTAAGAGATTTAGAGGTATTAATATCAGATTTAGAAACACATCATTGCTATCTTGTTTGCGACCGCGATGATGTAAATACTAGTACAGCTAATCGGTAGATTTTTTGTCCGTATGCTAACTGTTTTATCACAATTAGAAATTGAAATAGTAAGCGAAAGAACAAAATTTGGTCTAACAGGTGCTATAAAATGTGGACATATTCCACGGAACTTGCCCACTAGGTTACAAAAGAGATGAAACAAAGAAAGTGATAATTGATGAAACTACAAAAGATATAATTATTAGAATATTTAATCTGTATTTACAAGGCAAAAGTTATCAAACAATAGCTAATATCCTAAACAAAGAAAAGGTTTTAAGTCCAATGAAATGGAAAGATTCTAAAATCGAAAAAATAATCAATAACAGAATTTATGTAGGAGATTATGAAAGATTTAAAAGAGTTGCAAAAGAACAAGGAAAAGAGCCTGTAATATATCCTAATGTTGTAGAACCAATAATAACAAGAGCAATGTTTGAAGATGTTCAAATTCAAAAAGAGAAAAATCAGAGAGCCTATTGCAGAGACAGAGTTTATATATTTATGCAGAAAATGATATGTCCAAAATGTGGCAAAATAATGCAATGTAAAGGTACAGGTGGGAAAAAGAAAAAATATATGTATTACCATTGCACAGATTGTAAAATTTATCTTCGTGAAGATTTAATTGAAGAACAGGTAATGCCAATGATAATGGACTTAATTGAATATGATATGACAGTAAAGAAATACTTTTATCCTGTTTTAGCTGATAAGAAAGAACGAAATACAGCCAAACTAGATAAAGAAATATCATCATTACAAAGTCGAAAAAACAGAATAAAAGAAGCATATTTAAAAGAAATTGTTGATGTAGAGGAATTTTCAAAAGAATATAAAGAAGTTGATGAAAAGCTGAATTTGCTTGAACAAAAGCGAATTGAAGCCATTGATTTGAATAAGCAAGCTTTTTCTCCACAACACTTAATGGCAGATAGAGATGTAGAAAAAGAAAAGTTAATTCGTTCTAATAAATTTTACGATATGTTAATGGCAGAATGGAACAATAAAAGCAAAGAAGAAAAGCAAGAATTTATATCAAAGTTTTTGGAAAGTATTACTATTGAAAAAGATAAAAAAGGAAACTACAAATTAGTCAATATGAAATTAAGAAAAACATTTATAGAAGTAGTATATAAATTAATGCAAAACGGAATGTTTGATATGACTATTGCAGATGAAAAAGGTAAAGATGTTAGAACAACAATTATGATGGACAAGCAAGAATTACAAGACTATATCAATAAATTAAATGAATATTATGAAGTATCTTATTACGAGATTGCAAGATTAGATAAACCAAAGAAAGGTTATCAGAAAAAATATCTTACGATAGATGAAATAAATGAAAATGGAGAAAAGCTTTTTAAATTAGTTGAACTAGTTACAGATGATAAAAAGTTCCCACATAAAAAAGTAAATAGAATTGTTGGAGCAATTAGAGTCAAAGAACGAGAAAAAGTTAGTTAAAAAATTTAGTAAATGGAGGAATTGAAAATGGAAAGTAAAGAATTAAAAGAAAACAATATTGACAATAAATATGGAATTGAATATACAAAGGTTGGCGATTACTATATTCCTAATTTAGTTTTAGAAAAAGAAGAAAAAATTACTTTAAATAAATACGGAAGATTAAGACTAAAATTTTTGAAAGAAAATAAGAAAGCAGAATATATAATAATGTGTATGAACAAAACTCTCAATAAGCATTTAAAAGAAATACAAGAAACAGCACAAGAAAGAGTTGACCTTATAGTTGAGCAATTAAAAAAGGAAAATAATTTAACAGAAGAAATGAAAAATACTAATCAATTATATTGGGTAGGAATGATGAAAAATTTTAAAAATGAAGCAGAGGAAATTGTATTTAATGAACTAATTTATGTATAAGAAATTAGTAGTAGGACTACGCAATTAAATGTATATACAAATTTAATGTCTATAAGTGTAGCGAGCATAGGTTTTGTATTGCCACAAAACCGACAGCTTACGCTGAAAGGGGAAAATCTTCCCCTTTAACCCCTACCTTATAAAATTAAAAATTAAAGTTTTTTAAGAAAGATTTTATAAAAAACAGAACAGAAATTTATCAAAAAGGAAGTGAAAAATTATGAGAAATAGAACAATAGGAATTAATGTTAGAGTGAGTGAAAATGAGAAGAAAAAATTGCAAAGGAATGCTAAAAAGTGCAACTTAAATTTGTCATCTTATTTGAGAAAATCAGGATTACAAAAAGAAATTTATGAAATACCAGATGAAGAACTTCGTAAAATTTATGCAAAAATTGTTGAACTAAAAAATGAATTTCCTTATATGAGTAATGAAGAAATAAAAGAGAAAATAGCAAAAATGCAAAGTGATTTCTTAGACATTTACAATTACAAAAAAGATGGTGATGACAATGGCAACAACGAAAATATGGGCAATTAAAGATAGTCTTTCTCGTGTAGTAAATTATGCAAAGAATCCAGAAAAAACAATATTCTCTGATTTGAAACAGGTACTAAAATATGCAGAAAATGATGAGAAAACTATTGATAAAGAAGAAAAAAATATGTACATAACTGGAGTAAATTGCAATAGAGAAACAGCTTATGAAGAAATGACAGCAGTACAGAATAGATTTGATAAATCTACAGGAAATATTGCTTATCATGCATATCAAAGTTTTAAAACTGGAGAGGTTTCACCAGAATTGGCACATAAAATAGGAGTAGAACTGGCAGAAAAAATGTGGAGTGAGCATCAAGTAATAGTTGCAACACATTTTAATACTGACACATATCATAATCACTTTGTAGTAAATTCAGTTAATATGTTTACAGGTAAAAAATTTAATTGTAATAAATGAGCATATTATCATTTCAGAGAGTTATCAGATGAGTTATGCGGAGAATATGGACTAACAGTTATTGAAAAGCCAAGAGGGAAAACACCAAGAAATATATATTTCGCAGAAAAAAGAGGTGAGCCAACCAAATATAATCTAATGAGACAAGCTATGGATGAAGCAATGGGAAAGTGTGTAACTTATTTACAATTTAAAAAGATAATGTATAAAAAAGGCTATATTATAAATGATGATAATAATCGAAAGTATCCTACAATTCGTTCAATGAATGATAAAAAAGCAGTAAGAATGTATCAGTTAGGAGAAAAGTATTTGCCGAAAAATATTGCAGAAAGAGTTTTTCAAAATCCATGTTATGTGCAAGATGAATATTATAAATTGATAAAACCAAAAAAGAATTATACAAAATATAAAGTTTATAAATATAAAGGAAATTTAAAAGATATTAGTAAAATGAGTGGAATTGATGTACTTTTTATATTATTATTTCATCTATTAGGCTTAATATCAAAACGAGAAAATTACCCACCATTATCTCCAGAAATGAAGCAAGAAGTTAGAAAAATGCAACGATATTCTAATGAAATTAGACTTATTGTGACAGAAAAATTAAAAACATTAGATGATGTAAAAAACTATATTTCACAAAATGAAGAAGATATAGAAAGTGTTACCAATTTAAGACAAAAATATAGAAATAAACTAAAAAATTGCACAGATGATAATCTAATAAAAGAATATAAAACAAAGCGAGATGAATGTACTACTAAGCTAAATAAGTATAGAAAAAATTTAAAAATAGCAAATTATATTTTAGAAGATACACCAAAAGTTAAAGAAGTTATAAAAATTGAAAGACATATGAAAAGGGCTCAAGAAGATATTACTAAAACAAAGAAAAAAGACAGATATGCAAGATAATAATATTAAAGGTTGTTATATAAAGGTAACAGCCTTTAATTATTTAAAATTAAATATATACAAATATTAATAAAAAGCTATGAAAATGTTGTAAATTATGATATAAATATATAAAAAGATTTAAAAGACAGGAAGTAATTATGGAATATATAGATATATTTGATTATAATAATAATCCAACAGGAGAAATAAAAGAAAAAACACAAGCACATGAAGACGGGAAGTTTCATAGAACAGCACACGTCTGGATTATGAATGATAAAAAGGAACTTCTATTACAAAAAAGAAGTGCAACAAAAAAAACTCATCCTAATTTTTGGGACATTTCTGGAGCAGGACACATTAGAGCTGGAGAAACAGTAATTGAAGGAGCTATTAGAGAATTAAAGGAAGAATTGGGAGTTGAAGCAAAAGAAGAAGATTTACAATATATTGCAACAATTAAAAGCACAAAAAATCCTAAAAATATGGAATTCCAATATGTATATTTATTAAATAGTAATAAAGAGATTGAAGAATATATTTTTGAAGATAATGAAGTATCAGAAGTTAAATATGTATTTTACAAAGATTTAGAAAAAATGGTCGAAGAAAAAGCAAAAGGATTATTAATACATGAAGAAGAATATAAATATCTTTTTAAATACATTAGAAAACCAAATATAGAGATAAGAAAATGCACCATTAATGATGTTGATGAAATATACAATATACAAAACATTATAATAGAGAATTTTGAACAAGAAGAAAAGGGGGATTTTTTGCCATTTAAAAAAGAAACATACTTAAGAATATTGAATGATCCAATAAATGATGGAGAGATATATGGTACTTTTATAGATAATAAAATGATAGCATGGATATTCTTATCAGTTTCAAATAGAATGAAAGAATTAAAACAAATGATTCCTAATTTAAATGGAAGTTGTGCAGATATAGATGGTGTTGTAGTATTACCAAAGTATAGAGGCTATGGATTACAGAAAACATTAGTAAAATATCTTGAAGAAAGAGCTATAGAAAAAGGAATAAGCAATATTATTGCAGAAGTAACTTTTGGAAATGTTTATAGTTTAAGAAATTTAAAAGATTTAGGATATGAAGAACAAACTTGGTATCAGAAAGACAAAAATATAAAAAGATATATTTTATTAAAGAAATTAGGTGAAACAGAAAATGGATAATAGTATAAAGCCAATGACTTTTGAGTTAAAAGATTTAGAAGGAAAAGCTAAAAATGGAGATAAACTTGCATGCTATATTTTAGGAAGAAGTTATGATAGTGAAGAAAATGGAGCAGAGCAAAGTTATGAAAAAGCAATGTACTGGTATGAAAAAGGAAAAGAATTAGGAAATCCTTGTTGTACATATGGAGTTGGTGCTTGTTATTATTTTGGAGATGGAGTAGAACAAGATAAAGAAAAAGCAAAGCAAATACATATAAATGCTTATAAACCATTGCTAGAACTTATCGATAAAGAAAAAGAAAATCCAAGGAAACAATCATTTTCAAAATTTTGCCTAGGAGCTTATTACTATTTTGGATTTGGCAATATTGAAAGAGATGAAAAGAAAGCATTTGAATTAATACATGCTTGTGCAATGCAAGGGCATTTACCTGCAATATATGATTTAGGTGCAAATTTTTATTACAATGGAGTTGGAACAGAAAAGAATTTAAGATTATCAGAATACTATTTAAAAATGGCAGTTGATGCAGGATTACAAAGAGCGAAAGTTAAGTTTGAACAATACAAAGATACATATGAAAGTGAAATTGAAAAATAGCATAAAACGAGGAGGTAGAATATGAGTATGAAAGTTTTAAGTTTAACAGAACCTTATGCAACTTTAATAAAAGATGGTAAGAAAAAGGTTGAAACTAGGAGTTGGAAAACATCATACAGAGGAGAATTATATATTCATGCTAGTTCAACTAAAATACATAAAGAAACAAAAGAGAACATAGAACTAATGAATTTACTAAAAGATAATGATATGAACTATGGAAATATAATTTGCAAATGCAATTTAATTGATTGCGTAAGAATGACTACAGATTATGTAGAGGATATGAGAAAGAATAATTACCAAGAATATATTTGTGGAGAATATTCAGAAGGAAGATATGCTTGGATATTAGAAAATATTGAAATATTAGATAAACCAATTAGTGCTAAAGGTCATCTAAGTATTTGGAATTATAGTGAATAAAAAGGAGGAGTGAATATGAGTGATATAGTAAAACAAGATGAAGTATTTGGAAATTATTACAATAGAATAAATTCATTAATTTTAAAGACAAAACAAAATGTTGTTAAAAATATAAATTATGAGATGGTAGAATTATATTATGCTATAGGTTCTACGATTAATGAATTAATTGAAGAATATCATTTAGAGGCTTCTCAAAATAAAATATTAAAATCTTTTTCAGAAAAATTGACACGAGAATTTGGAGAAGGTTATAGTGTACCTAATTTAAAATTAATGAAGAAATTTTATTTAACTTATAAAGATGGTTACACACTGTGTAACCAATTAAGTTGGAGCCATAATCGTTTAATAATGAATATAGACAATGAAGTTAAAAGAAATTTTTATTTGGAAGAAACGATAAAATCAAATTGGAGTGTTAGACAATTAGAAAGACAAATAAACAGTTTTTATTATGAAAGACTTTTATCAACAAGTGAAGAACATAAGGAAGAAGTGAAAAATGAAATAAATGTTTTAGAGAAAAAAGAAAAAGTGCAAGATTTTATAAAAGATCCTTATGTTTTAGAGTTTTTAGACATCAAAGATAGAAGATTTTTAGAAAAAGATTTAGAATCTAATTTACTTGAACATATATCAGAATTTTTATTAGAATTAGGTAGAGGTTTTTCTTTTGTAGCAAGACAAAAAAGAATTGATGTTGATGGAGAAAACTTTTATATAGATTTGGTATTTTATAACTATGTATTGAAATGTTTTGTTTTAATTGATTTAAAATTAGACAAGCTAACACATCAAGATATTGGACAAATGGATTTTTATGTTAGATACTATGATAATGAGATAAAAGCAGAAGATGATAATCCAACAATAGGAATAATACTATGTTCAGATAAAAAAGATACAATAGTAAAATATTCCGTGCTTAATGATAATAAAAATTTATTTGCTTCAAAATATCAATTATATTTACCAACAGAAGAGGAATTAGCAAGAGAAATAGAAAAGCAAAAGGAAGAGTTTAAAGATAAGAAATAAAGTGGTTTCACAGTGTGAAACCAGTATAAACATTAGTAAATTAAGGAAAAGAAAAATGTATGTAGATGAATTATTTGAAAAATCAATGAAAAAGATGAAAAATATTGCAAAGTTAAATAAAATGGATTTACATATTCACTCTCCAGCATCTAAAGACTATATTTACTCAGAAAATCACATAGACATTATAAAAGAATATGAAAAATTTATAAATAAATTTATAGATTCTGATTTGGATGTTATTGCAATAACAGATCATAATACCATAGAAGGATATAAACAAATAATTGATATAATAAATAAAAATGCAGAATTAAAAGAAAAACTCAATGGAAAATATATAATGCCAGGAATAGAAGTTACATGTTTTGCAAGACATTTTTTAGTTTATTTTTCTGAAAAAATTGCGATATCAGTAATAGAAGATTTTATAAAAAGATGTGGAATAGATAATAAAAAAGATAATGATAAAGCAAGTGCAGATAGAGTGACTCCATTAACATTATGCGAAATTGCCAACGAATACAATGCTTTTGTATGTTTACCACATGCAGACGGTGATAAAGGTTTTCTTAAAGATTATATAAAAACATCAAAAAAAGATGAAGAATTTATAATTAATGGAGGAATTGTTGAAAAAGTACTAAAATCTCCAAATTTGTTAGGGGTTTGTATTAGCAATGAGAGCAACAGAAATGAGTTAACTAAATTAATAAAAAACTTCAATAAAAATTTAAAAATTTTTAAAGCTTCGGATAGTCATAGTATTTTTGATAAAGAAAATTATAAAGGCTCAGGAAAACCAATGGGGACAGAATTTTTTTATGCTAATATGGGGGAACTAAGTTTTAGAACAATTAAGTCTTTTTTCCAAAATCCTCATACTCAAATATTTGAAGATATTCCGATTAAGAAAAATTCTTATATAATATCTTCTTGTATCAAAGGAAGTTTTGTGAAAAATAAAAGCAAGGAATTAGATTGGGAAATAATACCTTTTTCAAGAGAATTAAATTGCTTTATTGGAGCAAGAGGCACAGGTAAATCAACAGTTATAGATATAATAAAATATGCTTTTAATTTTTATGATACAGAAACATACTATTATTCTAAAAATGATGATTATTTAATATATAATGCTGATGAAGTTGAAGAATATGATGAGATTGAAGAAAAAGAAAATATTATAAGTAGATTTGAAGAGATTCTTTTATTTGTCAATAAAGAAGATAAAATTTACGCTATAACAGTAGCACCAAAAGGAATAAATAGTCCTAATGTTACTATTTATAATTATATTAATAGGAAATTTAAAAAACAAATAAATTCTGTTAGATTAGATACTACAAATATGAATAAAATTATAGCATTTCTCGATGATATAAAACCAATAATATATCAACAAAAGAATATATTAGAAATAGGAAATAACAGAATGAAAGTAACTAAAACCATTTATTCAATCATAGAAAGAATTATAGGAAGAAAATATCAAGAATTATGCTTAGAGAAAAAAATATTACAAGATGAGGTAAATGAAATTTGTCAAAAAATTGATATTGAAAGAAAGAGAGATGAAAACGCACAAAATAATTCAAAAGCATTGGTATCATGTTATAATAAATTACTTGATGTATCTGAAAAGATAAATAAATATAATATTGAAACAATTGAAAAAATGAATCAAATCTTAGATGAAAAATTAATACTAACTTATGAAATTGATTTACCTAAAAAATATAAAGAAAATATAATATATGAAATAATAAAGAATAATAGAAACAAAAGCAATTTAAATGGATATGCTGAAGAAATAAAATTAAGAAAGAGTTTGGATTTTCTATTTTCTAAAATATCAGATACACATGATTTATTGTATTTATTATTTACTAATCAATACAAAGAGTTATCAAATAAAACAGGCTTGAGTGAAGAAATAGCAATAGGAGCTTGTCAATATACTTATAAATATTTTCAATTCAATTATGTTTCTAATATACCACAAGTAATTATTGATTTTAAATTAAATATTAATTATGGAATGAGTAGAAAGAAAATATATAGAGAAAGAACTAACTTATCGTTTGGGCAAAAGGCAGTAGGAATATTATTAATTTTATTATATGGAACTACTATTTCAGACAATAATCAATTATTAGTTTTAGATCAACCAGAAGATGATTTAGATAATGCATATGTATATCATACTTTAGTAAAAGAATTGGATAGAGTAAAAGAAAAAAGACAGTTAATTGTAGCTACACATAGTCCTAATATTGCAGTTGCTGGAAATTCAGAAAATATTATAGTATTAAAAGGCAATGGTGAAAATAGCTGGATTGAATGTAATGGAACAATATACAATAAAGCAGTGTCTTTAGAGGCAATTAATATACTTGAAGGGAATGAATTAGCATTTAAAGAACGAGCAGAACTTTATGGAATAATTATCTAAGTTTGACTTGCAAAATACAAGAATTTATGTTAAATTAAAAATAACAGTTAGGGCGAAAAATTTTAAAAATGTATATACATATCTTTGAAACTATTGCTATAACTGATTTTGGAACGGATAATAAGGTGCTATTGTGCGTGGCGTTTTTCGAATACGTCCTCCGCTAACGCACCAATGCATATAAATTTGAGGTTTATATATGGTTCATTATCCTATAACTAATTACAACTTAGTTATAGGAATTTTTTTATTTATGCACATTGTTTTTTACCATTAGGAAGAACATTAGCAATTACACTCGCTGATAACTTTTTATTAAGAACTTCAGCATTGGCATATACAGTAGAAATAGCATTAGAAGAAGGTGTAATTGAAATAAAAAATAAAATAATCCAAGATTCAACACATACAAATGCAATGTACCAACACATTTCACCAAGAGAGGAGCTAATAAAACAAGCCAAAGAATTGAGAAAATCAATATATAAAATAGATGAGACCATGCACGAAAAATGCCTAAAAAAAGAGAGAGCACTGGCCCTTTAGAGGACCAAATAGAATATACAAAGGAATTACTTAAATTAGTAAAAGAAGATGCAAGATTCACCACAATACCAGCAATAAATGAAAAAATAAATATGTTAGAAGAAACAGTAGGTGATGGTGCAAAAACAAAAACATATTAGGTTTGGTTATGATATAGCTAATGCCTGTGGAAAAACAGGTATTACAATCCAAGGGGCAAGTGCGCTCTTTTTAGCTAATATGAAAAGAATAATTAAATTAAAAGAGGAAAAAATGCAAAATAATGGATAGATATATCCATAAATTTTATAATTTCTTTAATTTGAATAAAAAAATAGCGAATTAGAAAAATTATTTTCCAATTTACTATTTTTTTGAGAGCTTTTGGGGCTACTTTTTCAGCAGCCTCGAAAGTTTGTGCTTTTTTAGAAAAATCCAACAATTTATAAAAAATATAAATCTTTTTTTAAATTGTTGGATAAAAAATTTCTGGTTCTTTGTCAAGTTAGTTGACAAAGAACCACTTTATTTTACACTATCAAAAAAAACACAATTAACACACATAGTACTACAAATAATAGAGCATTCAAACATATGTGAGGATTTCAGGCAAAAATATGGAAGCGTAAAAGTATTTTGCAGAATATTCTATGCCCAATTAACACATAAACTTATAGACATAAAAATAATTAATATAAAAATACAAATTACTTGACAAAGTCAAAATTTGTTATAGTAAGAGTACCATTTAGTGATACTCTTTTAAACAAATAAACCAGCACTAACCAAAATCCCCAAATTATCATTATAAATTTTATCAAATTGTTCAACAGTCAAAGGATTTTGACCGAAGTCCTGCTTCAATAGTAAATCCAGGTCTATTGTAATCTTGAATAAACCAATCCTTAAATCCTGCAAAGCTCGAATTATAAGGAGTATCTTCTAAACTATAACCACTAATTCTAGCAAAAGTAGAGCCAATCAAAAAGCTATTTTGAGGACTATAATTCTGAAATTGCCAAAAAATCACTTCACCTTGAGTATGATAACTAAGAATTAAACTAAAATTATGTTCCAGAGTAAAATTATAAATGGCTAAAGCCTCAGGTTCTGTTAACGAACTAAAACCAACAAAATCGCGAGGAGCAGGAGATGTAAAACCTTGTTCAAATTTTATTTGTCTAGCTTGTTCCCAGCCAGCAGGGAACTGTAAATTAAGGTCCACACCTCTTATATTAGCTTTCCATCCTGAGGGAAAAGGAATAGTGGGATAATTATCTGCAATAAGTTTAGTATTTGTATATAAAGAAGAGTTAGGAGATATCTCGCCTGTAACCAAATCAACACCATCAGGATTAACCATAGGCATAATATAAATACTAACACTATTAAATAAAGTTCTTGCATTAACATTAAAAATCCTTAAATTATTAACATATGAAAAGCAATAATCTTCAACAAATTTCATAAGAACTGGACTTGTAATCCATTCGTTTCCGATGAATAGAAGCGGAGTAAAAAACTTCTTTAGAGCCATTACCAATTTTAATAACAGGAATATCTTTGCCTAAAACACTCTTTCCACTGGAAATTATTTCCAAGAAAGGATAAAGAGATTTTAAGGAATTAATATTATGGTTTAAAATAGAAGAGCTATAACTAATATTAGTAGGGACAATATTTAAAACACTCATAAGCACCTCCAAACTAAAGTAAATAAAAAAGTAAAACCCTAGTATTATATGCAAAATTAAGAATTTTAGTTACAAAATAATATTGATAAAATTGTCAATTTATGATATAAAATTGCAAAAGGGGGAAAAGAAATGAAGAAGAAAATATTAATAATATTAGTTATTGTTCTACTAATTGCAGCAGTTGGAGGATTTTTATATTATAAAAATTCTAAAGACAAACCAGAGGAAATTTTGAATGAATATATTTCAAAAATAAATGATGAAAAATACAATGAAATGTATGAATTATTAGATGAAAAAAGCAAACAAAAAATAACTGAAGAGGATTTTGTATCAAGAAATAAAAAGATATATCAAGGAATTGATATGTCAAATATGACAATCGAAATAAAAGATATAAAAAAATCGGGTCCAAAAAGAGTAATTATATATAATACAAAAATGGAAGCCTCTGGTGGAGAAATAACATTTGATAATGAAATTACATTAAATAAAGAAAGTGGATATAAGATAGAATGGAATTCAAATCTAATTTTTCCGGAACTAGAAGATACAGACAAAGTTAGAGTAAGTACATCAAAATCAGTAAGAGGTAAAATTTTAGATAGAAATGGTAAAGAACTGGCAGGAGAGGGAACAGCATCTTCTATTGGCATAGTACCTGGAAAATTAAGCGAAAACAAAGAAGAAGACATTAATAAAATTGCAGAACTATTAGGAACAACAGCAGATACAATAAATAAGAAATTACAAGCAAGCTGGGTAACAGATGAAAGCTTTGTACCATTAAAAACAATTTCATCAAGTGATACAGAATTAAAAGACAAATTGTTACAAATAAAAGGTGTAAAAATATCATCTACAAAAGTAAGATATTACTCACTTGGAGAAGCTGCAAGCCAGCTTACAGGATATGTTCAAACAATAACAAAAGAAGAGCTAGAAAAAAATGAAGGATATACATCAACTTCATTAATTGGTAAAAGCGGATTAGAGCAAAAATATGAAGAGAAACTAAAAGGAAAAAATGGAGTCGAAATTTATATAGAAGACAAAGATGGAAAAAGAAAACAGACTTTAATAAAACAGGACAAAGTTGATGGAGAGGATGTAAAATTAACAATAGATTCTAATCTACAACAAAAACTATACAATGAATTAAAAAATGATGAGGGACTATTTGTAGTAATGAATCCATCAACAGGAGAAATTTTAGCATTAGTAAGTACACCATCAGTTGATGTAAACAAAATGGTACTTGGGGTAAGTACAGATGAGTGGAATGAAATTTCAAATGATGAAAAAACACCAATGCTTGCAAGATACACACAAAAATATTGCCCAGGCTCAACATTTAAACCAATAACAGGTGCAATAGGTTTATCAACAAATTCATTATCAGCAGATGATACTTTTAGCTACTCAGGTTTAAGTTGGCAAAAAGATGCATCTTGGGGAACTTACAATATAACAACTTTAACTGCATACAATGGTGCAAAAAATCTAAAAAATGCATTAATACATTCAGATAACATTTATTTTGCACAAGCAGCTTTAAAAATAGGAAATAAAAATATGACTAGTGGGTTAGATAAACTTAAATTTAATGAAAATATTAAATTTGACCTAAATTTAGCCAAATCACAATATTCAAACGATGGAAAAATTGACAAAGAAACATTACTTGCAGATACAGGATATGGGCAAGGTCAAATTCTAATAAATCCAGTACATATGGCATCAATATATTCTGCATTTTACAATGAGGGAAACATGATAAAACCATACCTAGAATTTAAAGAAGAAAAAGCACCAACAATTTTAGTAGAAAATGCATTTACAAAAGAAGCATCAGAAGAAATAAAAAATGACCTAATACAAGTTGTAGAAAATCCTGAGGGTACGGCAAAAGACATGAAAATAAATGGAGTAACAATTGCTGGAAAAACAGGAACAGCTGAACTAAAAGCTTCAAAAGATGAAAAAGCAGATACAATTGGCTGGTTTGACTGTTTCACAGTAAATAAAGACAATCCATATCTATTTATCGGAATGGTAGAAAAAGCAAATAATAACGGAGGAAGTCACTACCTAATCCCAATGATAAAAAGAGCGATAACAAACTAAAAAAGTAGAGTAGGTTAAAGAAGTTTAATCATCTTCAACTTCTTTAACCGGCTATATTAATTAAATTTTTATATTGTTAATTCGTATATTGCCTCCGCATAAATCTTACTTGCCAAAACCAATTTTTCTATATCCACGAATTCATTTGCTTGGTGGCACATATCAGTATCGCCAGGAAAGTTTGCCCCAAAAGAAATACAATTGTCAAATGCTCTAGCATATGTTCCTCCACCTATTGCAATAGGCTCAAGGTTCGAGTTTGTTTTTTGATTAAATATATTACAAAGAGTTCGAACTAAGTAGTTGCCTTTAGGTACATATAGGGGATTTTGTTTTCCTGCAACATAAGTCTCTAAGGAAAATTTTCTACATTTTTGGTCAATTATGTTGGTAACAGTTTCAATAGTGGTGTTTACTGGAATTCGAAGATTAATACCAACTTGTAAATAATTTTCATAAAATTTTAGATGTCCAACATTTAAAGTAAGTTTTCCAGATTCATCTTCAAAATTAATTCCTAAGGACTTTCCGTCAAATTCTGTATTTATAAAATTGTTAAAAAATTCAAAAAGATTAATATTAAGTCCGAAATGATAAAATAACTTGTGTAAAAATATAATCATAGGAGAGATAGCATTTTTACCTAAATCTGGATGAGCAGCATGTGCTTGAATGCCAGAAGATTGTAGTAATATTGAATTTTCTTTAATAGAATAGCTAATGTTTAAATAAGCTAATTCATTGTCAATAAAACTTGCAATATCAGTTAAATTTATTTTAGAATCATCAATATCAAGTGTGACATTACAAATTTTAGGAACAACATTAATTGCATTATTATTGCAATCTATATTAGAAATTTTTATTGGATAATTTTCGTATTTTGAAAAATCATCTTTTATGTAGACAGTTGCAATACCTTTTTCGGCATAGATGCATGGAAAATCGGCATCTGGACTAAAACCTATTGTAGGCCATTCTTCTTTTTCCTTATAGTGTTTTATGCATTTCCAACCTTTTTCTTCATTTACACCAAGAATTAGTCTTACTCTTGAGTTGACTTTTTGGTTATCTTTTATAGCCTTCATAGCATAAAGAGAAGCGATAACAGGGCCTTTATCATCAATTGCACCACGACCAAAAATTTTTCCACTTTTTATTGTAGCCTCAAAAGGAGGAGTATCCCATCCATCGCCACTAGGTACAACATCTAAATGTCCAATAATACCTACAAGTGTTTCGCCCTCTCCAAATTCAATATATCCACAGTAATTATCAATGTTTTTTGTTCTAAAGCCCAGACGTTCTCCTAAATCTAAGACATAATCAAGTGCTTTTTTTGCACCCTGTCCAAAAGGCATATCAGGATTTGGATTTTCTTCAGAAATACTTGGAATATTTATAAGATTACAAGTTTCCTTTACGATATCATTTTTCAAATTATCAATATATTCATCAAACATATAAACCTCCCAAATTTATTTTTTACAATTATATTATAAAATATATTAAACAGCAATAAAATTATTGATATTTTTTAGTAAGTATAGTAGAATGTGGGTATAATTAGAGAAAGTAAATCTATTGAAAGGAAGAAAAAATGGATAATATAGAAATTGAAAATAAAGCTAAAGAAATAAGAAAAGATATTATAGAGCAGGTATATAGTGCAAATTCAGGACATCCGGGAGGTTCACTGTCAATTGCAGATATAATGGCAGTATTATATTTTGATGAACTAAATATAGATGAAAAAAATCCAAAGTGGGAAGATAGAGATAGGTTAATATTATCAAAAGGACATTGTTCGCCAGCATTATATGGAGCATTGGCTGAAAGAGGATATTTCGAAAAAGAGGATTTAAAAGGATTTAGAAATATAAATAGTAAACTTCAAGGACACCCAAATATGAATGATGTACCTGGTGTAGATATGAGTTCAGGTTCTCTTGGACAAGGATTGTCTGTAGCAAATGGTATGGCAATAAGCGGAAAAATGGATAAGAAAGAATATAGAGTATATTGTATACTTGGAGATGGTGAAATAGAAGAAGGTCAAGTTTGGGAAGCTGCAATGGCAGCAAATAAGTATAGTTTGGATAATTTATGTGTGATAGTAGATAATAATAATCTTCAGATTGATGGAACGATAGAAGAGGTTATGAGTTCATATCCTATTGATAAGAAATTTGAAAGTTTTGGATTTAATGTAGTTACTATAAATGGACATGATATCCAAAAAATAAAAGATGCATTTTCAGCTGCAAGAAATACGAAGGGAAAACCTACTTGTATTATTGCTAAGACCATTAAGGGGAAAGGTGTATCTTTTATGGAAAATCAAGTTGGATGGCATGGAAAGGCACCAAATAAAGAACAATATGATGAAGCAATGAGAGATTTCTAATTTCGCATTGGGGACGGTTCTTTTTCCGAAAAGAACCGTCCCCAATACAAAAAAGGAGAAAGAGATATGAAAGTTTTAATTACAGGAGCATCTTCTGGAATTGGAAGAGATATGGCAAGAGAATTTGCCGAAAGAAAATATGATTTAGTATTAGTAGCCAGAGATGAAAAAAGGCTAAATGAATTAAAAACAGAACTAGAAGTAAAATACAAAATTAATGTTAAAATAGTGGTAAAAGATTTATCTGAAGAGGAAAATTGTATAAGTTTATATGAAGAAAATAAGGATATAGATATATTGGTAAATAATGCAGGATTTGGAGTGTTTGGTGAGTTTACTAAGACAGATTTACAAAAAGAATTAAATTTAATAAAAACAAATGTAATTGCTGTACATATTTTAACAAAACTATATTTAAAAGATATGGTTCAAAAAGATAATGGTAGGATTTTAAATGTATCTTCAATTGCAGGAAGTATGCCAGGTCCACTTATGTGTGCATATTATTCGTCTAAATCTTATGTTTTAAGATTATCAGAGGGGATAAGAGAAGAATTAAATAAGAAAAAGTCCAATGTTAAAATTAGTGTACTTCAGCCAGGACCTGTGAATACGAATTTTAATAATGTTGCAGGAGTAAAGTTTAATTTGAGTTCTAAGTCTAGTGAGTATGTAGCAAAATATGCAATTAAGTATTTTTTGAAAGGAAAATTTAATATTGTTCCTGGATTTATGATAAAATGTGCTAAATTTTTGTCTAAGATTACTCCTGACTTTTTTGTTGCTAAGATTTGCTATCATATGCAGGAAAAGAAAAAATGATATATTGTGAATGACAGGGTTCAATTGGGACCGGGTCTTTTTGGTACATTTTCAAGTTATTCCATTGGAACAAAATCTTTGCAATACAATGTACCAAAAAGACCCGGTCCCGATGGAACAATGCCCTAAAAAGACCCGGTCCCAATTGAACAACAATCCATCACCATCACGATAATAACCTTTTCTACATCCGACCTGCTTAAATCCCCATTTTTTATAAAGAGAAATAGCAACACTATTTACAGAGCAAACTTCTAAATTGATTTTTTTAATATTTTTCTGGTAACAAAAATCAATCAATTTTTTCATAAGCAAATTTGAAATTCCGCATACCTCTAAAAGATTTCTTGACAACAATATTAGTAATATCAGATTCATCTAAAACAATTAAGACGCCAGCAAATCCAACGATTTTTTCATCACATTTTACGACGAAATAAGTTGAATTTGGATTTTTTAATTCACTTTTAAAAATACTGTAATTCCAAAAATCATCAAACTCACCTTCCAAAATATCTTTTATATTTTCTAAATCATCAAGTTTCATAAAATCAATATCAAAATTATTTTGCTCCATTTAATTTTTCCTCCATATTTTTCTCTGCCTCAGATTTTCTAAGGTATAGAGGCATTACGTCTTGAACATTTTGAGTCATATAGTTATATAATCCGGCAAAGCCAACTTTAGAGGCAGATAGGTTATTATTTTCTATAAAGTTAGCAGATGGTAGATATTTTAAAATAATATCTTTATAAGCACAGGCTCCATCTCCGACAAATGTTATATTATAATTTGGATTAATTTTTTTTATTTCTGAAAGTAAATTTTCAATATTTTCAAAAGATGCTTTACGTCTGACTATATGACTAAAAGCAGAATTTAAAATATTTTCATACATTTCACAATATACATTATTTTTCTTAGCATCAATTAAAGAACATATAATTCCCATATTTTCACAATTATATGTAAGACTATCTAATGAATTTACTCCAATAGCTTGAATTCCTATACTATCAGCAAAAGCCTTGATAGTTGAAACCCCAATACGAATACCTGTAAATGAACCAGGTCCTATATCAGAAACTAGTAAATCTATATCAGAAAGAGTTAAATCGGTTTCTTCGAATATCTGTTTAATTAGTGGCATTAGAGATTCTGAATGTGTTAACCCATTGTTTAAATTTATTTCTTTTATAATAGAAGTGTCTTCTAAAATGGCAACTCCACAGATTTTGCTAGATGTTGTAATACTTAAAATTTTCAATTTAAATTTCCTCCTTTAATTTGTCTAAAATAGTTTCATATTTTTGTCCTAAAGTTTCGATTCTTAATATGCGTGAATCTGGTTCATCTTCCAGTTTTTCAAATGAAATATGCATATATTCAAAAGGTAGAGCGTCTTCTATTAATTCACCCCATTCTATTAAACAGATTCCTTTTTCAAAATATTCTTCTCCACCAATTGCATAAAATTCTTCTGTATCTGATAGTCTGTAAACGTCGAAATGGTAGATATTTACGGAGTTTGATATATATTCATTTACAATATTGAATGTTGGACTAGATATTTCTTTTTCTAATCCAAAAAAACTTAAAAATCCTTCTGTGAATTTTGTTTTCCCAGAACCGAGTTCACCTGTTAAAACAATAGTATCGCCTTTAGATAGGTATTTTGCAAGAATTTTTGCAATATGCATTGTTTGGTTACTTGAAGTTGATTTTATATTAATTGATTTCATAAGATATTCCTTTCCATAAATAAGTTATATAGGCTTTTTATCATATTTAATATGATACTACAAATTTAAGTTTTCGGCAATAAAAATTCTGTAATTCGTAATAAAATCTGGACACTGGCTCCACAGTTCCAGATTTTATTATGAATTACAGAATAAAAATTGAAAAAAGGTTGTATTTTTAGGAATTTTAATTTATAATAAGGGAAGTTTTTTATAGAGAGGCGATTAGATGAAAGATAAATCTTGGATAATTATATTAATAATGGGGATAGCTTTAGCAATTTCTTTGGGATATAGTATTGTTGTAAGTCAAAAAACTAAAAACGTAGGAGAAAGTACAGTTACAACTACAAGTATAATTGAAATGAAAGCATCAACAGTTACAATAAAAAATACATTAACAGGAACAGGAAATGTTGAGTATAAGGAAAAAGAATCTTTAATTGATACAGATTCAGAAGATAAAGAAAATGTAAATGAAACAGAAAATAATAGTGAAAATGTAGAAAAAACATATCAAATTACTTTAGCTATAGAAGATAAAAACTTAGAAAAGGCAAAAGAAAATCAGGATGTTGAGATTTTAATAAAAAAAGATGAGGAAACATTAAATTATGTTGGAAAAGTAATAAAAATAAATAAAGATATTAATAATAAATCAACCTTAAATGTAGAAATAACAAATCCAGATGAAAGACTTGAAGAAAACATGCAAGCAAATTGTACTGTAATTATTGAAAAAGCGGAAAATGTTGTAGGTATTCCTGTTGAGGCTATTCAAAAAGATGAAGAAGGAAAAGACTATGTTGATGTTGTTCAAGGTGATGGCACGGCGAAACAGGTTTATATTACAACAGGGATATCTGATGACTATTATGTGGAAATTACTTATGGATTGAATGTAGGGGATAGTGTTCAAATTGTTAAGTCTACAACTACAGTTGTTAATAAAAACAAGGATAAAAATTTAGTTGGTAAAATGTAATATAAACCATATTGGTTGAAAAGAGGCCCATAAGTTATTGGGCTTTTTTATTTGGCAAATTTTTACAAAAAATATAACTATATTAACTATTTTGACATAATATACAATGGGGTGAATAAAATTGAATTGGTTTGAAAATTTAAATCCAATAATTCAAGCACTAATAGCAACAATATTTACTTGGGGAATAACTGCACTTGGTTCACTTGTAGTATGTTTTTTTAAAGAGTTAAATAAAAAAGTATTAAATACAATATTAGGATTTAGTGCAGGTGTAATGATTGCATCATCATTTTGGTCATTACTTGCACCTGCAATAGATTTATCTGTAGAACTTGGCTACATAGCTTGGATGTTACCGGCTATTGGAGTTACAGTAGGAGCATTATTTGTATTATTATCAGATAAATTTTTGGATAAAGCATTAAAAAATAGAGGTAATTTAAGAAGTTCAGTTTCTTTAAAGAAAAGTATTTTATTGGTATCTGCAATAACTATACACAATATACCAGAAGGAATGTCAATAGGTGTTGCATTTGGTGGAATTGCAAGTGGAGTACCTGGAATGACTTTAATAGGAGCAATAATGTTGGCTTTGGGAATTGGAATCCAAAATTTTCCAGAGGGTGCTGCAGTGGCTTTGCCACTCAGAAATGAAGGTTTTTCGAGATTTAAAAGTTTTATGCTAGGTCAAGGCTCTGCTTTGGTTGAACCAATATCTGCTGTAGTAGGTGTAATATTGGTTATGAAAATAAGAATCATTTTGCCAGTACTTCTTTCATTTGCTGCTGGTGCTATGATTGCAGTTGCGGCAAGGGAGTTGTTACCTGAATCAATACTTGAAAATAAAAACTTAGCAACATTGGGGTTAATTTTTGGATTCGTATTAATGATGATTTTAGATGTTGCTTTAGGGTAATATATAAGGGAAAGAGCCGTATTCTTTTGAAAACGGCTCTCATTTTAAATGTCTTTTAAAATTGTATTATTTCCTAAAAACTGTACAAACTAACAACAAAGGAGGAACCAAAATGGAAAATAATGACTTAAATGTACTAGATGAATTAAACAAAGGAGCCACAATGGGAATGGATGCAATAGAATTTGTCGTAAAAAAAGTAGGAGATGAAGACTTCAAAAAAACACTAGAACTAGAATATAACAAATACAAAGACATCTCAAGAAGAGCAAACAATCTGTACGAAAAATTCACATATGAAAAAGAGCCACATGAAACAAGTGCAATGAACAAAGTAATGACATGGTGGGGAGTTCAAATGAAAGCAATGAGCGATAAAAGTAATTCAAATTTATCAGAACTATTATTAAATGGAACTAATATGGGAATAATAGAAGGAAGAAGACTATTAAATCAAAATCCAGATATAGACAAAAACATTCATAGTTTGCTAGATGAATTTGTAAAGATGCAAGAAGATAGTGTAGAAACATTAAAAACATATCTATAAAAATAACAAAAACCCGAATTATTAATATAATATTAGTAATTCGAGTTTTTGTTGGAGGTAAAGGATATGAAAAAAGCACTATGTTTTTCAGGAGGAGGGATAAAGGCATTTGCACATATAGGAGCATTAAAAGCATTAGAAGAAAATAATATAAAATTTGATATGGTGGCAGGTACATCATCAGGTAGTATAATAGCAGTATTATATGCTCTGGGTTATTCTAGTGATGAAATGTATAAAACATTGAAAAAATATCTAAAAAAAGTAAGATATATAGATATAAAAAATATATTTAAAATAGTGGGAGGTTTATTATTTACAGGCAGAATAATTGTTGACGGATTAAATAGTGGAAGCTTTTTGACAAAGGCAATGAAAGATGTATGTAAAGAAAATAATGTGTATAAAATGAATGACTTAAAAATACCGATTGCGATACCTGCTGTAAATTTGGAAAATGGTGAAGTAATTATATTTTCTTCAAAAGAAATTAGGCAAAATATTTCAGATGAAATAAGATATGTAGTAGATGCACCAATTGATATAGCAGTTAGAAGTAGCTGTAGTTTTCCAGTTGTTTTTTCTCCATGTATGTATGGAAAAGAACAATTAATAGATGGTGGAGTAAGAGAGAATGTTGCATGGAGAGAGCTAAAAGAAATGGGAGCAGATAAGGTATTAGGGATAAATTTTGCATCAAAATCAAAGAAAGGTGATTGTTGTAAAAATTTAATAGATATAGCTGTTAGGTCAATAAGTTTAATGGAACACGAACTTTCAAATTACGAATTAGATGGTATAGATGAACTAATTACAATTACGACCAAAAAGATAGGTTTGCTAGATACGAGTGATATTGAATATTTATATAATAAAGGTTACAAAATTACAAAAAAATATATTGACGATAAATATAAATAATGCTAGAATAATGGTATAAAAAATAAAAAGGGAAGAAAAAAATGGAAAATTTAAGTAATTATAAAAAGGTACAAATAATTTTATTGATAGCTATTATAATATCTGCTATAGTATTTATCATGTTATGTATGAAGGAAAAACAAAAAAATAATATTGCAAAAACAAAAATAGAAGAAGTAGCTGCACCTGTTAATGAAGTAGTACAAGAAACAGAAGAAAATAGTAATACCGAAGAAGATGCAGTGGAAAATCCGGAAGATACAAGTTGGGACGAAGACGCAGAAGATACAAAAGTAGAAAATCCTGAGGAAGAAGAAAAAAATAGTAAAGAAACATACTATATAAAAGTAAATTATGGAGCAAATGTTGTAACTGTATATAAAAAAGATAAAAACGGAAAATATACAGTACCTGTAAGAGCAATGGTATGTTCAACAGGAAAAGCAACCCCAACATCAGGTACATATAAAATGAGTAATAAATACAGATGGCATCAATTAAATGGTGGAGTTTATGGTCAATACTGTTCAAGAATAACAGGACATATCTTATTCCACTCTGTACCATATAAAACAAACTCACCAGATACATTAAAATATGTAGCATATGATAAATTAGGAACAAAGGCCTCAGCTGGATGTATAAGACTTACAGTAGCAGATGCTTATTGGATATATTCTAATTGTGAAAGTGGAACATATGTAGAATTTTATTCATCAAGTGACCCTGGACCTCTTGGAAAACCATCAGCACAAAAGATATCTTCAAATGAAACTTGTAGAAACTGGGACCCAACAGACCCATTACCAAACAATCCTTGGAAAAATTATACAGAGCCAGCATCTAGTACGGTGGAACAACCAAAAGAGGATAAAAAAGAAGAAAATAAAGGTGGTAGTGAAGATACAAAACCACTTGAACCTCCAAAAACAGAGGAAGAAAAAGATACAGGAAATACATCAGCAGGAAATAATTCGAATACATCAGGAGAAAATGATAATACATTAGAAAATAATACAAATTCATCAGAAAATACTAACAGCAATACAAACAGTGATAATAATAATGAAACAGGCTCAGATGGTGAAAATGAAGATGAAACTTCAAAACAATTAATAAAATAAAAACAAATCCTGCAAAATTATTGCGGGATTTATATTTTTGTGTTAGTATAAATTTGAATTAAATAAAAAGGGGGAAAGTATGACAGATATAGAAATAGCAAGAGCAGCCAAGCTCCAAAATATTAACAATATAAGCCAAAAATGCGGATTATTAGAAGAAGAAATAGAACAATATGGAAAATATAAGGCAAAAATAAATCAAAAAGCGTTTTCAAGATTAAAGGAAAACAAAGATGGAAAATTAATACTAGTAACTGCAATGAATCCAACACCATTAGGAGAAGGAAAAACAACAGTATCAATTGCAATAGCAGATGGATTGAACAAAATAAACCAAAATTCGATTTTAGCATTAAGAGAGCCATCATTAGGACCAGTATTTGGAATGAAAGGTGGAGCGACAGGCGGAGGAAAGGTACAAATTGCACCAATGGATGATATAAATCTTCATTTTACAGGAGATATACATGCAATAACATCAGCAAATAATTTGTTAGCATCTTTAATTGATAATCATATTTATTTTGGAAATGAATTGAAAATAAAAACAGTCACATGGAAAAGATGTGTTGATTTAAATGATAGACAATTAAGATGTATCGAAACAGGTTTATCTGGAGAAAATAAAATTGTTCCGAGAAAAGATGGGTTTGATATAACAGTAGCATCGGAAATAATGGCTATATTATGTTTGGCAAATGATATAAATGATTTAAGAAGAAGATTAGGAAATATAATAATAGGATACAATGAAGAAGAAGAACCTGTATATGCAAAAGACATAAAAGCAGAAGGAGCAATGACAGCTCTTTTAAAAGATGCAATAAATCCAAATTTAGTACAATCATTAGAAGGAACACCCTGTATAATTCATGGAGGACCTTTTGCAAATATTGCACATGGTTGTAATTCTGTTAGGGCAACAAAATTAGCACTAAAATTGGGGGATTATGCAATTACAGAGGCAGGATTTGGTTCAGATTTAGGAGCAGAAAAATTTTTAGATATAAAATGTAGAAAAGCTGGATTAAAACCAGATGTAGTTGTAATTGTTGCAACAATAAAAGCACTTAAATATCATGGTGGAGTTGCAAAAGAAGACATTTTAAAACCGAATCTAATAGCACTAAAAAATGGAATGCATAATTTATATAAACATATATGTAATATGAAAAGCGAATTTGGACTAAATGTGGTGGTTGCACTAAATAGATTTAACACTGACACAGATGAAGAAATTAAATTTATAGAAGAAGACCTATCAAAAAGAAATATTATGATGAGTGTAGTAGAAGGATGGGCAAAAGGTGGAGATGGAGCAATAGATATTGCAAAAAAAATAGTTAATATCTCAGAAAAAGAAACAGATTTCAAGTTTGTTTATGAAGATAATGATAGTATAAAAAACAAAATTGAAAAGGTTGCAAAAAAAATCTATGGAGCAGAAAGAATAGAATATACAGAGATTGCAAATAAAAATATTGAAAAAATTGAAAAATTAGGAAAATCAAATTTGCCAATTTGTATAGCAAAAACGCAATATTCATTATCAGATGATGCTAAAAATTTAGAATGTAAAGAAAAATTTTCTATAACCATAAAAGATGCAGCATTAAAAAATGGAGCAGAATTTATTGTAATATATTGTGGAAAAATAATGACAATGCCAGGACTTCCAAAGGTTCCATCTGCTGAGATGATAGATGTAGATAAACATGGAAATATAATAGGAATATTTTAAAAAAATAATGAATAAAAAGTTCTCTAAAAAGCAAAAATAAGCTTTAGGGAGGACTTTTTTAATGTATAATTTTAGAACAGATTTAGCTTTAGAAAGAAGAGATATCTTTAGAAAAAATAATAATTTAGAAGAAATAGATGGAGTAGAAATAGAAAATAAAGAAATTAATGAAAATTTAAAAGTTACAAAAGTAAATATTACAAATCAAAATGGTGAGCAATCAATAGGAAAGCCAATTGGTACTTATATAACAATAGATATACAAAAATTAAGGTTAGCAGAAGAAACAGAAATCCAAAAATCAGCAGAAGTTTTATCAGAAGAACTTAAGGAAATTATAAACAAACATATTGAATTTAAAGATGATATTTTAGTAGTAGGACTTGGAAATATGTATGTAACACCAGATTCATTAGGACCAAAAGTTATAAATGACATAGATGTAACACGTCATATAATAAAATATTTACCACAATATATAGATGAAAATTCAAGACCAGTAAGTGCAATATCTCCTGGGGTTTTAGGAACAACAGGAATAGAGACTTTAGAAATATTAGAAGGAGTTGTAAAAGAAATAAAGCCAAAACTATTAATAGTAATTGATGCATTAGCTTCAAGAAGTATAGAAAGAATAAGTAGTACAATTCAACTTTCAGATACAGGAATAGTACCAGGTGCAGGTGTTGGAAATACAAGAAAAGAAATATCTGAAAGTACTCTTGGAATTCCTGTTGTTGCAATTCGGAATACCAACAGTCGTAGAAAGTGCTGTTTTAGTTAATGATTGTTTGGATTTATTTATTGAGAAATTGCAACAAGAGGCTAAGTCTAATGAATATTTGAATAAACTTAAAGAGCAGGATAATTATGAGGAGATTAAGGAGGCTCTTAATCCTAGTGATTATAATATGATAGTTACACCTAAGGAGATTGATGAACTTATTGAAAATATGAGTAATATTGTAGCAAGAGGAATCAATATGAGTTTGTGAGAAATTTCTGATTGGGGACGGTTCTTTTCGCGAAAAGAACCGTCCCCAATCAGAA